>JBBQCH010000015.1:0-31670 GCA_038318485.1 Geobacterales bacterium
CTTCATTGGCGTCCTTTCGGTACTGTTCTCGTCGCAACAGAACAATACCATAAAATGCCGTGAAGCTCAATTATTTCAGTAGCTTAAATTGTTAAAACTAAACATTCAAAACCTTGAATACACTTTTGCAAGAAGCTCATCAGCTCAGCTGTTGCACCAGATCAATGAGTAAAATATCTGCCGTTTATAAGCAGATGCGCGGCAATACTGGCTGCGTACCCCAGGGCGATAGCCCAGCTCCATTTAAGGTGAGCGCCGAAGGTGTAGACCCCGCGAGCCGATCCCATCAGGGCCACTCCGGCGGCGGAACCGACGGAGAGCAGGCTGCCCCCGACCCCGGCTGCAAGTGTTACCAACAGCCACTGGCCATGTGACATTTGGGGGTCCATGGTCAGAACGGCAAACATGACCGGGATGTTATCGATGATGGCCGACAGGATGCCTACCAGGATGTTGGCGGTGGTGTGACCAAGCCCATCGTACATTAACTGTGATGCCCCGGCCAGGTAACCGAACTGTCCCAAACCACCCACGCACAGGATTACCCCGTAGAAAAACAGCAGAGTATCCCACTCGGCCTTTGCGATCTTGCGGAACAGATCAAAGGTTGCATGATTGTGACCGGTCACATCCAGAAAATTGTCGCCCGAAAATAGACGGTGCTCCACTCTTTTCAGCCAGTGCGCGAAAATACCCAGATAGCCCAATCCCAGCATCATCCCCACTGCCGGAGGCAGGTTTAGGAAGTTGTGGAACGACACGGCTGTCGCGATGGTCAACATGAACAGGGCCATGATCCGTTTGGCACCCAGTTTCATGGTGACCACCTCGTCATTGACCTCCGGTTTTTCCTTGGAAACAGCCAGACTCATTAATATCGCAGGTACAAGCCAGTTGATCACCGCCGGGACAAACAGGACGAAAAATTCAAAGAACTGAACCTTGCCCTTTTGCCAGACCATCAGGGTGGTAATGTCCCCAAAGGGGGAGAACGCCCCGCCTGCATTGGCAGCCACCACAATATTGATACAGGCTACTACCACAAAACGCTTGTTATTACCCCCCACCGCCATGGCCACAGCCCCCATCAGAAGGGCAGTGGTCAGGTTATCCGCAACCGGTGATATGAAGAACGCCAACAGTCCGGTCATCCAGAAGACCGTACGCAGGCTGAAGCCCTTGTTGACCATCCATGAACGGAGTGCCAGAAAGGCATTGCGTTCTTCCAGGGCGTTGATATAAGTCATGGCCGCCAGAAGGAACAGAAACAGTTCAACATACTCGGTCAGATTGTGCAGAATCGCGGTGTGAGCATGATCCGGTCGCCCCATGGCTTGATAAGTGATTGCAACCAGGACCCAGATGATGCCGGCTGCGACAATCACCGGTTTACTTTTTCTTAGGTGAAGTTGCTCTTCGAAAATGACCAAGGCATATGCACCCACGAACAATGTCAGGGCTAAAATCCCCATACTGCTTTGCGTCAGATCAGCTACCTGTCCGATGTCTACTGAAGCCTGTGCTGTTTGAGTTGAAACAAGTGTTAATAAGCTGATTAATAGAAACTTTGTCATTTATTCTTTTCCTTTGTGTTTTCATGGATGCACCTACGTCCGTTTTCGATAGGAGGGTAATCCCTGCACATTTGTGGTTTTGTATCATTGATAAGGCAAAGCGAACAACCTGTTTCGATTATCTGGATAAAGGGGCATCTGTCAAGCGGGCCCTTTGTATCGGGATCGACCCAGATCCAGCCGAGTCGATTTACCCGCTGTAGAAGATCTTCTCTTCCTTCCCTTTTCCAACGTTTTATATCTGGATCGTATGCATGCAGATGTCCGCCAAAAACTTCGCAGCATCTACTGCAACAGGTGCAGGTACGATTGTTGCCATCCATTGCCTCAAGCCATCTTTTCAGGAGTTTGTTCATATATCCTCCAAAATGGATAAAGCCCAACGTAAGCGTGTGCTTTTGGGTTTATCAAAGGGCGTAAAGAATATGTCGTAAGCCGATGTGGACCAGGGTCAGCTATTGGCAGATAAAATACGGCTTGGAGGGGCGCGACCGGGGGAGACAAAGGAGATCAGTGGTGTGGATGGGACAATTGATTCGGGAAAGGAATGGCGTTGAGGAATTGATTCCGCTTGGTATTTTTGAAGCGACAAGACGCAATAGCGAGATATTACAGCATTAGTGCGCGTATCAAAATTAAGAACCGAAGTTGTTTCACATTCAGGTTGGAAATTTGGGATATTGTCATTTGAAAAAGTAAGGGGAGTCAGTAGGAGCAGAAGAACAATCAACAAGTGGGATAAATACCTTCTTAGAAAGCGACCATGCAGAGAAGATGGACGACCTGTATCGGCATTCGTCAGAAAACTGAAATCATATTTATGTTTGAATAAAAGGGCACTCATAAACATCTTTCAGTTCAGCAGGTCGGGTTGAAATAATTTAGAAAGTGGTAACTGTAAAAAGTAAAGAGATACGATGAATAACATTGCTATTTAAATAATATCATATAAAGGGGCCTATAGTCGAACACTTGGCTCTTAAAACTTTATCGGGCGATCTGGTCAAGCTTATAGCGGCTTTTCAGAATATGCAGA
Organism: Geobacterales bacterium; assembly: GCA_038318485.1. GTDB lineage: Bacteria > Desulfobacterota > Desulfuromonadia > Geobacterales > Pseudopelobacteraceae > JACRCG01. Next base: position 2,611 of record JBBQCH010000015.1, read on the forward strand.
AGTGTTTCAACACCCCGCAATGCAGCACGGAGCTGGTCCCGATCCCGTTCATTCAAAACCAGCGGGTCTACAAAATTGTCCGGTTCTTTTCCGGATGACAAGGCTATGAGCTGTTTTTTCAACCTCATCATTATCAAAAAAGTGAAAGAATCCTGTATGGTTTCCAGATCATGATCAGATACAAGCTGCTGATGGTGGAGCCGCTGCAGTTTGTCCCAGGTTGTCCCCCCCATGATGCCGGCTTCGAGAGCAATCAGGCTGATTCCTCTCGTCAAGGCGAACAGGCCACCCTTTTTTAAGTCCATCTTACCGCGATGTTCCCCCTTTTTTTCCACCAGCAGTCTGCTGAACATACCAAGCGGTGGCTTGAATCGCACAATATTGCGCGCCATGCTTGGAAAAAAAATTGAATTGTGGCGGGTACAATCGCAAATGTGGGAACGTAACTCCGCCTCGAACGAAATATCGCCGTGCAGTACCCTCAGATCCTGAAATACTCCAAAATGTACCGTGGCATCCGCGTCAGGTCGTGAAATCCACTGTTCAACCAGCTGTTTCCATTCAGACAGGCTGTGGCACCATTCTGGATTGCTGGCCATCATGTTGCCGGGGCAAAGCGGTACACCCACGCTTTCGAGGGAGGATACGATCAGTTCGGCAAATTTGCGAACTTCTGCAAGCTGATCTGACGGGAGATTGTCCGGGTAGACAATGGCGCTGTCCTGATCGGTTCTCAATGTCTGCTCCTGGCGCCCCTCGCTTCCCAGTGCCAGATAAGCAGCTCCTGAAGGCAGGCAAACATTGTGTTGATGATCAAGTATATATATAAGACGCTGGGTAAAAGCATCGTTAAAGTGGGCAATAAGTTGAATAAGGCTCTGTGCATCGGCATTGGTCTTGATGGCATATTGCAGCATACCGGTCATCTTTAGTGCGATGCTGCGGAGTTGATCCATGTCGTTGGCTGATTCTATTTCCTGGACAAGATAAAGCGGGCTGCTGGTCTGGATTCTCAGTAGGTCGGTGTCGGTGATTACGCCGAACAGTCGGTCGATTTCATCAATAACTACCAGTCGGTGGATGTTGTTTTTGGACATCAGGAAGATGGCTTTGAAGAGATAGTCATTGCTGCGGATGGTTATCAGCCCGGTTTTCATTACTTTGCTTACAGTCAGGTTAGCAATGTCGCTGACTGAGTCAGCAATAAGGTTTCGAAGGTCACGCAGGGAGACAATCCCGACCGGCTTATCATTTTCCACTGCGACGATACCGGAGATATTATGGGTCTTCATCAGGCGAGCCATCTCCACCAGCGCCATATCCGGCGTACAGGTTATGAGAGGACGTTTACAGATGGCATCAACCGGCATGAAAAAGAAACTGTCTTCATTGATAAACGGCATAGTTTCTCCTGGTCGGCAACATTGACTCAGGTCACATTCTTTCGTACTTCAATTGTGATTGCAACATTTATTCATGGATGCGTTGCAGTTGTAAAAACAGCTAACGTTTTTTTGGTGTGACCTAAAACATATAAAAACCAGCAGTTGACATGTGGTGTAATTGATCTGCTATTAGGGATAAATAAAACGATAATTGAACATAAGTGCGATTTATTATTTTATAATAAGCTATATAAATTAGTAATATAAGTGTGATATTGAATTTATTGTAAGTGTCATTAAAAATTCGTTGACAATAATAAAATAATGTTGCATAAGAAATAAAAACAATATTCTATTTTTATACATGTTTTTGTTTTGCTAAAGGTCAAAAGCTCATCGGTAGCCAGGGAGGTCATTGTGAAAAGGTTGCTTTCTCATATAATTATCCTGCTGTTGCTGGTGGTAGCTCCGGTATCTTTTTCAACGGACAAAATCCCCAATTTTGATAAGCCCGCTACCGAGATCACCCATTTAAAAGAATCTCGAAAAGTTACCAATGCTGTAGTACTTAGTTCTGAAAAATTGCAGTGCCTGATTATAGTTGCTTACTTATCGCAAATCCATAATGTTACCTCTATTTCCCCAGTTTTTGAAAATAATCTGGAAATTCCTCATGGTAGAGCCCCCCCTGTTGTTCCCTCCGTTTAATCTGTTTTAAGTCCACAAATTATTACCTGAAAAACATAGTACTGCTTCAGCTGTCTGGTCGTTGTTAAATACAGTTTGTCCATCCGGAGCTATTGCATTCTTATTCGTGGTTTTGGCCATGCTCTGCAATCCGGGTTTATTGGGAAATCCATGTTCCGGATGTTGTCTATGCTGCATGGACGCAGTGAAACTAATTCTATTATCGGAGTGATAAATCATGAGAGAAAAAGGTTTGTATTCGGTACAAGCCGTTGTCAAGGCGATTGATCTGCTTGAGGCTCTTGCTCAAGACGGGGCCAGTCCTACGGTTACTTTTCTGTCAAAAAAACTGGAAATAAGTCGAAACAAGGTGTTTCGCCTTCTGGCTACGCTGGAAGATAAGGGACTGGTTGAGCAAAACATGGAGAGCGGAACATATAATCTTGGCCTGCAGGCATTTGAAATGGCTCAGCACATACTGAAGAGCGACAACCTGATCAGGCTGGCCCACCCGATCATGGTGGAACTGGTTCGCAAGCTGGATGAAGCGGTCTACATCACGGTCATGAACAATGATGAAGTGCTGTTCCTTGATATGGTTGATTCATTCCAGCAGATCAAGGCGGTTGACCTGGTTGGACGCCGTTTCCCGTTCTTTACCAACGCTGCCGGAAAGGTCATCAAATCAGTCAGTTCGATTGATATTTTTGGTCGCGGAGCTAAAAAACGAGGAATAGTGAATCCCGAACAGCTTGAGATCGAACTGGATGAGATTCGCCGGAAGGGCGTTGCTGTTGATTTTAACGGATTGGGAGATGGAATCTGTGCCGTGGCGGTCGTCATACGGGATTATGCCGGCAAGGTGGTCGGTGCACTGACATTGCTGGCGCCATCTTTCCGCATGTTGCAGGATCGGCTGGATAAAGAGGTGATCCCCTGCATGATGGAGGGGGCTGAACAACTTTCGATGAAATTTGGATATTCGCGGGCTTACGCCTGACAGTTTGTTTTTCGTAAATAAAACCATTGTTGGAAGAGGAACCAATCTTCTGCCAGGCAATTTCGACAACAGCCGGGCACAGAGACGTTTCAAAAATCTCAAGGAAAGGAGGGTGCCAGGAAAAACAATAACTAGAGGCTGGTAACAATATCATTCACGAAAACGGAGGAACACACCATGTCAATTCATGCAACAAAAGAGTTACAGGCGTATTGGAAAGAGAACCTGGTCATCATTATTGGTCATCTGGCAGTCTGGTTTTTCGTTTCATTTTTCTGCGGCATCATGGTTGTTGATCAGCTTGATGCTTACATGATCGGTGGTTTCCCGGTCGGATTCTGGTTTGCCAATCAGGGATCATTGGTGACATTCGTCATCCTGATCTGGACCTACGTGTACATGATGAACAACCTGGACAAGAAATATGATGTGCACGAGGGATAATATCCTGAGGGAATATCCATCCACAAGCTTGTATTCAATTTAATCATGAGGTGAAAAACTATGACTATTCTTCAATGGACCTGGATTCTTACGGGCCTCAGCTTTGCCCTGTATATCTACATCGCCTACGCTACAAGGGCTAAATCCACCGGTGACTTCTATGCTGCCGAGCAGTCGGTTCCTCCTATCCTGAACGGCATGGCAACCGGCGCTGACTGGATGTCGGCCGCCTCCTTCATCTCCATGGCCGGTTTGATTTCCTTCATGGGGCGAGACGGATCCTTTTACCTGATGGGATGGACAGGCGGATATGTTCTGCTTGCCATGTTGTTTGGTCCGTACTTGCGTAAATATGGCAAGTTCACCATTCCGCAATTCATGGGTGACCGCTATTATTCAAACTCTGTCCGAGTTCTCTCACTCTGTTGCGCCATATTCGTATCATTCACTTATGTGGCCGGCCAAATGCGCGGTGTTGGCGTTGTTTTCTCCCGCTTCATGGGCGTCAGCATTAACGTGGGTGTTATCATCGGCATGGCGCTGGTCTTTTTCTACGCCACCCTGGGTGGTATGAAAGGTATTACCTATACTCAGGTAGCCCAGTACTGCGTTCTTATTGTCGCATATCTGGTACCGGCCATCTTTATTTCGATGCAGTTCACTGGTAATCCGATTCCACAACTTGGAATGGGCTCTAGAGTTTCGGCTGAAGGTGCAGCACGGCTTAATGACGCCACCGCACAGGGTAAATATATGCTGGATGTTCTGAACAACATTCAGAAGGACCTTGGTCTTGCGGCATATACAGCTGGCGTGCGCCCAAGGATAGACGTATTTTTCATCACCATGTCGCTGATGATCGGTACCGCTGGTCTGCCTCACATCCTGATCCGCTTCTTCACTGTACCGAAGATGCGTGATGCACGCTCCTCCGCTGGTTACGCACTGTTCTTCATTGCTCTGCTTTATACTACCGCACCTGCTATCTCTGTTTTTGCCCGTACAAACTTTGTCAAATCCATTAATAACGTCAAGTATGAAGACGCTCCGTCCTGGTTCAAAAACTGGGAAAAAACCGGACTGGTTAAATTTGTTGATAAAAATGGCGACGGCGTCATGAAGATCGCCAAAGGCAAATGGGATGATCCCAAGAGCGCTAACGAAGTCAAGATTGACCAGGACATCATGGTTTTGGCCAACCCTGAAATCGCCAAGCTGCCCAACTGGGTTGTTGGTTTGATCGGCGCTGGTGGTCTGGCCGCTGCTCTTTCAACTGCGGCCGGTTTGCTGCTGGTTATTTCAGCCGCTATATCCCATGACTTGATGAAGGGTATTGTAAAACCGGATATGTCGGAATCTGAAGAACTCTGGTGGGCGCGTGGTGCCGCCGGTGTGGCTGTAGTAATCGCCGGTTTATTCGGGATTTACCCTCCAGGATTTGTTGCACAGGTGGTTGCTTTTGCATTCGGTCTGGCGGCCGCTTCTTTCTTCCCCTGTATCCTGATGGGTATTTTTAACAAAAAGGCCAACAAGGAAGGTGCTCTGGCCGGCATGTTTGTCGGTATAGTCTTTGTGGCCGCCTACATCAGCTACTTCAAATTTGTCAATCCTGCCTTTAATAACAAAGACCATTGGTGGTTCGGTATTTCACCGGAAGGTATCGGCACTGTTGGTGCTGCACTGAACTTCATCGTCATGTATGTGGTTGGCAAGTTCACACCTGAGCCTCCCCAGGAGATTCAGGATCTGGTCGGCAGTCTGCGTTACCCAGGCAAGCTGGTTGTTCCACCTTCAGCAGGTCACTAGATTTTATCCGCATTATCCCTCCCCCGCCCGGGGGAGGGGTTTCAAGCCTTTACCGTTTAAAATGAATGCATCAGCAAAAAAGGAGTTTGTGCTATGAATGTACCGACCAACACCATGGAGAACAGAGGTAGTATGATCCTGAAAATGATCCGCAATTTTAACTCAGGCATTCTGACTTTCGTCATGAGTATCAAGTTCCGTTCTGTAGGCGCGACTCTTCTCAGTAGTTTTGCCGGTCTGAGTCTTACCTCCAACGTCATTCCTTCAGCTCTGTCATTTACCGGAAACATGGACAGTTTCTCTGCCCGTTGGGGGTTGGGAGGCTTTGCAGTTTACTCAATGATGGCCTGGGCGGTTGGCGGTTGGGCTGTACAGAAAACCGGCGATAAAAAGCTTGGCGCTACAATTCTGGGCTTGGTCGGATTGGTGACCGGTCTGTTCTTTACCGCCATAGGTATCAGCACAGAGATGAATATTCTGTTGATCGGTGGCGGTGCTGCACTGCTGTATGGGGCCATCGGAGGCATGATTATCGGGGATGCCCTGAGAGACCCTTATGTGGACAAAAATGATCCAGATGCATCAACTGGAACTGTTGGAGACCTTGGTATTTTCAGTTTTTATAAAAAACATAAATAACAGCCGTCGATTAATAATCCTGTGAACCGCTCATGGTTGGAAGGTTTTTGTCCTGGTTGAAAAAATAGCGTATTGGTAAATTAACTTTCCGGAGAACTCATTAATGCTTACCGCACTTATCGTTGTTTTTATCATAGCCTATGCAGCAATTGCCCTGGAGCATCCGCTCAAGGTTAACAAATCAGCTTCAGCTTTGATAGGTGCAGGTCTGCTATGGACAATTTATGCTTTATCTACTGGTGACCACCATTTGGTGAGCGAACAGCTCAATGAATCTCTGGCCTCCACTGCCCAGATAGTTTTCTTCCTGATGGGTGCCATGACCATCGTTGAGGTAGTGGATGCCCATAATGGTTTCGATGTTATCACTTCCCGCATCAAAACCACCAAGCTGACAACCCTGCTTTGGCTGGTGGGAATAGTAACCTTTTTCCTGAGCGCCGTGCTGGATAACCTGACCACTACCATAGTTATGATCTCGCTGATCAAGAAACTTCTGGACAAGCACGACGACCGGCTTTTCTTTGCCGGGATAATTGTTATTGCTGCCAACGCCGGAGGAGCCTGGTCACCGATTGGCGATGTAACTACCACCATGCTCTGGATCGGCGGTCAGATTACAACACTGGCTATTATGAAAGGGGTCTTTTTACCCTCACTCGTAAACATGTTTGTACCGTTGGCTATCACCAGCTGGTTCCTGAAGGGACGTGCTGTTGTCAGTCCTACCAAATCTTCGGAAAAAGGGCACCGGGATCCAACCACACCATTTGAACAGAACTTCATGTTTGCCATGGGTCTCGGCATACTGATCTGCGTACCAATATTCAAAACTGTGACCCATCTGCCGCCATTTATGGGTATTCTCTTTGGACTGGGAATTCTCTGGCTGACAGGTGAATTGATACATAGCAAAAAGGATGACGAGGATAAGGAACAGCTGACTCTTGTAAGGGCTCTTAAACAGATCGACATGAGTTCAATTGTGTTTTTTGTCGGCATCCTACTGGCGGTAGCAACACTGGAGCACACCCACATCCTGACCAACCTGGCCGAGTGGCTAACGAAGACGGTTGGTCGTGAGGACGTGATCGTCACAATCATCGGCATGGTCAGCGCTATTGTGGACAACGTTCCGCTTGTGGCAGCCTCCATGGGAATGTACAGCATGACTCAATATCCACCTGACAGTTTTTTGTGGGAGTTCATGGCTTATTGCGCTGGAACCGGCGGATCAATCCTGATTATCGGATCAGCGGCCGGAGTGGCTGCCATGGGTTTGGAAAAAATACATTTCTTCTGGTATGTAAAACGCATCAGTGGACTTGCGCTGGTGGGCTATTTCAGCGGGGTTGCCGTATATATTCTTCAGACCAGGCTATTTCATTGATTCAGTAAACCCAGTATAAAGGCAAGGTTTTCTACTGTTTTCTCGAATGTCCATATCCGAACATGTCTTGATCTACATTGGTTAACTGAAGCTTGAAACATAATTCCAATTCCAAATCAAAGCGTCTTCTACGTTGGCTCGTCTTCGGTTCCTCAACATACAACATGTATGCCTCGTCGCCTCAATCCTCGCCGCCTTGAATCCATCTTTGATTTGAAATTGGTATAAGAGAATAACGAAACAAACAAAGGGTGCCCAAAAGCACCCTTTGTTTGTTTCAATGTATGCTTAACAATTACTTTGTCTGTCAGTATCCCATCAGATGCGGCAGCCAGAGCGAGATGGCCGGGACATAGGTTATCAGCAGCATGAATCCGACCATGGCAAGCAACCATGGTAGGACGGCCACGGTGAGTTCCGAAATACCCATCTTGGTGATGCCGCTGGCCACGTACAGGTTCAGGCCGACCGGCGGGTGGCACATGCCTACCTCCATGTTGACTGTCATCAGGATACCGAAGTGGATCGGGTCGATTCCCAGCTTCATCGCTACCGGGAACAAGATCGGCGCCAGTATCAGGATGATGGAAGATGGTTCCATCACGTTGCCGGCCAGCAGCAGCAGGACGTTGGTCACGGCCAGAAAAGCGATCATGCCGAGGTGGTGAGCAATGATCCAGTCTGCCATGATCTGGGGGATCTGTTCCGAGGTCATCAGGTAAGAAAACAGAACCGCATTGGTTATGATATACAGCAGCATGGCCGACATGTTGGCTGAATCCCGCAATACCTTGGGGATGTTCTTGAGGGGCATGTCCTTGTACACGAACACAGCGACAAAGAAGGCATAGACCGCACTCATGGCTGCAGCTTCAGTGGGAGTAAACATGCCACTGTAGATGCCGCCCAACACTATGAAGATCAATAATAAACCCCAGACGCTCTCCTTGAAGGCGAATAAGCGCTCCTTAAAAGTTGCTTTAGGCAGACGGGGGTAGTTGTTCTTGCGGGCACGATACCAGGTTACTGAACCAAGCAGGGTTGCCAGCATCAGACCCGGGATTACACCTGCCATAAAGAGCGCGCCGACTGACGAGTTGGTGGCGACGGCATAGATAACCATGACAATGGAAGGAGGAATCAAAATTCCCAGAGACCCTGAAGTAGTGATAACACCAGCCCCGAATTTGCGAGGGAAGCCGGCCTTTACCATGGCTGGCAGCAGAATCGAACCGATCGCTACAACCGTAGCAGGACTGGAGCCGGAAACAGCTGCAAACAGTGCACAGGCCATAACTCCTGCAAGTCCAAGACCGCCGTACCAGTGACCGATCATGGCGGTGGCAAAGTTGATCATTCGCTTGGCGACACCACCGTGGGTCAGGAAGTTGCCTGCGAGAATAAAGAACGGAATCGCCATGATTTCGAACTTCTCGATGCCGGTGAACAGTTTCATGGCTACGGTTTCAACCGGTACGTTCGACATGAAAAACAGGAAGGTCAGAACGGTCAGGCCCAGGGAGATTGAGATCGGCATACCGGTCAACATCAGGCCGATCAACAGCGCAAACACTATGCCGGCACTGCCGAAGGATGCGATAGCCAGCAGTGATACTGAAATGCCAATCACCCAGGTTGCTGCCTGTTTCGGTGTCATACGCTCTTGTGTCTCAGCATGCGCACTCATTTGACACCCCCTTCGTCTTTAAAATCATCGAGTCTGTGTTCTTCATACACCTCCAACGCTTCAGTTGCGTTGACAATCTCTTTCTCCAGACCTTCAACATGGGAGTGATCATGGTGGGGCAGTTCTCCGGTGCGGGCAAAGTTCCAGGCGACCTGTAAAAAACGGAAACACATCAGGGATGATCCCAACGGAATAGCCAGATAGACCATCCAGGTCGGCCATTCCAGGTCCGGAGTAATCGGACCTTCATACAGGTCACCCATTACCATGCCCAATTTATTAAACACATAATAATGCATCCCGTTTTCCCATACGAACCGCATGCCCAACACCGCAATGATACTGGTGAAAAACGCGCCGCTGGCTAGACCTAAAAGCACCGATGATTTACACCATTTTTCCGGCAGACGGTTAATCAATACATCAACCCCTACGTGAATGCCGGTACGGACACCGTAGGCCGCTCCAAATTTAGCCATCCAGACAAACATGTAAATGCAGAGTTCCTGTGCCCAGCTCATGTTGATGGTCAGCAGCCAGTCCTGCAGACCAGGGATCGGAAGTCCCGAAGCATAACGATGGACAACGGCAACAAAGATGACCAGGGTCGCAGTGCCTATGAGGAAGGTTATGATCCATTCCTCCAGGTGGTCGAGGTATTTCATCATGGGATGTCTCCTGAAAAAAGTCGTTAAAAAGCCGCCACGGGTTACCGTAGCGGCTTTACGTTTACAAAAATCTGATTATGGTTTGTAGCCGGTTTCCTTGTAAACTTCCTTGACAATATCTGCCCCGATCCGGCCCATGTTGTCCTTGTGAGCCTTGTCCATCACCCTTTTCCAGGCAGCGCGCTCTGCAGGGGTCAGAGTGATAATGGTAGATTTACCGGATTTTTTGACAGCTGCCATTGCTTCATCATTATCCTTTTTGGCAACATTGTTGGCAAATTCGGTGGCATCTTTCATGGCGCCTTCCATTATTGTGCGGATGTCGGCCGGCAGACCCATCCAGAACTTCTTGTTTACCAGAACGGCGTAGCCGAGATAACCATGATTGGAGATTGTGACGTACTTTTGCACTTCATGCATCTTCTGGGTATACAGGTTTGAGGGCGGGTTTTCAGTGCCGTCGACAACGCCGGTCTGCAGCGCCTGATAGACTTCCGAGAAGGCCATGACCTGTGGGATTGCACCTACTGAACGCATCTGGGAGTCAAGTACTTTGGATGACTGGATTCGCATTTTTTCGCCTTTGAAGTCGGCCACGTTCTTAAGCGGCTTGTTGTCGCTCATGACCTTGAATCCGTTATCCCAATAAGCAAGGCCGATCAGTCCCTTTGATTCAAGTTTGTGAAGCAGTTTGGCTCCTACCGGTCCCTGGGTAACCTTGTGCAATTCCTTGTAGTCATCAAAGATGAAAGGCAGATCGAAAACTTCAAACTCTTTCAAGCCCAGAGGGCCGAACTTGGCAAGTGAGGGGGCCAGCATCTGTACTGAACCCATCTGCAGGGCTTCCATTTCTTCCTTGTCTTTGAAAAGCTGGCTGTTGGGGTAAACCTCTACCTTTACACGACCTTTAGTACGTTCTTCGACCAATTTCTTGAAATAATCGGCTGCCTGTCCTTTTGGTGTGTGTTGGGCTACCACGTGGCTGAACTTGATCACGATCGGGTTGGCTTGCGCGGTCAGCGGCAGGGCCAGTGCAATTGTCCCAATGACCAGACTTTTCAGGTATCCATTCAGTTTCATGCGTGCTCCTCCTTTTTTTGATGTTGCGTTTTATTTTGCCGATGCAGCGACGTAGTGTGGATGGCAAGTTGTACTGCTCAATGCAGTGGATATGCCAATTCGTAACATAAATGTAACCTGCTGATATGATGTTTTATTATTCTGTAATGCAATAGTGATTGGTGGCTGAAATCTGATAAGTGGCTGAATACGGCCAGCAGTAGTGGCGGATAACCGCCACATGCCGGCGTTGATGTTATGGTGAGGAATCGGGATTTATAGCGAGGTAAAGAAGCGGCTGCTCATTTCTTCCAGCCCCAGTGAATGAAGAACTTCACTCAGGCGCTCGGTTGGTCGGCGGCGAGGCATGTCCAGGTATTCGGCGATAATAAGCTCGTTTTTCATGGAATGTTCCCATCCGACCAGTTCAGTGACATTGACTTTATAGCCGTGTGCTTCCAGTTGCAGACAGCGCAGGACATTTGTAAGCATGCTGCCGAATTCGCGGGTGTGCAGCGGATGTCGCCATATTTCGGTAAGACTGCTGTTTGCTAATGCTTTACCTTTGTTTTTCCGCAGCACTGATGCCACTTCCGCCTGGCAGCAGGGGACCAGCACGATGAAGCGGGCCAGCTTTTTCAGGGCGAAACGGATGGCGTCATCGGTGGCAGTGTCGCAGGCATGCAGTGCCGTTACAACATCCACTGTTGCCGGCAGTGCATCGGAACTTATGGAATCTGCCACGGACAGGTTCAAAAACGTCATGCCGGGGAAATTGAGTCGTTGTGCCAAAACCCGTGATTTTTCAACTAGCTCGTCTCTGGATTCAATTCCAAAAATACTAGGATTGCCATCCTGACTCTTGAAATATAGATCGTAAAGAATGAACCCCAGATAGGACTTTCCGGCACCATGATCGACCAGGGCTATATCGGGGTGTTCCTGCTGAACCTGTTTAAGCAGCGGTTCAATAAACTGGAAAAGGTGGTTGACCTGTTTCAGTTTTCGTCTGCTGTCCTGGTTCAGCTTGCCGTCACGGGTCAGTATGTGCAGTTCTTTAAGCAGTTCAATGGATTGTTCCGGTCTTATATCGTGTTTTTCGGCCATTATCGTATTCCTTTTGTTTCAGTATTAATTATTCCACTGCAGGCAGACGCAGAAGCAGGAAAGCCACTCCGAATGCTGCCGCTATCAGCATGGTTATCATTGCGGCTACTCCGTTCCAGCCGTAGTGCAGCCAGAAAATTCCGCCCAGCGTCCCGGAAATGCTTGAACCGAGATAGTAGCAAAACAGATAAAGCGAAGAAGCCTGGGCTTTGGCAGTTATGGCCCGGCGACCAACCCAGCTTGAGGCGATGGCATGCACACTGAAAAAACCGCAGGTGAAGATTCCTACGCCAACTATGATGAGCGGCAGTGAGCCTGCCAGAGTCAGCAATGTACCAATCAGCATTATGGTCAAGGTCAATCGTATCATGAATGGCCGGCCAAAACGATGGATCATCCTGCCTGCAACACCGGAACTGAATGAGCCCAGCAGGTAGACCAGAAAAATCAAACTGACCTGGAACTGTCCGAGATTGTAGGGGGGGGCCAGCAATCGGAAACCGATGTAGTTATAAAGCGAAACGAAACCGCCCATCGAAAGGAAAGCCAATCCGTAGAGGCAGAGCAGGCCAGGTTCACGCATGTGCTGGTACAGGGAAGTGAACAGGTAATTGACCTTGAACGGTCGCTGCTGGAAGTTGCCGGAGGGTGGCAGACTTTTCAGAAATACCAGACTTAGTATCAGGCTGATGGCTCCGATCATGGCGATAGCGGTATGCCACGGTACGTACTTGCATAACAATGCTGATCCGATACGGCCCGACATACCGCCCAGAGCATTGCCGCTGATGTACAGTCCCATGGCGTGCCCGATGGCCTGGGCATCCATCTCTTCTCCCAGATAGGCCATGGCTACCGATGGGACTCCAGCCAGAGCGATTCCTTGGGCTAGTCGCAGAATCAGAAGAGATTCGAAAGAGTGGCTTAAGTAAGTTACGAGTGCCAGGATTGAAGTCAGAAAGAGGGCTGAGGTCATGACCGCACGACGCCCCAGCGTTTCAGAGATTGTGCCTGCGATCAGCATTCCAGCCGCAAGTGAAACAGTGGAAAACGATAGGGGCAGGCTGGCTACGGCCGGTGATACACCAAATTCCTTTGCAAACAGTGGCAGCAGTGGCTGCAGGTCGTACAGTGTTATAAATGTTATAAACCCGGCGCAGAACAGGGCCAGGTTGGCTCGTCTGTAGACTGGCGAACCGACGCTGATCTGCCTCTGGCCGGTTTCGGTATTGGTTCTGGTTTCAATCATCAGTCAAGCTCATCTTGCCCATGTCCAGTACATCATCTCAGGTATTATTCTTGTATCAGATAAGCCCAATTCATTAAACATTAAATCGGGTCGGGCCGGATGGCTCTGCGTATAAAGTTGAAGCGTAAAAAAAGGCGGGAGTTTTATAATGGTTGGAGAATGTCGCTAGTTAGTAAATAATTAATACGGCAGTAATATCAACTGTCTTGCATTGAAACAGGTAACATTACTGCCGCTTGGTGTATATCGACAACAGTCTGTTTAAGAATTATCCGGTATTGTTCCTTCCGGGGTAAGCTCGTCAACTGCTTCCGGCAGGGACAGTGCCAGCATGGAACCGATCTGGTCGCCGGGAATTCCGAATTTTGAGGCTAGATTCTGAATCGTCTCATTGCCAAGCACGCTCTGGATCTGATCAGCGCTGATCGGCAGGTTTTCTCCCTTGCCGATCCACGATGCGACAGCTTCTCCAAGGCCTTTGTCCTTGAAAGACTGGACCAGGCCGCCCAAACCGCCTGGCGCCAGTGTGTTTATGATGCCGCCCAGCACATTCCGCCAAAGTCTTCATCGGAATCGCCCAGCATACCCATTGCCTTGCCTGCTAAATCATCAAACATTCCCATATTGATCTCCCAGTAAGGCAAGACTGGTTGCGCATCATCATGTAATCTATTATTTCTTTTTCTTGTCGGCTTTGGCATCGGCTTTTGCATCGATTGTAGATGCCTTCATCGTGTACATAATAGTGACCTTGCTGCCGACCTTGAGATCACCGGTGACTTTTGAATCCTTGTCCTTTGCGATCTCCCACTTGTCCTTGCCTTTTTGAACGACAATCATGTCGTCTTTGACTTCCAGAACCGGTCCGGTTACCTGATAGGTCTTGGTGGGGCCCGCAAAGGCGGTTGTAGCGGCCAGTAATGCAATCCCTGTTAACGTTGCTGCGATTCTCATGTCTAACCTCCTTGATATGGGTATAACTGTTAGAGTTGATACCATATTGTTAATCAATGTCAAGCTTGGACGGTTTAGGCGTTTGGGGAAAATAAACTTCTGCTGCAAACATATTGTTCGCCCTATAATCCGTACTTATCCATCTTGTAGCGCAATGTTCCCCGGGGAATTTTAAGAATGCTGGCGGTCTGGAGAACATTGCCATTGGCCTGCTTCAATGCCTGGCTGATAATGCTGACTTCGAACTCGGCTACCGCATCTTCCAGCCCCTTGCCAGGTGCGAGCTTAGCCATAGGCTTGGTATCCGGCTGGGTTGAACTGCGCATCTGCTCAACTGGAATACCGAGTATTTCGGGTGGCAGATATTCTGGCAGCAGGTCTGGTCCGCTTCGCATAATGCAAATGCGTTCAATGACATTGCGGAGTTCACGTATATTACCTGGCCAGGCATATAGTTTCATTAATTCTGCCGCTTCAGTGGACACTTTGCAGAAATTTCGACCGAAGGCACGGCTGAAGCTGTCAAGAAAGTAGGCCGCCAGAACGGGTATGTCGTCGGTACGTTCTCGTAAAGGAGGAATATGGATCGGAAAAACATTAAGTCTGTAAAAGAGGTCTTCGCGAAAACTGCCGTTAGCGATCTTGTCCTTTAAATTGCGATTGGTGGCGGCTACCACCCGCACATCAATCGCAATATCTTTTATGCCTCCGACACGCCGGATGGTTCGTTCCTGAAGAACCCGCAGCAGTTTGGCCTGAATTGCCATGTCCATTTCGCCGATTTCATCCAGAAAGATCGTGCCCAGGTGTGCTTCTTCGAACAGGCCCGGTTTGCGGCTGGTGGCATTGGTGAAAGCGCCTTTTTCATGTCCGAAAAGCTCGCTTTCAAGCAAATTGGCCGGTAATGATGCACAATTGATGCCGACAAAGGCGGCCGACCTGCGGTCGGACAGTTCGTGGATTCCGCGTGCCACCAGCTCTTTGCCGGTTCCGGATTCGCCTGTGATCAATACGGTTGAAGACGGAATCCTGGCTATATCGAGCACTTGGGTTACTAAATCAGCAAAAGCATTGCTGTTTCCAATCATCGGAAAGCGCCCCGGCAGATATCCGTCGGAGCGTTTCAGGTTGCGGACTTCACGTTTGAGAGTCTGTGTCTGAAGTGCAAGTTTGACTATTACTCGCAAGGCATCGGCTTTAAATGGCTTTTTCATGTAGTGAAACGCGCCCAGCTTGAGAGCGTCAACAGCACTTTCAACAGAACCGTAACCGGTGATGATGATTACCAACAGTTCGGGATCAATCTCTTTGAGTGCCTTGAGCACGTCGATACCATTTTCAGTTCCCAGGTTAAGATCCAGCAGGGCCAGGTCAATGTCATTCGCCAGCACAACTTCACAAGCTTCACTGCTTGATGCGGCCGAACAGACCTGGTAGCCTTCGTCGCCTAGAATTCGCTCTACATTCTCGCAGATAAAGGATTCATCGTCGATGATCAGAATTTTTTCCATTATTATCCTTCTGTCCCGTTCATTATCGGCAGTTCCAGCGTAAAAACTGTTCCCTTTTCGGCAGAACTCTCCAGGCTGATCAGCCCGTGATGTTCTTCAACGATACGCTGCGTAATTGAAAGTCCCAGACCGGTGCCGGCGCCTTTACTGGTGAAGAAAGGCTCAAAGACCAGCGGCAGATGTTCTTCCGGTATGCCGGGTCCGTTGTCGGACACTTGCAGTCTGGCGTACTCTGCATTCGCAGTGGTGGATATCAATATTTCCCCTCCGTCAAGCATGGCCTCTAAAGCGTTTCTAATAATATTCATTAGCGCCTGCTTTATTTTCTCAGGGTCAAAGCGGAAGTGAGGCAGTTCTCCGGGAACAACGCGGATACCAACTTTTTGCCGTTCACACTGCCGCCGCATGAGCAGGGCTGTGTCATTTACCACCATATTCAGATCACCCATCCTGAAGTCCGCCCTGACCGGAGACGAGTAATTCAGCAGGGCGCTAATCAGCCGTTCGACACGCTCGATCTCTTCCAGTGCTTTCTTGATCATGTTCTGGTCATCGTGTGCCAGGGCGGCGTTGTCATGCAGATCATCCAGCAAAAGCGAAATTCCGGTCAGCGGGTTTCGTACTTCATGGGCGATGCCGGCAGAAAGCTTTCCCAGCGATGCCAAGCGGTCAAGCCGCATCATTTCTTCGCGCAGTTTCTCTTTTTCGGTTTCGTTGCGTATGGTTACCGTCAGGCCCTTTTCGGCGCTCTTCCCAATCGGGAAAAAACCGACCTCGAAGTAAGTCATGCCGTTGCCAAGGTTGAAACTCAATGGTTCCCTGCCGTATCCGCCAGGTGTTACAAGATGCTGCTCTGTCCGTTGCGCCATGTCATTCCAACGGCAGAACACATCACGGTAATGCATGTCCACCGCAATGTCGTTTCCGAGAAGCATCCGTCCGGTGGCGTTGATTGATGTAAGCAGTCCATCCGGGGAAAATGTTACGATGGCGCTGGAGATACTTTCAAGAATGCTTTCCTTGAAATTCCGTTCGTCAAGAATTTCCAGACGTGAATGCCTCAGCTCATCCAGTGTTGAAAGAAGGTTGGATTTGCGAATTTCCAGTTCGCTGGACATGACATTAAAAGTGTGGGCCAGTTCACCAAGCTCATCGCTGGAGGAAACGCTGACTGTATTGCGTGTGTCACCCTCGGCCAGGCGGCGCGCGCCGATTATCAATTGCTGCAGTGGTTTGGTTATGCCACGTGAAAGGGCCCAGGCTGAAAAAACGGCCAACAGTGCTGTAAGGAGTATAATAATGGCACTTAGTGTTCGGTGATCGCGAAGTTTACTGTTTATCAGCCGGCTTCCCTTGCGGGCGGCATCATGAAACTGATCAACCTGGAAACCGATCGTCACACCGCCAAAGACACCATGCTTGCTGTAGTCTCCGGTACTGTAAAGAACCGGGGCGTATGACATGATTTTCTTTGCTCCACCAACGTTGGTTATGTCAACTGAGCCGATTTTTTTCTTTCTGACCGAATCTGCCACAACCGGATAGTTCTTGTGGATGAATCCGGCCTGGTCAAGATTATAGGGTATGCGACCGGAATCAATGTCTGCCTGGCTGGAATTTTCTGTGTAGGCCGGTACCTGTTTGCCGTTCCGGTCAAGACCGCGGATGTCCCAGTATTTCGGGTGGGTTATGATCCAGCCTTCGTCGTCGAACAGAAAGGCATAGTTGCCGCTTTTGTATGATGGGAAAAGAGTCGAAAAGTTTTTGCCTGGATCTATGTGTTGTGTAAACTCCATCAGGTGGCGGTGATCCAGGGATATGACCACCATGCCGTCGAAATCGCCATGTTTATCAATCAAAGGAGAAGCAAATCGAATCACGCCGTCGTAGATCTTACCGTTATAAGCGTCCTCCGGTTCGACCGCTCCGGCCAACTGCTCTTTTTTGGAAACATGAAACCCGGTCAGGTGAGAAACATAAATTTCGCCATAGCGGAGCCCCTTTGTTTTTTGGAAATAATCCTCGCTCTTGAACTCCGTACCGGCTGGCGTGGAAACATTGCGCAGTTCCGAGGGTTTCACGAAAAGACCTTCCCGAATAACCAGTCCTTCAAGGCCGTTTTTATCTATATAAGCTATTGAACGGTAAAGGGGGGCAAATCTCCGGATCTCCTGCCCGGCACCCAGGCGTTCCCATAACTCTCTACGCCGGGTAGTGTAAAAATTCAGGAGTGTCTGATTTTCCAGGGGGGTATGGGCCAGATAAAGCAGATCTCCCTCGCACTGGCGCAGAAATTCCGATATTGTTTCGGCTACGCTCTGGGCACGCATCTGGAGAGATTCGGCGGCTTGAATGTCTGAGGTATCCGCTATTTCGGTGGTAAGGTTAGAGTTGACCGATTCCAGATTGGAAAGGAGAATCAGGGATGATGCCAACAGCGGCAACAGCGAAAGCAGCATCATCACCAGCATGATTTTTTTGAAGATTGTCAGGCGTGGCATGTCCGGGTCGCCGCTGTCTTCGATGAAATGTGAGGCTGTGCTTGTAAGGTTGCCATGACTTAATTGTCGAACATCAGTTTGCGCTCGAAATCCATTGAATGAGTCATGCGTTTGGCGTCCTCGATCGTGATCAGGTCCTGACGATACAGCTGCAGCAGGTGCATATCCAAAGTCTGCATCTGATACTGGGAAGCACCTTTTTCGATATGCTTCTCAATTTCGTCTAGTCTACCTTCGCGAATACAGGCCTGAATGGTTGTTGTCGCTCTCATGACTTCAACTACCGGAAGGATGTTTTCACCGCTCTTGTCTTTGATCAGGCGCAGCGAAATTGTTGCTACCAGAATATCAGCTAGACGGTGGCGGACGATTTCCTGAGCCTCGGGCGGGAAGTACCCGATTATGCGGTTGATGGTTGAAACTGCGCCATGTGTGTGCAGCGTCGAGAGAACCAGATGGCCGGTTTCAGCCGCCTTGATGCAGGAATCGATAGTATCCTTGTCGCGCATTTCACCAACCATGATAACGTCCGGATCCATGCGCAGTGCTGCTTTGAGGGCCGAACGGAAACTATCGGTGTCAATCCCGATTTCACGCTGAATTATGCAGCTCTTTGCGGATGTAAACAGAAACTCAATCGGATCTTCGATGGTTATGATGTTATAGCTGAAGTTTTCATTGAGGTGACGCAACATGGACGCCAGAGAAGTGGATTTGCCGTTGCCGGTAGGGCCGGTGACAAGGATCAGGCCGTTGGGGGCCTGGGAGATCTCGCTTAGCACCGGTGGCAGGTTCAGATCTTCAAGGGTGCCGATCACGGGTGGAATAACACGCATGACGATTCCGTAAAAACCCTTCTGCCTGAAGATACTGACCCGAAAACGTCCCCCGGTCGGCAGCGAGTATGATGCGTCACATTCTTTCAGGTCATCGCTAAGTTGACGCCCATTGTGTTCGAGTACTTTGGCTGCGATGAATTCGGTATCAGCAGGAGACAACTTGGACATCTTGGCGCGAATGAGCTGCCCACGCCCACGAAAAAAAGGAGGATTGTCAACTTCGAAATGAATGTCGGAAACTTTTTTCTGGAATGCAATTTCAAGGATCTGGTGCAGAATATTGGCGTCCATCATGGTCCTCGCTGAGTTTGTGTCGTTTTACAGACCCTTTGTATACTAAATCAGGCCGATTTTTCAATGCTCTTTCGGTATATGGCATTATCCAGTACTGAACCGGCCTGCTGTGCAAGCGCTTCCAAAAGACCGGTTTGCGGGGGGTAAACAGGATTGAGACCAAAATCGGCATAGGTAACTGCAATAACCTTTCCCCGGCTGATCAGCGGCATAATCATGATTCTGGAACTTCGGGGAGGGTTGATTTCCTTGTACAAACAGGTTGTTAAAATGTCGTCATTACGCTGCCCGTAATAGAGATTACCCTTTTCGACTACATCCTGGAAAAGCGAGTTTTTAACGAGTGGAATCCTGAACATCAGTGGAGATGAGGGACCATCGGATTTGCTGCTGGTAACGCCGATGGATTTTTCTGCAATCAACTCTGATTTGTCCAGGACAAAGGTAATAACCCTTTCAAATTGAGTAGCTACGAATTTAAGTATCACCATTGCAATTTCGGGTGGGGTTGATAGATTCTTCAGTTGTTTGAAACAGGCCATGAACTGTTGGTGAAGTTCTTTCTGGGAGGCAGGTAGTATTGTTTTTAAAAGTGGACCCAATGCTGAAAGAAATCCGGTCATCTGCGATACATACAGATCTTCATGGCATTGTCGGCAGGGACGAGGGATGACTGAACGGGCTCCGTTCCCGATCAGCTGTATACCGATTGATCGCCATATGTGGCTGCAAGCCGCAATAATAACGGAACTCTGCGGGTATTTAGCCACTTTTTGGAGTACCATCGAAGTAGTGAGTTCGCCTTCATCATTATGGGGGGTGTCGATCAGCAGGACCGGGTACAAATCCCGTCCCAGCGACTGTTCAATGATGGTATCCAGTGAGGATTCCTCATCGGTTGAAAATACGAACAGATTTTGATTGTTACAGACCGTTGTAACAGCGTGTGACAGTAATTCGTTGTTGGTAAAAAGGATGAGGGCAGTCGTTGGAGGTCTGGAATCCGAAGGTGATGACCTGGAAATGCCTGCTAAATAGGAGATTAGTTTGTCATGTTGGTCCAGGGTTGCTTCCGGGATTGCACTTATGACATGCCGGCGGTGCTCTGCAACCGGGTCATGATCGTTCAGTCCGGTGAATACGTCCGGTATTTTTTTTGAGATAGATTCCAGAGCGTCCAGTCCAAGAAGGTCCTCGGTTATGTGAAGTCCCTCACCGCTTATGCCTTGGTTCTCAGATGGGTTTTGCTGATGTTCCTCTTTGAAAAACAGTTTGCTTAAAGAACCGTCACGTACTTTTTCATCATAAATTCGCAGGGCGTCCATCAGAATTCCCTGGGCACTCAACAGAAATTCCTGGTTGAGCTTTTCCGGAAAATAACGGAATTCATCGGAAACATAAGTTTCGGTGACATCCAGCGAAAAAGTGCCGGTTGGCCATGTCAAAACCTCGACAATGGTCATCTCTATCAAGGTTTCCAAACCCTTGTAAGCGGTTTCCTTGTCAATGGTTCCCTGTTCTATCAAAGTTGCTATGAGAGGTTTAAAACCAGGTCCCGCACTCTTCTGGGTCGCAAGAGCCGCCTCGATTTGCTCCTCGCTGATGGCGTTCATTTCAACCAGAACCTGACCAATACGTACGCTGTTGTTAAAATGGTTGGCGCTTACAAGAAAGCCGTTGTTAAAAACCAGCTGGCTTTCACCTTTTGGGCTCTTAAGTGTTAAAACGCCTGTTTTGGCTGTCATATGAAGCAGTTGGACGACTTCTACAAGAGGAATATGTTCCAGAGTACCGTTGAAAGGCATACAGGTGCTCCTCCTTCAGGTTTTGTAGAACGCACTATACCTGAAATTTTAAAGTTTAGTGCATATTGTTGTGATGTGATTTAAATCGTCAGGCTTGTGATGGTGGCTATTTGATGGTGTTTTTATATTTGAAGTTGGGGGGATATGAAATATCCATTCTTAGTCCGATACCAATCATGGCGCCCCAAAATTATATGCTTAAAGCGCTTTCCACAAAAAATGTGGATAACCCTGTTGAAGCTGTGGATAAGTCGCAGAAATAGTCATGTGTTATTGAGGGGTTTTTGCATCTTGCATAACGAATAGGCACTGCATATAACTAGCTGTAAATACGTGTCAATAGTTATTTTGAGCTGTATACAATTATGTTTCTAAAACAAAAAAACGGAGCTTCCGACCCTTTAGTCCTCTTTCAGGTTTCCACACCGCTAATTTATCGAATGTGTGGAACCGCTTCACTCCCTGAAACCGCCCGCAAAATCAATCACACACATGCTGCTAAATTGTGGATGAGAACCACAGGCCACTCCGGCGGTCCTGAAAGTTGGACCGAAGGTGTTTTTGCGATGCCCTCGATCTCTGACTCCATCATCGATGATCAAAGCCATTACCATGTTGCGGGCATCATGGGGGCCGTAGCCGATGTTTTCAGCGATATTTCGATCCCACTTCCCTTGCCGCTCGATCCGCTCCCGCATCCCATGGTTCTGATTGCCATTGTGGCCAATTCCCCCGGATTGACCCTGTTCCACTGCCAGTTCAGCCGCTGCCTCAGCAAGACCGTCCGACCAGGTCAGCTTCGGCAGCGGTTTCTGACGGGAGAGGTGTCTGATCGCTTCATCGACGGCGGCAACCCCCTCGTTGGTCTGCATGCGGGTGGTGCTGCCGGGCAGTAGGTACAGTTTTCCCCGGAACTGTTTGCGAAATTCTCGCAGAAAACCGGCATAAACTCGCGGTTCATTGCGGGCCAGATTGATCTCGGTCAGAACCTGTCTGGACAGGCTTTTATCCAGGGCAAAGGCTGGTGCGGCCAGTACGAGTAGTACGCAGACGCTTAAACTAAAAACTAGTACCGGTTTAAAGCGCGGATTAATAGAAATAGACGAAAAATTCAACATTTTTATCCTTTTGCGTATCAGTAATAAATACTATATACCACATATCCGCGTTGCGGCGCTTCAATTCGGCACCAGCCTTCAGCGTCTGTTGTTAATGTCGGCGGATCATAGATCATATCCTTGGCTCGCCAGGCCAGCGGTTTCAGTCGCTGCCCCTTGAAGCCGGACTGGATCGAATGACTGATTGTTCCCACTGAATTGTTGAGGGCAAAGACCAATCCCGGTTGGGCCTCGCTACCGGTGCGCTCCATGGAGTAGAAGTCGTCATCCAGATACAGGATCTTAGTTGTGCCGCCCGCGTAACTTTCATGTACCTTTACCAAACGCTCAATCCCGCTCGGTTTCCCCGGTTCAGCCAGCCCGTATTTGTAATAGTCCTTCCAGTATACGCAGGGGTAACCCTCGTGGGTCAGGATGTAGGCGTAGGCCAGCATTTTGTCATTGACGATTTCGTCGAAACCGTCGCCGCGGAAGTCGTGGTTGTCTACGAAGGTCACCGCTTCAAAGGGGAAATACTTGACCAGCACACCCGAGTCAGCCAATGTTCTTAGGCTGAAGCCGGGGTTGTCGCAGAGATCCTTGAGACGGTAGCGTAGCGGAAAGTCGAAGGCGCCGACCCGGTTTGCAGCCCATTTGTTGACCGAATCCAGCCAGCTGCCGATAAAATCGTCACCGGCCCAGCATTCCCCAACTCCGAAGATATCCACTTTTTTACCGTGATACAGGTACTGCCGATCATGGATAGCCCTGACAATCCAACCTCCGAAACCCTTGACAAAGTCGTAGCGGAAACCGTCGAAGCCGATCTCCTCGATCATCCACTTGGCATAGTTCAGGATGTTGGACATGACGCGGGGATTGGTGTGGCACAGGTCCGGCATGTTGCCGAACACACCCGGATCCGAATCAGGGTAGGGTGATGGATTGAAACAGGTCCAGTCGCGGGTGAATCTACCGCTTTTCGGGTTGAATTTTGTCCACCACTGCTGGTTGGTGATCGGGTTGAATTCCGTGACATCGGCACCGTTGTTGTGATTCAGGACCAGGTCGGCGTAGACTTTCATCTTGTGGTAATGAATCGCATGGATCAGTGTTTTCAATTCCTCCTTCGATCCGAACCAGGTTCTTTTCTCTCCCGGTCTGACCGATTTCTGCTCGAATTCACCCAGATCATAGTAGTCATAAACATCGTAGCCCATCGACATGCCGCCAATGTTGGCTCCCTTGCCGGCCGGCGGCAGCCAGAGCGCGGTAAAGCCGGTGTCATGAAGTTCGTCTAGTTTAGTCGCAACGAAGTTCCACCAGGCGTACTCCTGCCGCTCTTCCCGTGGACAATCCCAGTAAAATGCCTGCATCAAAACACCCATGATGATCCTCCTTTAAAGGTACGCGGGGCCCCCGGGCCATCGTTTTCAGTCAGTTCGATAAGGACGGATCTGGTTTGTATTACGTACCTGTGTTTGAAATAAGATTTATACAATCTAATGCAGTTTGGTAATGTTGACAAGAATATATGGTGGGACGGGAGTCAAATGATGTGATGGCTGAATTTTCACCCAGTTGCGAATCACACGCGTGCTTTCCACAAAAAATGTGCATAACCCTGTTGACATTTTGGATAAATCCATTAATAGTCACGTATTATTCGAGGGTTTTTGCATCTTGCATAACGAATAGGCACTGTAGCTAACTACCTGTATTGACGTGTCAATAATTATTTTTTGTTGTATACAATTATGCTTTGTCGAGTATTACGAGGCGACACTGCAGGTTTGTTATTCATTAAATCAAAGCTAACTAGAGTAACTACCTCGGCACTGAGGTCAACGCCGAAGCCATCTACCAGCTTCTGGAAGGTTTCGTTGCAATCAACTGCATTCCCGAAGTCACCTGTGACTTTAAGCTGATTTTTAAGTACACGTTCTGGGAAATTGGTTTTGCTGAGGTATAATAAACAGGTATTCTTGCACTTTATTGAGACCGGTTTTTAAAAAAACTTTCAAAGGAGAGAAATTATGACTTTAAAAAAGATTGCTGCACTGCTGTTGGCTGGCGCACTGGCCCTGTCTGTAACCGCCGGTTGCAAAAAGAAGGAAGAGTCAAAGTCTGGAGAGGCTCCCATGGCTGCCGGTGATACCGTCAAGATCGGTTTTATGGGCGCTCTGACCGGTGACGTGGCAATGTTCGGCAAGCCGACCCTGGAAGGCATGAAAATGGCAGCCGACGAAGTCAATGCCGCCGGCGGCATCAATGGTAAGAAAATTGAGATTGTCGAAGCTGATAATCGCGGCGACAAGCAGGAAGGCGCATCTGTGGCCCAGAAGCTGATCAGCCGCGATAACGTAGTAGCAATCCTGGGTGATCCTACTACCGGCATCTCCAAGGTAGTTGCTCCGATCGCCCAGAAAGCCGGCGTGGTTATGCTCTCAGCCGGAGCCACCGGTCCAGGTCTGGTTGAGATCGGTGATTACATCTTCCGCGATACTCTGCTGGACAGCGTGGCTATCCCGGCCTGCATCGATTACTTCGTCAAGGATATGAAATACAAGAAGGTCGCTATCATCACTTCTGACAACAATGACTACAGCGTGGGTCTGTCCCAGACTTTCCGCGATGCCGCCAAGGGCAAAGGCATCGAGATCGTTGCCGACGAGAAGGTTAAAGACGGCGACAAGGATTTCAGTGCTCAGGTTACCAACATCAAAGCCCAGAAACCGGATGTGATCTTCTTCTCAGGTTACTACACTGAAGGCGCTTTGATCATGAAGGAAGCCCGCAAACAGGGTCTCAAGGCCAACATGTTCGGCGGCGACGGCCTCTTCTCACCAGAGTTCATCAAGCTGGGCGGCGATGCAGTCGAAGGTTCCATGTCTGCGCTGGGTTTTTCTCCCGAGCAGGCAACCGACGAGACTGCCAAGTTCATCGAAGCCTTCAAGAAGAAATTCAACGGCACACTGCCCGGCCTGTTTGATGCACAGGGCTATGACGGCATGATGCTGCTGGCCGATGCTATGAAACGTGCCAACAGCACTGATCCGAAGGTTTTCAAGGATGCTCTTGCCAAGACCAAGGACTTCAAGGGTGTTTCCGGCACGATCACTATCCGTGCCAACCGAGAGCCGATCAAGACTCCGCTCTGTCTGCTGGCTGTAAAAGACGGCAAGTTTGTGCTCAAGGCCAAGGTTCCGGTCAAGATGGACTGACTGTAGAAAAACTGATCGAGAAGTTTCACCAGATCCGTCATAAATCATTTGAAAACGACCGGACACTGTTTTCGGAAGATTAGAAGGTGCCTTTCGGATTAATTGAAACTTGTAACTCACCGAAATTAGAGGGGTCAAGCTGTTGCTTAGACCCCTCTTTCTGTCTGTTGAACTTAATAGTGTTCTTTTGTCCCCAATTCACTCGCAAGATTTATCTGGTCAGCCCGTGACGCTCGCTATGCTGATTTTTAACATTTTTCGGTTGAAATAACCCTTTGAATCAGCCTTGCGTCTTGCCGGTGTTGCAGTAGAATTTAACCGTGATACTCCTGTTTTAACGACCCTTGGCCATGCCGCAAAAATCAGCAAGCGCAGTGTTGTCTTAATACTTATGACAAGGAGTACGCAAATGGATAGCGAAACGCTCAATCAGAAGATTATTGCTCGCGGTAAGGAACTTTTCAGCACCGTTGCCGAGGAAAAACCGTTCCTCTTCAACAAGGGGTCCTGGATGGGCAAGGTCATGGACTGGAGCATGCAGAACGAGCAGTTCAAGATCCAGATGTTCCGCTTTGTTGATGTCTTTCCGTCGCTGACGAGCGGCAAAATGCTGACCGATCATATCCGCGAGTATTTCGGTGAAGAGCAGGATATGCCGCCGGTACTGAAGACGGGTTCCAAAATGGCCGGCATGCTCGGTTCCATGGGTGGGGCTGTGCTGAACAAGGTTATTTCGGCCAATATCCAGGAAATGGCCCGCCAGTTCATTGTTGGTGAGAACACCAGAGAGGCGGTCAGAAATATCGAAAAACTGCGCAAGGGTGGCTTTGCCGCAGTAGTGGATGTGCTGGGTGAAGCAACTTTGACAGAAGAAGAAGCCGAAACGTATGTCAGTACCTATCTGGAGTTGCTGGAAAGTCTGTATAAAGATCAGCAGGGGTGGAAAGGGCTGCCAGGCAGCGGTGGAGATCCGGGCCTGGATTGGGGACACGCACCGCGGATTAATGTTGCTGTGAAGCCTACCGCTCTCTTTGCTCTGGCCAATCCGCAGGATTTTGAGGGATCGGTCCAGGCCATGCTGAAGCAGTTGCGCCAAATCGCTGCCAAGGTTGTAGCGGTGGGCGGTTTTCTCTGCATCGATATGGAATCGTACCGTCACAAGGATATCATCATCGAACTGTACCGTCGTCTGAAGTTGGAGTACCGCGACTATCCCCACATCGGCATCGTGCTGCAGGCCTATCTGAAGGACACCGACCAGGATCTGGACAAACTGCTGGCCTGGGCCAGGGAACAGGGAACACAGATTTCGATACGTCTGGTAAAAGGGGCTTACTGGGACTACGAAGGGATCAAGGCCAAACAGAACGGTTGGAGGGTTCCGGTCTGGACGCTCAAAGCCGAAAGTGATGCCGCCTTTGAGCGCCAGGCGAAGAGGATTCTTGAAAACAGTCAAATCTGTCACTTTGCTTGTGCTTCACACAACATCCGCACAATCTCGGCGGTCATGGAGATCGCCCATGAATTGAAAGTGCCTGACTCACGCTATGAATTCCAGGTTTTGTACGGTATGGCTGAACCGGTTCGCAAGGGAATCCTCCAGGTCGCCGGGCGTATCCGCCTGTACTGCCCCTATGGCAATATGGTTCCCGGTATGGGCTATCTGGTGCGTCGCCTGCTGGAAAACACCGCCAATGAATCCTTCCTGCGCCAGAGCTTTGCCGAGGATGCCAGGATTGAGAGACTACTGGAGGACCCGTCTGTGACTGCCGAAAGGGAACGGGTCGAACGGACCAATCAACCGCGAAAACTGAAAACCGCTTCGGGCGGCCTGATACGTTTTGATAACGAAGCGATGGTGGACTTCACGCGCGCCGACCACCGCGCCGCTTTCCCCCAGACGATAGCCAAAATCCGTTCGCAGTTTGGAAAGACCTATCCGCTCTACATTGACGGCCGGGAAATCATTACAAACGACACCTGCAGCACGGTAAACCCGGCCAATCCGGGCGAGGTACTGGGCAAGATCTGCCAGGCCGGAACGGATGAGGTCACGCAGGCCATTGCAGCGGCTAAAAAAGCTTTTCCGGTCTGGCGCGATACCAGCCCACGTGATCGTGCCCGGTATCTGCTTAATGGAGCCGAAGCTGCCCGCAAGCGGATCTTCGAGCTGTCGGCCTGGCAGGTGCTGGAGATCGGCAAACAGTGGGATCAGGCCTATGCCGATGTCACCGAGGCGATCGACTTCCTCGAATATTATGCCCGCGAGATGATCCGCCTTGGCGAACCGCAGCGGGTCGGACATGCCCCGGGCGAAATCAATCAATATTTCTACGAACCAAAGGGTGTTGCGGCAATTATTTCACCCTGGAACTTCCCGCTGGCTATCAGTCTGGGAATGGCTTCGGCCGCAATTGTGACCGGCAATCCGGTGGTCTTCAAACCTTCCAACCTGACCGGCATCATCGGTTGGCAGCTGGTGGAAATTTTCCATGATGCCGGTCTTCCGGCCGGTGTATTCAACTATGTTCCCGGTAAGGCCTCCGTGATAGGGGATTTTATCGTAGATCACCCCGATATATCGCTGATAGCCTTTACCGGCTCGGTGGAGGTCGGCCTGCGGATCATTGAGCGGGCGGCGAAGGTGAATCCCGGCCAGGTCAATGTTAAAAAGATCATCTCTGAGATGGGAGGCAAAAACGCCATCATCATTGACGATGATGCCGATCTGGATGAGGCCGTGCCGCATGTTTTATACTCGGCTTTCGGTTTTCAGGGGCAGAAATGCTCGGCCTGTTCGCGCGTTATCGTGCTGGATGCGGTCTACAATAAATTTGTGGACCGCCTGGTCAAGGCGGCTAAGGTTTATCAGGTGGGACCAGCGGAGGATCCCGGATACACTATGGGTGCCGTGTCCGATTCTGCCGCGATGAAGAACATCAGGGAGTATATCGAGGTTGGCAAGCAGGAGGGTGAACTGTTGTACTCCAGTCCGGTTCCGGGTGGAGACGGCTACTGGGTGCCGCTGACGATCATCGGCGGCATCACCCCCGCACATCGCATTGCCCAGGAGGAAATCTTCGGGCCGGTGCTGGCGGTCATGCGCACCAGGGATTTCGATCAGGCGCTGGATTGGGCCAATTCCACCCGCTTCGCCCTGACCGGCGGAATCTTCAGCCGCAGCCCGGAGCATATCAAACAGGCCCGGCGCGAGTTTCGAGTCGGCAACCTGTACATCAACCGTAACAATACCGGGGCCTTGGTTAATCGACAGCCTTTCGGCGGCTCACGCATGTCGGGTGTCGGAACCAAGGCCGGCGGACCTGATTACCTGCTGCACTTTATGGATCCGAGAGTTGTTACAGAAAATACGATGCGGCGCGGATTCGCGCCGGTTGAAGAGGATGACTTCTGGTTGGAATAAGCAAGTAATATTTTTCAAGAGTTGATTTTTTAGTTGATCAGTTGCTCGGTGTTTTTAACTGGCTTTTTGGAAACGAGGCGATCAACACCGCCAGCAGAATAACAGCACCGCCGATAAAGAAGGAGAGGGTGAGGTGCTCTCCCAGAATAAGCCAACCCAACAGGGCGCCCACGACCGGCTGCAGGAAGAAGAAGACCGAGCCGGTTCCTGCTTCCACCAGGCTTAAGCCCTTGTTCCAGAGATAAAAGGCGCCTGCCGTAGCCACCACGCCAAGATAAAGAACCGCTCCC
>JBBQCH010000016.1:0-31630 GCA_038318485.1 Geobacterales bacterium
GCGGTTCAATACAAAAATGATCAATGATCACATTAAACGAGCCGACCTGAAACAGCGTCCGTTCCTGCTGGAGGGAGACTCTGCCATTTACACCTGTGATGCCCTCATCATTGCAACCGGGGCATCTGCCAAATATCTGGGCCTGCCATCCGAGGAAACTTTCAAGGGGAAGGGCGTGTCGGCTTGTGCAACCTGTGACGGTTTCTTTTACCGCGGTAAGGACGTGGCGGTGATTGGTGGTGGCAGTACTGCAGTTGAAGAGGCGCTCTATTTGTCAAATATCGCCAGGCATGTGACTCTGGTCCATCGCCGTGAAGTGTTCAGGGCAGAAAAACTGCTTTCCGATCGGTTGATCGATAAAACCAGGGGCGGTAACGTCACAATCGAGTGGAACTATGTGCTGGATGAAGTGCTTGGAGATGCCAGCGGCGTTATCGGTATGCGAATTCGCCACCGCAGCGGCTCCACCAAGGAAGTTCCCGTTCATGGAGTGTTTATCGCAATTGGGCACTCTCCCAATACAATAATTTTTGAAGGTCAGCTGGATATGTTGGACGGCTACATTCGTACAAAGTGCGGAGGGCTTGAAGGCAATCTGACGGCCACCAGCGTTAAAGGTGTCTTTGCAGCCGGAGATGTACAGGATTTTACTTACCGTCAGGCGATCACTTCCGCTGGAACCGGCTGTATGGCAGCCAAGGATGTCGAACGCTACCTGGAAGAGCTTCGTGTCTAGAACTGTTCCTATGTTCAAGTATGACTTGAACATAGTCTGGATTTAAGAGGGTATGTTCTGCAGGAAAAAAATAATGCACATTAAAAAGTGGGGGTTATACACTTAAGCATAACCCCTTGTTATTATTGGTGGAGCTGAAGAGGATCGAACTCTCGGCCTACGCGTTGCGAACGCGTCGCTCTCCCTGCTGAGCTACAGCCCCCTATTTCAGTAGTACATCTAACGTAAAAATCATACAACCGTGGAAAACCTTCTCTTTCCGGGGGGCATTTTCAGCAATAATTCCTTCTCTGCCAATGACACCGGTGTAGAAGGTTTTCTGATTTTGGCGCTCTGTTCAATAGAATCTGTTGATAGGGTAACAGTATCCGTCGTGGGATTTACTGTCTCGGTTATTGATTCTTTGGGTGTAGATTTTGAAGGTGCTGGATTCAGTTCAGATGGTTTTTTCTGAAATGTTGGAGTGATCTTATTGTTGATATCGCTGGTATTTACAGGTTGCATATTCCAAAGATTCCCAGTGGTCTGTATAGCCAAGATATGTGGACCAACCTATGCTGTAGCTTCAGATGTAAGTATACTCGAATAATAACTTTTTTACAGTATGTTCTGCAATATATTGGATGTCTGACGGAAATAAACGGGAGGAAGGGGGGCATCCAGAGATAAGTATAAATAAATCTATGGATGGTGCCCGCCCGACTGAGTTGGTTGATTTTATGGTTATTTTGTAAAACGTTGAAGTATACCCCTAAATAAATCCTGTATGCCTTATTTTGGATTCGAGGGTGGAATATCTATAACCTAATTTTTTGTTGCAATCTTTTCAAGAGGTTGGTCCTTTGTTGTTTTCAGAGTGGCAACCTGTACATTTTTTGTGCGCCCAATCTTTGCCCAGTTCGGAGATTTTGACAGGAGACTGAGTGTGGCATTTTGTACAGACTTTCAGCATTTCCTGATGTTTCTTGTGCGGGAAAACTACTTTTCCCATGGAAGCCGGCAGTTCAATTGTTACACCAGCTGCAAAAACAACTGATGAGAGCGAAAGTGCAGCTACAGCGGCCAGGGTTGCTGCGAGATCTTTTCATTTATGACTCCTTCTTGAGTTGATATCTAATTAAAACTTTGCGCCAATGATGCCAATCTGAAACCCGGATAAATGATATTCAAAAGCTATTCGCTATAAGCTGCCAGCGGCAGCGTGACCTTGAACACGGCGCCGTCTTCACTGTTTTCAGCTTCAATTGAACCACAGTGGTTAATTGTAATGCGGTTGGCAATTGGCAGGCCAAGGCCGGTGCCATGACGTTTGGTTGTGTAAAAAGGTTTAAAAATATTTGGCAGTATTTCCTTTGGAATGCCTCCGCCGGAGTCATGAATAATCACGAGTGCTGATTTTTTTTCCAGAGGTGCATTAACGAGAGAGATAGAGAGCCTCCCGCCGTTCGGCATGGCATCACACGCATTCAATATCAGATTGAGAAATACCTGTTTCAGTTGGTGGGGGTCACCGGAAAGCGGCCAGGGACCTTTTGCGATGGAGGTTGACAGGGAAATGTCGTTGTCTTCGAAAATCGCCATACAGCTTGCTATGCAATCCTGAAGTATTTCCTGCAGGTCGCAGTCGCTGA
The DNA here is from genome assembly GCA_038318485.1 of Geobacterales bacterium. Lineage (GTDB taxonomy): Bacteria > Desulfobacterota > Desulfuromonadia > Geobacterales > Pseudopelobacteraceae > JACRCG01. The sequence goes on from JBBQCH010000016.1 coordinate 2,368, forward strand.
AGCAGATAGTTGGCTTACGCGAAAACGCCAAAATATCGGCGAGCATTTTTTCAAGCCGGCTGACCTCGGATACGATTGTATCAGCATAGGAATGTTCACGACTTTCCTCTGGTAATGCCTTGAGCAATCGTCCCGCGAATCCGCCTATTGTTATGAGTGGATTTTTTAGTTCATGGGCCAGATTCGCTGCCATTTCGCCAATGGCCGCCAGTCTTTCACCATGCAGCAGGCGTTCACGGGCTTCCCGCAGGTTCTCGCTTGTATCCTCAATCCGGTTGTACAACATCGAATTTTCAATGGCCATCCCGGCCTGATTGGCAAATAACTGCAGGAAATGAAGTTTTTCTCTGAGGATTTCGGATTTCGAATCGGGATTATCAACTACTATGATGCCGATGATTCTGTCTTTAGCTAAAAGCGGCACAGCGGCAAATGGTCCGCCGCACAGTTTGCCAATAAAACAGCCAGTTGGGCATTCATGGCACTTTGATTCATTTATGTAACCCAGATTGCCTTCGGTGATGACTTGCCGGATCATCGGGCAATCTTTGTTTATATCGACACGTGTCATGCGAACACTTGAGCAGAATTTGTTTGAGCGTTGCCGGGCTACAACTTCTTCACTTATATCCCAACGGCTTTCCAAGCTATTCCGATCACCGATGATTTCCAGTTCTGCTGATGTATGGCGTGTAATCCCAAGCATGCCCTGGAGGACTTCGGCTTTTTCATTGCGTAAAAACAGGAGAGAGCGTTCAAAAAGATTTGAAGCAGGCGTGGTTAGGGCGGTGAGAATCAGGTGTGTCAGCTTGTTGAGGCAGATGGTGGAAAGCATGCTGTTGCTGAACTGATACAGAAGTGTAAGTTCAGATAGCCTGTTTTCGTCAGAGGACTGAATTGCTGGTGGGCGGAGTGTCATCATTTGTACCTGACTGAACGCCTTGATCAATTAAGCGTGTTAGTGGCGTTCCTTTTTTTCCGCATCCATTTTGCAGTCGATGCATTGGGTCGTTACCGGTCTGACCCTGAGACGAGCCTCGCTGATCTCTTCGCCGCAATCTTCGCAAATACCGAATTCGTCAGCATCAATTCGATCTAGTGCGTCCTTGATCTTGTTGATTAATTTCCGTTCCCGGTCTCTGATACGAAGTTCGAAGTTACGGTCTGACTCTTGGGTAGCGCGGTCGGTTGGATCCGGGAAGTTAGACGCGTCGGATGTCATCTCAGTAACTGTTTTGCCGGCTTCGCCCAAGAGAGACTTCATCTCTTCGTTCAATACGTTTTTGAAATATTCCCTTTTTCCCGATTCCATAGAGCACTCCTAAATTAAATTAGCTCTTAATTCTAGTGAGAGTTGTTAAATAAGTCCAGAAAAAAACTTTTGGATGTATTTAAAATCGAAACACTTTTACAAAAATATTACACACGATGGAGCCTGTGACTTGCTATGATGCGAAAACTTACTCAAAAACTGGAGGTTGCCGATGGAGCAACAGCTGAAGATCGGAAAACATATTGCGCGTTACCCGGTCATACAGGGAGGCATGGGCGTTCGCATATCTGCCGGTCGACTTGCCGGACATGTTGCCAAATGCGGTGGTGTTGGTTTGGTGGCGGCCCCAGGGATTTGTCTCAACAGTCCGTACTACAACGGCAAAAATTACTTCCAGGCTGACGCGGAAGCATTTAAGAACGAGCTTCGCAAGGCTTATGAAATAGCTCCCGACGGCATCATTGGCGTTAATGTGATGGTGGCTTTGTCCGATTACGAACAGTTGGTCAAGGCTGCCATTGAGGGCGGCGCCAAGGTGATCGTTTGTGGCGCCGGGCTCCCGTTGAGTCTGCCCGAACTGACCGCTCATGCACCGGATGTAGCGATAGTCCCGATTGTCTCATCGCTGCGTGCGGCCCAATTGATCGCCAAAAAGTGGCATAAATCGTTCAACCGTCTGCCGGATGCAGTTGTTGTGGAAGATCCGGACACCGCTGGAGGGCATCTGGGCGAGAAGATGGAGAATATCGGTACCGGCGAGTATGACCAGTACGCTACCGTCCGTCAGGTTAAGGAACTTTTCCGCACCGAGTACGGAACCGATGTGCCGGTGATTGCCGCTGGAGGTATCTGGGATCGTGCCGATCTTGAGCATGCCCTGGCCGAGGGAGCAGATGGAGTACAGATGGCCAGCCGCTTTGTCTGTACCGAAGAGTGTGATGCCGAGGATGCCTTCAAGCAGAAGTATATCGAATGCACTCAGGAAGATATCGGCCTGATCATGAGCCCGGCCGGCCTGCCTGGTCGCGCCATTCTCAGCAATCAGGACAATATTCGCCAGTATGACCTGGATCATCATACCCCCTGCCGTCTGGGTTGCCTTAAAAAATGTTCTTACAAAGAATCAGGTGAGCGTTTCTGTATAGTAACATCGCTGGATCGCGCCCAACGTGGTGATGTGGAGACCGGCCTGGTTTTCTGCGGCACCAATGCCTGGAAATCAGACAAGATAACGACCGTTCAAGCCATCTTTGACGAGCTGTTTGGCTAGCACCCAGTATGATTTATAGTCCATAATAGAAAAGGCCCGCAGCGATAAACAGCGGGCCTTTTCTGTGCCTTTTATGCAATACGGATCGATAACATCTTCAAACAGTGTAATTCCGTTTCAAAATAAGCCATTATTCTCGGAAACAGTTATTGTTTAAAATGTTGATTAACCTGGACAAAAAAGTTCAGGTTAATTCGTCAGCCGATCCTGGCCGAGCGCATGGAGATAGAGCCGTGCGTCAACCCCTCACCAAAAAAAGTGACCGGTTCGCCCGTCTGCTGTAAACCTAGAATGTAGAGCAGCGGCAGGTAATGCTCGTTGGACGGGATCGAGAGACGGGCCAATTCCTCCATGGCCGGGTAGTCAATCAGCCGATTATGCTCGCCGGCCAGCATCAGTTCCGCTGCCAAGGCATCGAATTGTACTGCCCACGGATAAGGTTCGCCCGCATCCCATTGCAGCAATCTCAGATTGTGAACGATATTGCCGCTCCCCACGATCAAGACCCCTTCCCGGCGCAGGGCCGCCAGTTCTGCTCCCAACCCATAGTGAAAACGAGGATTCCGCGTACGGTCCAGGCTGAGCTGTACGACAGGGGTATTTGCCTCTGGATACATGCGCCGCAGTACCGACCAGGCACCGTGGTCCAACCCCCAGGAATAGCCGTCGTCAAGCCGCACATCTGCGGATGAGACCAGCGACCGCACCCGCTCGGCAAGTTCCGGCGAACCGGGAGCCTGATACTGCACCTGGTAGAGCGCATCTGGAAAACCGTAAAAGTCATGTATGGTTTTGGGATTAGTCATGGAGGTCACAAAGATCCCTTCGGTCTCCCAGTGGGCCGAGATGCAGAGGATCGCCTTTGGATGCGGGACCGAGGCCGCCGCCTCCCGCCAGGCTGATGTATAAACACTCTCTTCGATGGCATTCAGAGGACTGCCGTGGCCGATGAAGAGGGCGGGCATGATTGGTGGAGCTTGTGGAGATAATGTGTTTGTCATGGGGTTTTCCTGGAAAGGGCCAACGGGTGACCGGTCCTCCCGTTTGATTGGGACATCTCGTCATTCGGAACTGTCAAAAAATGAAAAGTGCCCCTTCAGCCTTTCTTACCGCTGTGTCAATAATGGCTTTGAGTGGCTGGAGCGGGCACATGAAGAGCTGCACCAAGTACCAAGCAAATTTCTAACCCTTATACCACTCTTATTTCCGGTGCAGAGTACCGGTCGCGCGAGCAGCTTCAGTATTGGCTTTGAGTTTATCGTAGGCCTTGCGGTCGCGGATGGTTGGCAGTGAGAAATCTCCGGCAACCTGCCATGCGTTGCCCAGATAGATCCACGGTGCGAAGGCAGAGACGTCAACACCTTTGTCCGGTTCGATCTTCTCGGAGCGCATGTCCTTGATGAACAGCCCCTTCCGGTCGGCGATCACCGAATGGCTGCCACTGAAAGGCGCCGCACCTGGGTCACTGTACTCCCAAGTTACGGGCTGTCGCTGGATGCCAAGCGGGTCGGCGTGGCACGATTCACAGCTGCGGCTCTTGCCCAGTTTGTGCGACATCTTGTCCATCTGAATCCAGAGCAAGGCATTGTTATTTTCCGGCAGCCCCTCGAAAAGTCCCACATAGGCCCAGGCGTCATCAGTCCGCTGCAGGTCAGGCAATGTTGCAGGAAATCGCCAGTACAGTCCTGGTTTGTAGGGGGAATCCTTCTGGTTCATGGTCGCCATGGGAAACGGTTTGACCGGTATCCAGCGTCCCTTTTGATCCTTGATCAGAATCGGTTCCGGCATGATGCCGTAATAGGCCTTGTATTTGAAAAATGGTGTCGCTGCACCAGCCATGGTGCCCGGTCCCCAGTAGGTGCCCTGATACCCGGCCACCCTCTGGATGTGGCAGGCTTCGCAGGAAAGGTTTTTGTGGAGAGAATCGGCATGGCTCGTGACCGCCGCTAAATGACAGCGTTTGCAAGAGCCATCGGCCTGGCGTCTGACCATGCCGTGCCCGAGCGAAGGGTCTGACTTGGAGTTGTCGTGGCAATCCAAACAGCCGACCTTGGCCTTGAGATGGACATCGGGCTCATTGCCTTCCGGGAATGAGAAAGAACCGCCAAAATAACCGGCACCACGCCGCCGGTCCTCAGGGCCAGCGTGACAGATAGATGTCCGCCCATTGCCGTAACAGCTCAGAACCGGCGGTGTTTTCGCAAAGGTATGGCTTCCTTGGGACGGATCAACCACGCTTTTCGGCATAGGGTTGTAGTGGCAATCCAGACAGCCCACATGACAGGTGTTACAGGCCTTCTGGTTGATGATGTGGCTCTGCTTGTCCATAACCACTGTCGTATTGGCCTGCATCTGGTCATAGGCGCCCTCAAACCAGGGTCCACAGTTGTGGGGACCGCGTTGCGGATTGATCCAGCCCTTGTATTGGCTCTGTTTGCCATTGGTTGCCATGGTGCTTTTGGCAAACTCTTTGAATTCCTTTTCATGGCAGGCGCCGCAGGTCTTTTTCATTACCTCGAAATCCTGGGACAGCGAGTCGGAGCGTTTATCGTGCCAGGACAGAGCTGCTACAGAGGAGTCCTTAACTTTTTTGCCTTCTTTTTCTGTGGTGACGTAGACCCGGTTCATCTGATTTGTGCCGAATTCAAGCGGAAATTTTCGCGGAGACATGTCGGCTGTCAGACCTTTTTTACGTACAACCCTCAGGCGGGCCAGGCCCTGATGGGCAGCGTCCAGCTCACCAGCCTGCGGGTTGCCTTGATGGCAATCGCTGCAACCGGCTGGCATGCGGCTCTGTACCTGAACCTCTTTCTGGTTCATCGTGAATTGACCGTAGCCAAACGCTGCCATTTTCTGGCTGTTCTCGTGGCAGTCGCGACAGGAGTCCGCACTATATGCCAACGAGGATAGCATCATCGACAGTATCATCAGAATGAAGTGAATTTTCATGTCACAGTACCCTCTTGGATGTCTTTCCAGTAATGATTTCTTCTGCAGTATGTTTCATGTGAGTAAACAAAAACTAGATGGGACAGTTTTGATTATGAAATTGTAATTGCTGGTCAAATATTTCAGCTGGGTGATCGATTATTGCCTTCTCTGTTAATTGCGTCAACGTTGTGGGAGAACACCTGACGGCCTTTTGGTCAGGTGTTCTCCCAGGTTAGGCTCGTCTTGATTTGAACTACCCTCGAGCTTTCCCGCTGATAAGATGGATTTCAATCTTAACGACTTTGGTGGCTTTGTCTTTTTGCTGAATATATTGTTTTCCTTCTTCGATAAAATCCGGACAATATTTTTCCAAAAGCCACATCAGGGCATTATGCCGCTCAACTTCCTTAACTTCTGATGCCACGCCGAAGGCCACGGCGCTTTCATATTCGGTGCCAAATTTATCCGGCAAAACCTTTGTGTTTCCAACAACGCAAAAAGAAACCTTTGAGTTGTATACGATGTTGTCAAGTTTCTGCCCATCGATAGCACAGTGGAAATAGATGCAGTTGTTCTTATACACGTAACTCAACGGCACGCCATAGGGCTGGCCATCTTTGTTAACAGTAGACAAGATCCCATATTCAGTTTTATCAAGTATCTCTTTTGCCCCTTGGATATTTATTTCTCGATCATTTCTCCGAATAGTTTTCATTCGGTATTCCTTTATGCCTAACGGTGTGGGTACTGTGCGGACCCAATCGCACCAGCGGCTGGTAATGTGAGGTTTAGTAGTTTGAAACTTCGATTAAATTCTGATCGGGATCTCTGAAGTAAAATGAATTTATTGAACCTGCTGCTCCTGTCCTGGCAAGAGGTCCTTCGATTATTTCTACACCTAGATTACGTACATGATCTATGGCTTGAGCTAGTGGAATCTCTGTGATGAAACAAAGATCAGATGAATTAGGTGTTGGCTTTTAAGTTTTTGGTTCAAATTCTTTGCCTGCTTGATGCATATTAATTTTCTGGTTGCCATATTTTAATGCAAATTTTCCTGCACCAAATTCCTCTTTTTCCATTCCAAGGACTGAAACGTAGAATTGAACAGTAACTTCGATGTCCTTAACCGTTAATACCAAGTGATCAAGTCTATTAATATTTATGTTATCTCCTTTTTTCGCATAACATCTTATTGAGCAAACGACGTCTGCTGTCTGCATGTAGATGAAACAATATACATGTAGATGGCGTCAACTACATGTATATAACTACTTTCCATCTACATCTAGATAATTTTGTGTTTATGTCCGGGTCACAATTTTATCTATATTCATATGGTTTTCCAGCCAGTTAATCACCAGACCCGACCATCATTCCATCAGGCCTGTAATCCCAAAAATACCGCAAGGCAAAATCTATTTATCATATTGATAATTAATAGCCTTGCATGCTGATCATCATCCCGCCATGCTTTTCCTATGGCATTTCTTCTACTGCAGAAGGTGGCTGAATGTGTGGGTTGAGTAAGAATAAATAAATTATCGCGCACTATATAACGGCAATACAGCCATGTCAAAGAAGATGAACCCAATATATTTTCCGTGGAAGAAACCCCTGTGACAGAACTACCGCTCCGATCAAAACCTGGATTCAAATATCCATTTTTCAAAAAGCTTGTAATTACTCTTGTGGATATGTTATATCAAGAAAAGTTGATTTAATGATTTCGGAATATCGGATGTATCATGCTCGAAATCTTAAAAGCTCTGGCTGACCCTTGCCGCCTGCGACTTATGGCAATCCTGCTGCGTGGAGAATTCACGGTACAGGAGTTGACTGCTATCCTCGGCATGGGACAGTCACGTATCTCGCGGCACCTGAAAATTTTGACCGATGCAGGCGTGCTGACCGTCAAGCGCCAGGGGACCTGGAGCTACTATCGGGCTGGCGAGGAGAACCATTTTTTCTCTGCGATCCGGCCGGTTTTAGAAGCTGAACTTGAGGCGCTGCCGGAGCGGAGTCGGGACTTGTCCGCTGTAGCACGGGCTCTGGAGGAACGGCGACGTCGCAGCCAGGAGTTCTTCGACCGCCATGCACAACAATGGGACGATCTGGCCCGAACGTTGCTGCCGGTGCCGGAATATCGCCAGCGTTTGCTGGTACGGATGCCCGAAGGAACTACGGTGTTGGAGATCGGAACCGGGACCGGCGGACTGTTGGCGGATCTGGCTGTTCGGGCTAATAAAGTTATTGGAGTGGACCACTCTCCCGCCATGCTGGACGAGGCTCGCCGCCGGCTGGTAACTGTCGGTGCCAACGGAATTGAACTGCGTCTGGGAGAGATGACCCATTTGCCGCTGCCTGATGCCTCGGTCGGCTGCGTGGTGGCCAACATGGTGCTGCACCATGCCGCCGATCCGGCAGCCGTATTGACCGAGGTCCGACGGGTACTGGGGCCGGGCGGGGTTTTGCTGCTGGCCGATCTGGTACGCCATGAGCGTGAAACAGCCCGGGAACAGCTGGCCGATCAGTGGCTGGGGTTTGAAGAGGAGGAATTGCGTGGCTGGCTGCTTGCGGCCGGTTTTGAATCAATCGAAGTTGAGCAGTTGTGTGGTACAGCGGGGCAGGAGAATGTTTTATTGGTTCAAGGAGTAAAGCATCAATTGGAAATTACAAAATAAGCAGCATCCAAAAAGGAGACTAACCAATGGCAAACACAGATTACATCGTTAAGGACATGTCCCTGGCAGCATGGGGACGCAAGGAAATGATCATCGCCGAGACCGAGATGCCCGGCCTGATGGCGATCCGCGAAGAATTCGCCAAAACCCAGCCACTGAAGGGCGCTCGTATAGCCGGTTCGCTGCACATGACCATCCAGACCGCCATGCTGATCGAGACCCTGACCGCATTGGGCGCCGAAGTTCGCTGGGCATCCTGCAACATCTTCTCGACCCAGGATCACGCCGCTGCCGCCATCGCGGCTGCCGGAACGCCAGTTTTTGCCATCAAGGGCGAGACACTGGCCGAATACTGGGACTACACCCACAAGATCTTTGAATGGCACGACGGCGGCGCCCCCAACATGATCCTGGACGACGGCGGCGACGCCACGCTTCTTCTGCACCTGGGCAGCGATGCCGAGAAGGACGCCTCCCTGATTGCCAAGCCGACCTGCGAAGAAGAGCAATTCCTGTTTGCCGCCATCAAGAAGCGTCTGGCCGAGCAGCCCGGCTGGTACTCCAAGACCGCCGCCTGCATCAAGGGCGTCACCGAAGAGACCACTACCGGTGTGCATCGTCTGTATGAGATGCACAAGAAAGGGACTCTCAAATTTCCGGCCATCAACGTCAACGACTCGGTCACCAAGTCCAAGTTTGACAATATCTACGGCTGCCGCGAATCCCTGATGGACGGTATCAAACGTGCCACCGACGTAATGGTGGCCGGCAAAGTGGCCGTGATCTGTGGTTACGGCGATGTGGGTAAAGGATGTTCGCAGGCCATGCGCGGTCTACAGGCTCAGGTCTGGGTAACCGAGGTCGATCCGATCTGCGCCCTGCAGGCTGCCATGGAAGGCTACAAGGTCGTTACGATGGAATACGCCGCCGACAAGGCCGACATCTTCGTCACCACCACCGGCAACATCGACGTTATCACCCATGACCATATGAAAGCCATGAAGCACAACGCCATCGTCTGCAACATCGGCCACTTCGACAACGAAATCGAAGTCGCCAAACTGAAGCAGTACCAGTGGGAAAATATCAAGCCGCAGGTCGATCACATCATCTTCCCGGACGGCAAACGCATCATCCTGCTGGCCGAAGGACGTCTGGTAAACCTGGGCTGCGCCACCGGCCACCCTTCCTACGTCATGTCCTCCTCCTTTGCCAACCAGACTTTGGCCCAGATGGAGATCTTCTGCAACCCGGCCAAATACCCGATCGGCGTCTACACGCTGCCGAAAGAACTGGACGAGAAGGTAGCCCGTCTGCAGCTCAAAACCCTGGGCGCCATGCTGACCGAACTGAGCGAAGCCCAGGCTGCCTATATCGGCGTCAAGGTGGAAGGCCCCTACAAAGGCGACTCATATCGCTATTGATCAAATTGTAAGCTGTTGAAAAAAAGGGGTGGAATCGAGAGGTTCCGCCCCTTTTCTGTTTTTGGAGCCCCTGGCCGGAAGCCTTTGACACCGCTTTGGAGCCAAGATATAGTGAAGCAGAATTTAATAATTCTTAGGCGGAGCACTCGACATTCAGTTATAAGCAGCTGCAGAAGTCCGGGAGGCGGTCATTGAATAAAAACAAATCCACAGGAACCGTTATATCAGGGCATGATCCTAAAGATGGCCATGCTATGCAGTGGCAGTCAAAACAATTCCCCTGCATAAAAAAGATGACTTCCGGCTACGAGAAAGCGATTGGACAGCTCCCCATCCTCAACATCGACTCTCTCTTGATCCCTTCTCCCTACATCCTGGATAAAGCGATCGACACCGATTACGACCATAGCTTTGTGTGGGAGGAAAAGGGGGAGCTGCTCGGGTATCTGCTTGTCTACGCAACGCCCGACCAGAAGAAATTTCATATCTATAGACAGGTGACCAGCCCATTCGGCAGAGGCAAGGGCATCGGAACAGCCTTCCTTCGCCAGCTTGCTGAGACGGTGTCCCCTGATTCCCATATTTACCTCTATGTATGGGAAAAACTCATCAGCTCAATTGAGTTTTTCAAAACCAAAGGTTTCTGCATCGAAGATCACATCGTGTACCGGAAGATGAAGTTTCTCCTGATGTCGGTAACTGCTCAGGCCCTCAGAGAGACTGCATCTTCTGCGGGACACAAGGATGTTTCCGTTGTCGAAGAACTGACCAAGGTGCGCCACGACGTAAAAAAATCCCTCAAGGTCCTCTTCGACATGGCAACCATGCTGTCGGTGGACAGTTTTAACAAGGTTGCCGAGAACATCAACAGGGAAACCACCGTTCTTCTCAATATCCTGAACATGTACGAGGATAAGATCCACCTTTCTCACAAAGTTTCTCTCAAGGAGCTGATTACGGAGCGGGTTATACCTTTCATAGAGGCGGTGGACAGCTCCTGCGAGGTGAGGCTGACCCTCAGATCAAAGATTGAGCCGGTCAGCGGCAGCTACATAAACTACAGCCGGGCTCTGATAAATATCGTCTCCAACGCTCTGGATGCCATTAAGTCGGCCGGTAGTCGGGGTCTGATTGAATTCGTACTGGAACAGCAGGACGATACGGTTACTCTGTCCATCACAGACAATGGTACCGGGATTGCCGTGGAGAGGCTGGAAAAAGGAGCCGATCAGATACCGCTTTTTGTCGGGGCATCAACCAAAGGTCACATGGCCGGTGAGGGAATCGGTACGAAGCAGATCTACTCCGCTTTTGGCGCCGATTGCATTGCGGTGGAAAGTGGACTGGATAAATTTACCCGCTGGACCATTGTCCTGAAGAGAAGCACAACCAGGGATACTGAACTGCTGGCGGATCTGGGCACCAGATATGTCAGATTCATCAAGTCCACGCAAAAGATCGGACTCACCAAAGACAGCAGCAGGAATGAAATATCCATCTTTATCTGGCAGCTCAGGCAAATGGAGCTGTTCAGCTATGATCTCATTTATCATTTCAGCCGGTACAACAACGTCCGCGACCTCTTCCTGAACGTGCTTCTCTACCGTTACGGCGACAAATCATTCGATTTCCTGAAGGCTGAACTGAGCCAGTGCCGGATCGACAACAAATCGATCAGAGCGTGGCTCCTGGGAATAACAAAGCGCATCAGCAGGAATGAGAGCTACGTCATGCAGAATGTGGCATTTCAGGATTTCAAGGATGTGCTCTTCCAGAGTTACGGCCAAACTATCCACCGCACCATGATATTCACCCTTGATCCTTTCAGCGGGGAATTTTTTGCCACAGATCGAAAGCTTTCCGAACACCTCGACTTTGTGCCTTATCTCTCTCGCAGCAGGGATGAGCTTCTGCGGGGAGAATTGATCGGGGATGTCAGAAACGTCAACAGCCCGATCTACCTGGGTGTCTGGAATGTAAAGGACGTTCAGGATCTGCACCGGAAATTCATGCTGATCCAAAGAGGAGCTCAACAGTTGCTTGAGATGGGGCTTGATAAAGAGAAACGGATTGCCTTCTACAACACCACCTACAATAGCTGCGAAATCGAGATAGACACGTTGAAGACGATAACCATCGGGGAAATGGCCTCCCTTGAAGAGACGGACTTCGACCGGTTCTTCAGGCCGGCAGACAACGAGATGAGTGGTGTTCTGCTCACAACCTGAGCTTCAGACGGACTCAAAGCTGAATTGCCAGCTCGGGCGGTTCAGGGCTGCGCATTATGCAAGATGGCGGCTCATCGGCCGATCAATTAAGGCTGTTTGCGGTTGGCCGGGGATTTTTCACTGAAACAAAAAAACAATGCGAGGAAATTATGAACCCTGAATCGGATGATATGAATGAATACCTGGTTTCCGATGCAGTCGTGGACTGGCGGAGTCCGGAAGTCCAGCAGAAGGCTCTGGAGCTGACACAATCATTGTCAGATGAAGTGAGCAAGGCCCGCTGTTTGTATGAATGGGTCAGAGATTCCATTTTCCACAGCGATGATGCCGGACTTGATGTTGTGACCTGCACGGCCAGTGAAGTGCTTCTGCACGGCACCGGGATCTGTTTTGCAAAGAGCCATCTCCTGGCTGCCTTACTGCGGGCGGTCAATATCCCGGCCGGTTTCTGCTATCAGGTTTTACGTCTGGACCCCCCGGTTGATGATGAGCCGATTCTGCACGGTTTTAACGGTATCTACCTTGCCAGCCTTGGAAGATGGATTCGGGTGGATGCGCGCGGTAACACCGGAGGGATCAACGCCCAATTCAGCATAAATAAAGAGCAGCTTGCCTTTGCCACGGATCCTCAGGCGGATGAATTTATCTACGATACTATTTTTGCCGCACCGGTGGGCAGTGTGGTTGACCGGCTGAGAATGTACGATAACAGAAGCGAATTGTGGCAGGATTTGCCTCAATCCCTGTAATTCCATTTCTAAATCAAGGCACTATCTTCGTTGGTTCGTCTTCGGTTCCTCAACATACTATTTGTATGCTTTCGTTGCCTTAATCCTTGCCGACTTGTTTTCACACTTGATTCAATAATGGAATAACAAGGCCGTCGATACCTGGTCGCCGGTTATGGACAAATACAAGTGATGGCGCCTGCTGGACGCTATTTTGTACCAATTGATTACGCACAGTCAGCAATGGCCGCATTTCGGAAGTTGCAACTGCAGGCTTTGCAGAACTAGATCTGGCTCCCCAAGTTGTCCTTGGAACTTGAACAGGGTAGATTGACGCTATTCAGCAAACTGATGGTGATTCTGTCATGCACCCGAATCAGGCATTTTCATCTGGGCTTGCCGGGGACAGGCGGCCTGCCAGCAGTTCCACCATATCATCCTTTAGTGCAACTCCGGAAATGCCGCGCCGCAGTGCCTCACCGGTCAGATAGAGAAGTTTTTCTGCGGCAGCGTGGTAGCTCAGACCCTCTGGCGGCCGGATGTTGGAGATGCAGTTCCGCTCCGCATCGGTCCGGTCCGGTTGAGGTGCAAAGGTCAGGTAGATGCCGAGACTGTCGGTTGCACTGAGGCCGGGCCGTTCACCCACGATGATAACCGCCACCCGTGCGGCAAGAGCGTTGCCGATCTGGTCCGACAAAGCGACGCGGCCGTTGGCCACCAGTGCAACCGGGGCAAGGCTTAACTGCCGGGAGTGAAAAGCTTTCAGGATCGCCTTCAGGAGCGGGATTCCATGCCGCTCGACCGCAGTTGAGGAAAGGCCGTTGGTGACGATCAGTGCAACGTCCGTTTCAGCGGTATTGCAGCTCTTCAGCCTGGCTCGCGCCGCTTCGCTGAGGATCCGACCGAGATCGGGGCGGCGGAGATACTCCTCCCGGCCTGAAACCGGCGTATCAAGGAATAGTACCTCTTCACCAAGTTCCCGCACCTGCCCGGCAAAACCAGCCAAATCCCAGTTGAAGTGAACCGCATCCCGGACCTGGGCATGGGCCAATTGAAAATCCAGCAATGCCTTGGTCGGAATGGCATGTCCGGACCGTCCCAGAGCGATGCGGGCCTGGGTGAAGCGACGCAGGGAAATCCACGAATCAGTCATAGCAGCTCCTTCATGGCGCCGAGCAGCTGTGATGGGGTAGCGCCGCTACTGAGGGCGTTGCGGCCGTCAAAGATCCCCAAACGGTTCAGCCACTCCTCGAATTCCGGCGCCGGCCGCAGGCCCAGTACGCGGCGCAGATAGAGCGCGTCATGGAATGAACTGCTCTGGTAGGCCAGCATGACGTCGTCTGCGCCGGGAACGCCCATGATGTAGCTGCAGCCGGCCACGGCCAGCAGGGTCATCAGATTGTCCATGTCATTCTGGTCGGCCTCGGCGTGGTTGGTGTAGCAGACGTCACACCCCATGGGCAGTCCCAGCAGCTTGCCACAGAAATGGTCCTCCAGCCCTGCGCGGATGATCTGCTTGCCGTCGTACAGATATTCCGGCCCGATGAATCCGACCACCGTATTGACCAGCAGCGGCGAGAACTCCCGGGCGACGGCGTAGGCCCTGGCCTCGCAGGTCTGGGCGTCGATGCCGTGGTGAGCGTTGGCCGACAGCGCGCTCCCCTGGCCGGTCTCGAAATACATCAGATTGTCGCCCACCGTCCCGCGCCCAAGCGCACGCGCCGCATCACTGGCTTCGGCCAACAGCGCCAGATTTACCCCGAAGCTTTTGTTGGCCGCCTCGGTACCGGCTATGGATTGAAACACCAGATCAACCGGAACGCCCCGGCGCATCAGTTCCAGGGTTGTGGTGACGTGGGCCAGCACACAGGACTGGGTCGGGATTTCGAGGCGCTGGATAACATCGTCCAATAGGTGCAGCAGGAGTTCCACGTTCCTGGGGCTGTCGGTGGCCGGGTTGATGCCGATGACTGCGTCGCCGCTTCCGTACAGCAGTCCATCCAGTACGCTGGCGGCGATGCCACGGGGATCGTCGGTGGGATGATTGGGCTGCAGACGGGTGGCGAGACGGCCCGGCAGACCGATCGTGTTGCGGAAGCGGGTGATCACCGAACAGCGTCTGGCAGCTGCGATCAAATCCTGATTCCGCATGATCTTGGAAACCGCTGCGGCCATTTCCGGAATTACTCCCAAGCGGATTGCGATGATCTGATCGTCAGTAGTGACATCGCTCAGCAGCCATTCGCGGAACTCACCCACGGTCAAGGATGCGATCGGGGCAAAGGCGGCCTGGTCATGGGACTCTGCGATCAGCCGGCTGACCTCGTCTTCTTCCGGCGGAATCAAAGGCTCTGCGAGAAAGGTCGTCAGCGGCAGATCAGCCAGCAGCCATTGGGCGACAGCCCGTTCTTCTTCCGAAGCAGCGGCAATCCCGGCCAGTTCATCGGCCGAGCGCAGCGGCGATGCCTTGGCCAGCAGGGTCTTGAGATCCTTGAAGTTGTAGCATCGTCCTTTGAAGTTAATTGTGTATTTCATGCCCATTACTCTGCGAGAATTCTGACTTTTTCAACTATATGTCTGCTGATCGGAATGGCCGAAGTTGCCGCCGGTGAAGGGGCATTGCAGACCGCGAGAGCTCGCCTGGTGTTGACAAAGAGGAAGTCATTAACCAACAGTCCCTCTTTGCTGACAGCCTGGGCCCGGATGCCGGAGGGATAATCATGCAGATCCGCCAGGGTAAGTGAGGGACAGTATTTCCGGACAAGTTCCAGATACCCTTTTTTGTGCAGGCTGTTCTTCAATTCGAGCATACTGACCTTGAAGTTCTTGTAAAGAACCTTGAGCAGTCCCGGATAGGTGAACATTTCCATACTGTCATGCAGGCTGAAATCGGTTTTCTGATAACCTTCGCGCTTGAAGGCCAGGACAGCATTCGGGCCGACAGTAACTGTGCCGTCAATCATCCGAGTCAGGTGGACTCCCAGAAACGGCAGCTCCGGATCAGGGATCGGATAGATCAGGTGGTTGACGATCCGGTTATGCTCTGCACCCAGCCGAAAATAATCACCGCGGAAAGGAATAATTTTGAATTCCGGCTGAATCCCCAGCATGCCGACGATCCGGTCCGCCATCAATCCGGCACAGGCCACCAGATAACGTCCCGTGAAACTGCTGCTGCCAGTTCGAACTGAGATCTGCTCGGGCCTTTCATCGATCGCCACAACATTGCTGCTATAGTGAACTTCTCCTCCGCTCTGCATCACCAGCTCTGCCATTTTCGCCGTGATTTCGGTGTAACTGACAATGCCGGTAGAAGGTACAAGGATGGCACCGACACCGGAGATATTCGGTTCGCTCTGCTTCAGCTGCTGCGAAGTCAGCGTTTCAACCGGAATCTCGTTATCGGCACAACGCCGCACCAGTGCGGCCATCCGCCCAAGTTCCTGCTCGTTGGTCGCTACCAGCAGTTTGCCGCATTTATCGTACCTGATTTCGTACTCCTGGCAGAACTGTTTTGTGGCGATATTCCCTTCTTTGCAGAACCTTGCTTTCAGGCTTCCCGGCGTGTAATAGACACCGGCATGGATAACACCGGAGTTGCGGCCGGTCTGGTGACAGGCCGG
This sequence comes from Geobacterales bacterium, assembly GCA_038318485.1. GTDB lineage: Bacteria > Desulfobacterota > Desulfuromonadia > Geobacterales > Pseudopelobacteraceae > JACRCG01. Next base: position 18,529 of record JBBQCH010000016.1, read on the forward strand.
GCGAGTCTCCTTTTCCAGAACCAGTACCGAAGATCCCGGAAAAGTCTTTTGTAGCTGCCAGGCCGTTGACATGCCGATGATTCCGGCACCAATCACTATGTAGTCGTAAATCATATTAACCGCCCAATGTGGCTAAGATGTGTCAATTCAGAGGAAAAACTCCAGCGTTTTCAAGTCGTAAAACTATAACACCTGGTTTTAGCGGCTTTCAATTAAATTAGTCGAATCGAATGGTTTTATTCTCCAGAAGCTGGGCCGACATGCGACGTTTCTATTTTCTCTGGCTTAAAAACAAAATATCGATGCGTGAGGAAGTCTCACTGGAGACCAGCAAGCTGAGGGATATTGTTGCCAAACAGGCGGAAAAAACGAGGGCAACCGTATCTGTTGCACAGACAGAACAGGAAAAATCATTGTCAATCGTTAATGGTATGATCCGTAAAACAGACCGACCGTATTGAGCAGTCTGCGGTTGCAATGACCTAAATGTCGCAAACCATCAATGATTTCTCTTATAATACCACTGCCACTGCTTTTGTTGACGTAAAAAAATCATCCGAGAATTTGGCCGGCACGGCAGCAGGCCTGAATGAAGACTGCCAAGTGGTTCAAGTTACAAGGAGCATGTTAACGAACTGATCGGTGACCTTGATCCCAAAGAGTTGCCACGCGTCAAACAGTGAGACAGATCCCGACCGGCTTTTTCCGATCGGGATTTTTGTTTGACATTGGGTGGAATTAAACTAAAAATGCGTAATGTTAAATCTGATCTATCTAATGGGTAGTGGCCATGCCTGAAAAAATTTCTAACAAATTAATGCCCATAACAGTGCTGCTGATTATGTTGCTGCTGTTATTTATGTCTCCGGTCACCAGCAGTGCTGCTGCCGATACTGAAAAGCCGTTGCAGATCATTGATTTTCAGATGCGCTGGAAGCACCAGTTCCAGAATGCCGGTTATTACGCGGCGATCGAGAAGGGTTTTTATCGACAGGAGGGACTGGAGGTGCGGCTGCATGAAGGTGCACCGGGGCGGGTTCCGGTACAGGAGGTTCTGGCCGGTCGCGCCCAGTATGGCGAAGCCAACAGCGAACTGCTCTATGAAAGATTGAAGGGCAAACCGCTGGTGGCCCTGGCGACCATTTTCCAGCATTCCCCTTCGGTTCTACTGGCGCGGGCCGATGCAGACATTAACTCGCCGCAGGACCTGATCGGCAAGCGGGTCATGCTGATGAACGAAAAGGTCGATGCCGATTTTCATGCCATGCTTCTGAATGAGCGCATCCGACCGGAGACAATCAAAATTCTGCCGAGCAGTTTCGATATCAACGATCTGGCCACCGGAAAGGTGGCGGTCTTCAATTCCTATCTGACCAACGAGCCTTTCTATCTCAAACAGCTCGGCATCGATTATGTAATAATCAATCCCAAAAAATACGGCATTGATTATTACAGCGATATTTTGTTCACCAGTGAGCAGGAGCTGAAGCAGAATCCGGAACGGGTCAAGGCTTTCCGGCGTGCCACGCTGCGCGGCTGGGAATATGCGATGTATCATCCGGCGGAAATCATCGATCTGATTCTCAGCAGGTACGATGTAAAGAAGTCCAGGGAACATCTGCAGTTTGAAGCCGAAGCTATGAAACCGCTGATTCTGCCGGATCTGATTGAGATGGGGCATATGAATCAGGGACGCTGGCAGCATATGGCAGATACCTTCGTCAAGGCCGGCATGATTGGCAAAGGATATAATCTGGACGGCTTCATCTACGACCCTGATGCTTCTACGGAGCTATTGAAGCTGAAGAAAGCACTTTTCAGCGTTACCGCGGCCGGAACCACGCTGTTTCTGGTTGTGTTGGGCTTATTCGTACTGCTGCGCCGTTTCAGGAGCGAAATCAATCAACGCCGGCAAGCTGAAGAGGCTTTGATGGAAAGTCAGCAGCACCTTCGGCTGCAATTTGAAAAAATGCCGGTCGGCTGCATCATGTGGGACCTGGATTGCGTTGTCAAAAGCTGGAATCCCGCCGCTGAAAATATTTTCGGATATACAACCGAAGAAGCAATCGGCAGAAGCACGTATGAACTGATCATTCCAGCGGGTTCTCAAGCCGAGATGAAATCGCTCTGCCAAAGCATTGTGCAAAGTAACTGCACTGCATACAATATTGTCAGAAACAGGACCAGAGACGGCCGCCTGATAACCTGTGAGTGGACAAATACGCCATTCAGTGACAGCAGTGGTACCATTTCCGGCCTGATTTCGATGGTGCAGGATGTTAGTGTGCGGCTGGAGCATGAAAAGGAGCAGCTAAAAATTGAGCGACTGGAATCGATCGGTATATTGGCCGGGGGAATTGCCCATGATTTCAACAATATCCTGACCGGAATCCTTGGAAACATCAGCTTTGCACAGATTCTGATTGACTCGGGGCATAAGGCCCATAAGCCGCTGGCTGAAGCTGAGAAAGCGTCGCTGCGGGCCGGTGAGCTTGCCCATCAGCTGCTGACTTTCGCAAGGGGAGGGGAGCCGGTCAAAAAAGCAGTTTCAGCGCAGCAGCTGGCAAGCGAAGCGATTTCGCTGATGCTGAGCGGCTCAAGTGTCAAAGCTGACGTTGATCTGCCGGATTCATTGCATGCCATCGAAGTGGATGGCGGGCAGATCAGTCAGGTTTTCAACAACATAATTATCAACGCAATCCATGCCATGCCGGACGGCGGAACACTTACGGTAACCGCCCGGAACGAGAGTATTGAGGAATCCAACCAGTTCGCCCTTCAGCCCGGAAACTATATCAGCATTTCGTTTGCCGATCAGGGTTGTGGAATTGCGGAGAGTAACAAGCATAAAATCTTTGACCCGTATTTTACTACCAAAGCCACCGGCAGCGGACTGGGTCTGGCTTCGGCGCACTCGATTGTAAACAGGCATGGCGGGAGCATCAGCGTTACTTCGGAAATTGGTCAAGGCACGGTATTTACTATACATCTGCCTTCACTGGCTGAAACCTGTCAGGAGTGTAACTGCTGCAGTGGAATGCAAAGCATTGGTAATCATACAGGCGGTTCGGTGCTGGTGATGGATGACGAGCAGATGATCCTGGATATGACCTCTGAAATGCTTCTGCATCTGGGATATCAGGTGACCGCTTGTACCAACGGTGAAGATGCAATCGCAGACTATGCGGTTGCCTATAAGGCTGGAACACCCTTTTCGGCAGTCATTATGGACCTGACTATACCGGGGGGGATGGGTGGCAAGGAAGCCGCAGGAAGGATAATTGAGATGCATCCGGAAGCCCGCTTGATCGTGTCCAGTGGCTATTCCAGTGATCCGGTTATGGCTGACTACAGCCGCTACGGTTTCAGCGGCGCTATCTCAAAGCCATACAGCGTTGCCGAACTGGGGCAGGCAGTGGAAGCTTTGGCAGCTTCACGTTCTTGAGTTTGTTTACAGCTTGAACGGTATCCAGAACAAACTCAGTGAACTCGCCTCTTTCCCGCCGCCATAGCCGAACAGCCCTTTCAATAGCTTGAACTCCGTACCGGCCCCGGTTGAACGGTAAGAAACCAGCGGTGACAGTTCCCAGGCCAGTTCCTGGCCGCGCTTCTCCTGCCAGTACAGGTTCCACAGCAGCGACACCGCATTATTCCCTTTGTCGTCCCACTTCACAATGAACAGCCTCCAGAGTGGCGCCCAGTTGCGTTCCAGTCCGTCATTCCAGATGACCGGCTCGGCCAGAGCCGGCATGGACAGCGACCTGATGCCGGCTTCATCCCGCTTCCAGGCGTACAGCGGCCAGAGGGCTGAACGGGCGCGATCTTTGCCGATTTTCGGCCAGGATTCGTCCGAACGACTGAACAGAAAATACAGCAGACTGGTCTTGTCCTGGCGGAAAGAGGCTGAATTGATTGTTTCCTGACGGTAAATCGGCCAGATGATCCAGTCGCTGGTGGCATCCTTGATATTGGATTGGGCATAAAAGGGGATAAATCGTTTTATGCTGTAATCCTTGCCCTGGGCGGTCACCCAGAAGGGCCAGAATATGTCGCGTTCGATCACCTGTCCCTGGCCGTCCCGTACGACGCCGCAAAATGGCCAGGGCATGTGGGTTGAGCTGCGTTGCGGCGAGGTGGAGGAAGCGTAAAAGGGGATCAAATCCAGGTTTTCGGTGGGGTTGTCGCTGTTCAGACCCAGGCTTTCGCGTATGTAGAAAGGCCACAGCAGAAAGCGTTTGGAGTAAACTCCCTGCTTGGCAGACTGCCCGTAGAGCGGCCAGAACTGGAAACCGCTCTCGTTCTCACCCGAAACCGTGTTGAAAAAAGGATAAAGCCAGTTGCTGGAGGTTGTGCCGTTCTTGACCGTGCGGCCATAAAGTGGAAAAAGGGTGTAGTGGTATTCATCACGCCAGAAACGCTGGTAGATGTCGCCGTATATCGGGAAGAAAGATTTGTATGGACCGTATTTTTCAGATTCGCCACTGATATAGAATGGAAACAGCATCGAATCGCGTTTTTCTTCGGACGTGCCGGCACGACTGACATGCTTCTGGTAGAGCTTAAGTACCTGGGTGCTGGAGTCACCGTCTCCGGACGAGGTCGATGCCAGCGGGTAGAGGATATCGCTGTCAGTGGATTCCTTATCAGACTGGTTGAAAAACAGTGGGCGGAGGGCTGTCCTGGTGACGTCGCCAGTCTGCTCGTGTTTGAAAATCGGCCCCAGGATCGACAGGTTGCTGTAGTCGGTGGCAGGACTGCTGCGGTAGTCAAACAGCGGCCAGAAAGTCGTGACTGTCCCTTCTTCCGCAGCCGTAGCCGGGTCGGCAACCGCTGTGATCAGCAGCATGAACATGACACAACGGGTGTTGAATATCCTCATCCAGACTCCTTCTGAATCAATAGCAGAACTGGCATTATTCCCTATCGGCCAGTGCTAGTCAATCGCGCATATCCGTCTTGTTTCCCGTTTTTTACGGCTGTAAGAGACGGCGGTTTCAATCTTTCTCAGTTGACATGCTGATCCTGATTGTCAGGGTTGAGTCTGAAAGTTGACTTTTAAGGATTTTCAACGTGGTTACACTATGAGGCTGTTTGTCTGTACCGTCATAAGACTGTAAACTTGCATTTGGTCGATTTATTGTCCTGAAATGAAGTGTTTAAGTTAATCGCCGGATATTATTCTTAAAGTAGGTAACTAAATGTAATATTTAATGGCCAGCAGCGGCACCCGCCTCTCTTTTTTCCAATATTTCCTGCTCGGCCGCTACTAAGCGAGCGAGTGTTGAACCTGCTGTGAATGAACAAGTCGCCTCTTCAACCTTCAACCCGACACTCTCCAGTCCACGATCAAGTTCTGCAACAATCGGTTTCAGGAACTCCTGCATGGCTTCTTCATCTTGCAAGGGAACCGGCCGGCAAACCAGGCTTGCAGAGCTCTTCAGCAGCAGCCACCTGACTTCCGATGACAGTCCCTCCTGATGTTCGATTAGGGTGTCATAGGCCTTCTGCAGTGCAGGCGGCTCCAGGGAATAATCAAGGTGGAGCGACAGACGGCAGGCAGACAGGCCGCCTTCGCTATCCGGGGAAAGTATCTCCAGTTTGTATGGCTTGTCCAGAAAGCCGTAATGCGGCAGTTCGACAATTGTCTGCCCACGCGACACAAAGTCGAACCGGTTACGAATTGTTGTCTCGGTGATGATGAAAACCACCTTGCCGCCGCGCACCACCAGCGAATATTCCGGTATCTTGATACAGACCAGTCCTTTGTAGAGGCCGAAGATAAATATGACTCCGGAGATCAGGGCCGCCGTCCACTGGTCATGCGAAAGTGTATAGATGACCATGGTCAGAAGCAGGAACATCACAATGTAAAATAGAATACGTCCAGTAACCCAGGTGACTCGCTGAATCCTCATAAACTACCCCTGTGTATTCAAAGTAAAATTCCGCATTGCATCTAAAAGCCGGAATTAAGGCAAACTCTCTTATCAAGTCTACACCAATCCGGGAAAAATCAAATGAAAACTCAAGAACGGGCTCCTTCGTAAAATTTGGAAGGTTCTTGGGCATGTAACGATTCTTTAAAGGATTGGGAAAGAGGGCTTGAATTAGCGTAAGCATATAAAGAAAAGGTCTTGACGTTTGTCAGGACCTTGAATTTTTGGTGAGCCGCGTTGGGGTCGAACCAACGACCACCTGATTAAAAGTTCACCGAACTGAATAACGTTTATTCCCATGTTAGTACGAGTGCTTGCAATTTCCCCCCCTGCTCGTCTCGATAAAAAACCGCTTTGAGATTATTTGCAAGAGACCCTCTCTCGATCCTGTAGCCCTCTTTGAGTTCTGATGCTGTCAGAACAAAATGGGGATTCTTAACCAACTGAGTCAATATGCGATTCAAAAAAGGTTTGGAAATGTTTATGCCTCCAAGGGCTATGATCTGGATGGCCTTGATTGAATCCTTCTCGCGATAGACCCTGTAGTCGGTATTCGCTGAGGTATATCGTTCCCATCCCGGGTTGGCGATGGAATAGCTCTTTTCAATATTTTTGATGGGGATGAATTCTGGCAAGTTGATCAGCCTGACTGCAGTTGAAACGGCAGGTTCAATTTTCTTCCTTTTAGTGCTGTTCTCTGCAATGGCGTTGATAACGGATTTATCACTGCTTTGGACCACGGAGTCAGTACTGGCTTTTGTTGCCTTTCTTTTTGCAGAGGACACATTGTTAAGTACTGACTGCTCTTGTTTGGCAGATAAAATCTGCGACAACAAATGAACCGAACTTGTTGTGGCATTACCTGCAGGTTTGGTGGCAGTGCCGGGGAGACTGGGTGTCTGTTGTGATGAGAAATGTTGAAATATTGTTGCAACTGTAACAACAATTATTATTGGAACCAGCCATAGTAGGAACGTCAACTTTTTAGAGCGTTGCGCAAGTAGGTCGTTTTTTGCATAGGAACAATTATCCCAGGATTTATCCGGGGTCGGAGCTGAATCTGCCATGAAGGTTGGCTCAGGGGCGCTGTTCACAGCAGTGTCAAATGAACTATTAAACTCGGATTGCACCGTAATGCGCTGACGCGCCGAATAGGTGATTCCTTGCTCTTCCAGTGTTGACTCGCGCGTTACTGCAACCGGTTGAACAGTTGCATTTGTCGGGACTGGTTGCGCAGGTGCCTCTTCAGCGGCAGGCTGGATATCATTAACCGAACTTCTGAACGTTTTGAATAAATTAAGTGCGGCAAAGTCAGATGCTTCTGGTTTATTTGTTTCCGCACTTTCTTTGATTTTGGGGCTAAGTGGTTCAAGAAGTGTATACAGCTTTTCCAGCAGTACTTCGTCTTCAGTCGACGTGTCTATCCAGCTTTGATATTGGGTTAGAGTACTTTCGTTGACTTGGGCAGGTGTAGCCAGCAGTACAAAACTTGAACTTGTCTGGCCAAGCTGCTTTTTGAGATGCATGAGTAAGATTTCGGGTGACAGGCCGGATAAATGTGTCTGCACAAAAACGTAATCCGGCTGTTCGGTGGAGATCGCTTCACCACCCTTTTCCAGGTCATTGGCAATGTACAGACGAACATCCTTGTCTTCGGTCAGGCGGCCAAATATTGTTTGCAGACGGGCTACATCGGTGATCAACAACAGATTGTTCACAATACCCCCATAATGATAATTTTAACATTGTACGATATGAGGTGCCCGTTATCAATGTTAATAGTGTCAGGCAAACTGACTGAAATGTTTGGTTAAGTGAAACCTGTGTCAATAACAATTAAACAGCTTGACTTTATCTGAATTATTTTCCTAATATGGAAAAAAATATTAATGGCAATGAAGAGGAGTAGTAGCTGTGACCTGCTTTTTCAGAGAACCGGTGGTTGGTGCGAACCGGTAAGCAGATATGGTGAACTCGCCTTGGAGCTGCTCCGGTGATATGTAATCGGAGCCGTGAACCTGCGTTAAGGGATTAATGAAGGTCTGTCAGCCAATAGCTGCAGACGAATTGGGTGGTACCGCGGATGGCACATAGCCTCTGCCCCAAATATGGGGCTGGGGCTATTTTTTTGTGAACAGGGTGCGTTTATCAGAAATTCTGGTAATATCAATCAGATGCAGGACATTGAAAGGAGTGTATTAAATGGCAAAGGCAAAGGCAAAGGCAAAGGAATCAAAAAAAGATGACCAGCGGATTATCAAAATCTTTGATACCACGTTGAGAGATGGTGAGCAGGCTCCTGGTAACAGCATGAACATTGAGGAAAAACTGCGTCTGGCTAAGCAACTGCAAAAACTGAATGTAGATGTGATTGAGGCTGGTTTTCCAATTGCTTCGGAAGGCGATTTTGAAGCGGTAAAAAAAGTGGCCCAGACCATAAAAGGGCCTGAAATAGCGGGTCTGTGCCGCTCCAGCGAAAAAGATATTGATCGCGCCTGGGAAGCTCTGAAATATGCCGGTGAAAAGGGGCGTATTCATACCTTTATCGCCACGTCTGATATTCACATGAAGTACAAACTTCAGATGGAGCCCGGCAAGGTGCTGGCTTCAGCAGTTAAGGCGGTCAAGAGGGCGGCGTCCTATACTTCCAATGTTGAGTTTTCCTGCGAAGACGCCGTTCGTACCAGATTGCCGTTTCTGGCCGAAATCGTGGAGGCGGTCATTGATGCTGGCGCTACAACTGTCAACATTCCGGATACAGTCGGGTACACAATTCCATTCGAATACTTCAATATTATAAAATACCTGAAAGATAATGTGCCCAATATTGAAAAAGCCATTATATCAGTACATTGCCATAATGATCTGGGCCTGTCAGTTGCCAACTCGATAGCTGCGATTCAGGCCGGGGCTGGTCAGGTTGAATGTACCATTAATGGAATTGGCGAGCGTGCCGGTAACTGTTCGCTGGAAGAATTTGTCATGATTCTGAGGACCCGCCGTGACATCCTTCCCTTTGCAACAAATATTGTAACCGAGCAACTGACTCCGGCCAGCAGGCTGTTGACTACTATTACAGGTATTCCTGTGCAACCTAACAAATCAGTCGTGGGAGCCAACGCATTTGCCCATGAGGCCGGAATTCATCAGCACGGCATGTTGATGGAAAAGTCAACCTACGAGATCATGACTCCTGAGTCTGTCGGACTTCTCTCCAGCGCCCTGGTACTTGGCAAACATTCAGGTCGTCATGCTTTCAAGAAGCGTCTGGAAGAACTGGGACATGATCTGGATGATACAAAACTGAACCGGGCTTTTGATCGATTCAAAGAACTGGCGGACCTGAAGAAGGAAATCTTCGATGAGGACCTGGATGCGATTGTATCCGATGAATCCCGGGAAGAGGATCATTTCAAGCTGGATCATATTACTGTCACCTGCGGTTCGTTCGCAGTGGCTACCGCTACGGTACAGATGGAAATTGACGGTATTACAGTGCGAACGGCTGAGCTTGGTGATGGACCGGTTGACTCAGCCTTCAAGGCGATAAAAAAACTGACCAAGTCAAAGGCAAAACTTTCCCAGTATAATGTCGGTTCGATTACTGGCGGTACCGATGCCCAGGGAGAAGTGACGGTACGTGTTAGCGAAGGTAACCACACGGTGGTTGGAAAAGGGGCGTCAACTGATATCATAGTCGCTTCGGCCAAGGCGTATATCCATGCTCTGAATCGACTGAGTTGCAAGCAGAAACGGATGCTGGACGCAATATAAACGAATCACAAGACAGCCCGGGCAATGCCCGGGCTGTCTTGAAGAAATAACAGGAGTAAAAAGAAAATAGTTATTTATTTTATTGCAAATTAAAAAACATAATAATACTGTTCTACAAACGGCTTTATCAACACGACACAGGAGCCAAACCATGAAAAAGATTTGTCGTCGCTTGATCTGCTCCGCTTCACTTCTCGCAATTCCTGTCGCTGCTTCAGCGGCGGACATCTCCGTTGACTCCTCAACCATCCTCAAATTCGAAAGCCGGGATATCGCGACTGTAAAAAGGGAAACTTTGGTTCCGGTCACACAGTTTCTCGGCCTGGATGCTGACAAGCTGGCTGATGGCAACCTGTCACTGCATTTCTACGGCTGGGGGCGTGGCGATTTGGGCGACAAAAGTTACAACAGTGACAGTGTAGATGGCAGCTTAACCTACGGTTATTTGCGTTACCGCTTCAAGTATGCCAATGCTGATGCGCGAGCTGGACGTTTTTTTATCCGTGAAGGTGTAATCAACGAGCATGTTGACGGGGTGAGTGCGCATACTGAACTGCCGATGGGCTTTGGAGTATCGGCTTTTGGTGGCGCTCCGGTACACACAAAACATCTGTATGGTGAAAACAGTGACGGTAAAGGTGACTATATTTTTGGAGGCCGGGTCAATTACCGCTACATGGGTCTGCTGGAACTGGGCGCTTCAGGCCTTTACGAAGGCAAAGCTCCCGCACTCATAAACTACGTCAATGGAAATCATCGCCTGCTGGGCGGAGACATCTGGTTCAGTCCGCATAAGTCCGTCGAAATAATGGGCCACAGCAGCTATAACCCTGAAACAAAGGGAATTGCCGAACATACTTATCTTCTTAATGTCAAGCCGATCAGTCACTTGGTGTTGAGCGGAGAATTCAACGAACATCGCGAGCGCAGCTACTTCTATTCTTGGTCGATGTTCTCGGGGGCGCTACTGAATTCGGCGGAAAAATCCCGCACTGTCGGTGGCAGCGCTGCCTATGAAATCACAAAAAATATCGAGTTGTCTGCGGATTACAAACACTACACCCGCAATCAGGGCAATGCTGATCGCTATGGCGCGGATGCCCGAATCAAGTTTCTGGACAACTCAGTTCGGGGCGGTCTCAGCTATCATTATCTTCGTGCAGGCAACGGTTTTGATATAACCGGCAGTCCCGGTTCCTCTTCCTATCATGAGTTACGCGGCTACGCCATGCATGACACAAAGACCTATTTTGCAGCGCTGGATGCAATTAGTTACATATTCAAGGAAAAAATCCACAACGAAAAAAGCGCTTGGGAAGGTACTTTTTCATTGGGTTACCACCTCACACACGCCTTGGCCATGTCCGGTGACATCAGTTACGGCAGGAATCCCGAGTTTATCGAAGAAACCAAAGGGCTTTTGCGATTGACTTACAATATGACTTTCGACGGTAAAGGAGGGAAAAAATGAAATTGTTCAAAATGTCGCTCCCCGTCCTGACTCTGGCAGGATTATTCCTGATACTGGTCTCCTGTGCGCAGATGAAATCAATTTCCAGCCTCCCTGATTCACATCCTGAAACGTTGGCAATTGGACAGCAGGTAAGCTGTTCAGAGTGTCACGAAGATCAGCAGAAAGGAACCATGAAGCCTTTCGCAACGTTCAACCATTCAGCTGCATTCGTAAAAAACCACCGCTTTTATGCTGCCTCAAATGACCGACTATGCTCCACCTGCCACAAAGCCTCTTTTTGTGCTGATTGCCATACCAATCAGGTTGAAATGAAGCCCTCTACCAAATACGGCTACCGACCGGATCGTGAAATGCCGCATCGCGGCAATTTCATGACTATGCACAAGATTGAAGGAAAACTTGATCCGGCCAGCTGTTATCGCTGCCACGGCAGAGCCAATAACGAACGATGCGTGGCCTGCCACCGCTAGGAGGAGGGATTATGAGAATACTGCGATACGGCTTTGTTTTGCTTTTTTTCGCCAGCCTGTGGGGATGTAGTAATGCCAACGATAAAAACATTATTCTTGATGCATCAGGCAAGCATCCTGCCAACTGGGTAAGCAATCATTCGAATCTTTTCAGATCACTGCCTGGAGCAATTGACGATTCAACGGTAGCAAAATCCAGTGCCTGCACCGAGTGTCACGGTAGCGACCTCAAGGGCGGTGTCTCCAAGGTGAGCTGTTTCAGTCAGGGTTATGCTGCCATGGCCTGCCATTTTCATCCTGCTGGTTATCGGAACAGCAACAGCCATGGTAACATAGCCAAGTCTTCTCCCACTTTCTCCAGTGGTTTCGACAGTTGCCGCGGTTGCCACGGCAGCCAGTATTCTGGCGGGTTTCTTTCCCCGGTTTCGTGCATGTCAGCCGCTTCTACGGCAGACCCGGCTTTTGCGTGCCACGGGACGGGTGCACCACATGCCAAGAACTGGGCCACCAGTGCCACAAGCGATCATTCCACTAGCGACCCAAACAATGCGGCTGCTTGTTACCAGTGTCACGCCGGAGGCCAGCACCTGACAAATCTTCCGACACCGCTTCCTCAACCGTCCGGCACCCCTCCCGGCTGTTTCAACAGCACTCTCTGTCATAGTGGATTACATCCCACTGGTTGGATTAATCCCGCACAACATGGTGCAGCTGCCAAGTCTCAACCTGGAACTGACCTGGGTTTCAATAGCTGCCAGAGATGCCACGGCACGGACTTCAAAGGTGGATCGTCAGGCGTCAGCTGTTTCTCGGCCAGCTCTCCTAACGGCAGTTGCCATCTACGCAATGGCGTACCGGTTAGCGCTCCTCATGCAGCGCTTCCCTGGCATGCAGGCTCACCCAATCCGACTCATACCAGCACGGTTGATGATGCTCAAGGTCTGAACGCGGCGGTCTGCTCGCAGTGTCACCTCAGGGGCGCCAATCTCAGGACACCCATTATTACCAGCTATGCCGGCGGCACACCTGACTGCTTCAACAGCACTCTCTGCCATGGCGCCATAGGCCATCCGGCCGGCTGGGCCGATCCGGCCCAGCATGGGGTAACCGCCAAAGCAAATTTGACCTTCTGCCAGACTTGCCATTCCAGTAACCCCAGCGGCGGACCAGGAAGTAATCCGCGTTTCAACGCTGTTCTGGGACGTCTGACCGCCGGCTGCGAGACATGCCACTTGGTCAATACTGCCCATCCGCCGGTCATGCAAATCCCGGCCGCTTTCGGTATCACCAGCCCGGATCCCCTCGGTACCCCATGGTTCAGGCATCGGACAGCCACCAACTTTGACGCCTGTAATCGCTGCCATGGCGCCAATCTGGAGGGCGGTGTCGGGCCAAGGTGCCAGAACTGCCATGTGGCGGCCTCACCTCTGACGACTATCAATAGCCCG
>JBBQCH010000017.1:0-31313 GCA_038318485.1 Geobacterales bacterium
TACTTTCTACTTCCATGAACACCTCCATAATTGGTTTCGGTGTTCACAGAATGACGTGGTGGTTATTCGATTGTCAGAGAACTTTGTAGTCTACGATGTGCTGGCACATTTTTCCGTCCACGATGTCGTGGCACTCAACAGTTAGTCATGAGGCAATAGGCATGACAGATCCAGTTGAAGCGCTGCACAACCTGACCAAGAATCGAGAGAAAAAGTCTCCGGTCACTGTCGTCTTCGAATATATCAGCACGAGCGTTGCCGAGTGTGGTCACGTGGTAAACAGCACCGGGGTATTCTATGAGTAGTGGGCGAGCCATGAAACGACTATATCACAAAAAACTTATTTTCAAGACCTGGCCCCTAAGCCCTCTTCAAGCTGTCCATAGAAAACCTCCTCGATGTTTTTTACTGCCATAAATATTCGCGAACTGTCATGAATGGACACGACCATAATAAGTTAACTACATCCCAATATCACAATTCCTCCCTGAAACGTCGTGGAGAGAACCTGACGGCAATAATCCTGATACAGGCCAGGGAAAGTACCAATAATATAATCATGGAGACCACCTGCCACTCCATCTCCTTGTACCAAAAAGCCATCACCTCTGTTAACACAGTCACGATTACAGTATCGATAATGTACGCGACCTTGACCCGACCTTCTGTAAAATAGGCCAGTGCGGTACGCAGCACCTCAACGATGGCAAGCACAGTCAGCATATCCACCATTATTGTTTTGAAGGCACTGTGAAAAGGTTGCTGAAAAACAAGTCTCAAATCGTAAAAAGTGCAGCCAATACCTGCTAAAATTGCCACTAGGATAGCAACAATTAAAAACGATAGAACTACACGGGCAGACATCTCGAAAAAACGGCTCATATTCAGATCGATTACATTTTCTTTCCACATGATAGTTTTCTCCATTTGTTTTTGGGGGTAGTCTATCAGTGCAAGATCAAGAACGGGTTGAGACCAGGTTACGATTGAGTAACTTTTACTCTCGGTCGCATTTATACTGGAAGATATTTATATAAAACGTGGCTGAAACCATCAGGTGATAAGAAGGCTATGAAGGTGCGTGCTCATGAAACTGACGCAAACCTGCAACAATCGAAGAATCCGGGGTCGAATCAATGTGCGGAATCTTGGCCTGCCCACCCAGTTTGCCTCGTTCCAGTTGTGACCATTGATAGATGCCGTCCTCCGGCACCAGCATCACATCTGGCGAGGTGATACCACCGGACGAATATCCTGTACTACCCGTAGTTTTGCCGCCTTGTCAATCATATACCCTCCCCTTAATATCTGGAAGGCACACTAGCACTGTCAGGTTACATACATGTTGCCAGTCGATAAAACTTGTGGAAACTTTTCAGATCCGGAAAGCGTCCGGAAAAGCTGAAAGGGATGTCGCGACATTCAAGAACGCAAGCCACGCTTTTATTCCTCAGCTGTTTTCATGTGATCCGTTGACAGGCTGAAAACGCCGGCGTAAGGTGTGCGCATTTTACTTGGCATGAGCATCAATGATCTGGGTTTTCCCGAAAACTGCTACAGCAAGAATATTCTATAAGGAACAAATGAAATGAAAACCGTAATTCAGCGGGTTACGTCCGCTACTGTAACCGTGGAAGGCAGCGTGGTTGGCCGGATCGAGCGGGGCATCCTGGTTCTGTTGGGAGTGGAAAAAGGTGACGCCGAAGATCAGGCCGACTGGCTGGCGGGAAAGATATCCGGACTGCGGATTTTCAGCGATGACCAGGGAAAGATGAACCTTTCCGTGCGGGATATCGGCGGAGCGTTGCTGGTTGTTTCTCAATTCACGCTGGCCGGAAACTGTGCCAAGGGCAAGCGCCCTTCCTTTGACACCTCCGCTCCGCCTGACGAGGGGCAACGGCTTTATGAATATTTTGTAGCCGCCGTTAAGCGCCTCGGCCTGTCGGTCGAGACCGGCATTTTCCAGGCCGACATGCAGGTGGCGCTGGTCAACGACGGGCCGGTAACGTTTATTCTGGAACGGTAGTAGCCTAGGCACTGTCAGTTAGCTAGAATTTGAACTGCCCTACCAACTTCTGAAGTTCTTCAGCCTCCAGTGAAAGTATGGATGAAGAAGAGGCTGCTTTACTGGTGCCCTGCACAGTCTGATCGATTACGGACATGATCGCCTGGATATTTGAAGTGATATCTTTAGTCGTGGCAGTTTGTTCCTCGGCGGCAGTGGCAACCTGATTGACCTGCATAGTGACTTCATTGATCTGGGCAAGAATCTGCTCCAGTGCCTGGCCCGATTTGACAGACAACTCTGTTCCATGCTCAACTTCACTTACACTTTCATCCATTGCAGTTACGGCTGTTTTGGTTTCGCTTTGAATGGCCTTGATCATCACCCCGATTTCCCTAGTCGCGCGTGTCGTTCGCTCTGCAAGAGCCCTGACTTCATCGGCGACAACAGCGAAGCCCCTCCCCTGTTCTCCCGCCCGGGCAGCTTCAATAGCAGCGTTAAGGGCAAGCAGATTAGTCTGGTCGGCAATATCCTCAATTACTCCGATTATCTGTCCTATTTGCTCAGACCTGGTTCCGAGGCTTTCCACTGTCTTGGCAGCATCATTAAAACGAGAGGCGATTCTTTCCATACCATCAAGGGCCTGTTTGACGACCTCAGTTCCAGACCGGGCATTGTCGCTGGCCCGATTTGACATGTCTGCAACCGTCAGGCAATTCTGTGCAATAGAACCCGATGTTTGATCCATTGATTGACTGGCCGAGGCCACCCTGTTTGTCTGTGATGAAATTTCCTCCGTACCGGCAGAGATTATCTCTGCTGTCGAGTGAACGTCTTTTGCAGACGCCGATACCTCTGTTGCGGACTGGTTGATCTTGGAAATAATACCTCTCATGGTCGATTGAAGAAGATCGATTGAGCGGATGATTGCGCTGATTTCATTGTTACGCTTTACCAATATCGGCTGACAAAGGTTACCTCCGGTCATCTCTGTTAAATAGCCTGAAACTCTTCGTAAGGCGTCGTTGACAGACCAGAACAGGAACCCGCTGAAAAAGGCGCCTAGAACAACAAATACCGCTGTAGAGAAAATTGAAATGGTTAGGGAGTATGATCGTCCCGCAACAACCGCAACAATAATGCAGAAACTGTAGCACAGGCTTAACAGAATAATTCTTGTACGGATTTTCAGATGAAGGTACCAATTAATTAAATATCTCATGTCTCTGATTCTCCTACTGTTTTTAGAATTTTAACAATCCGAAATTTACACCATCTTGCCGGATTTAACCAGTACAGATTTCGGATTCATGAAAAAACAAGTGTTAACCAGACCGGGAAGGACCGTCAATTCAGCCGAATCAATGGAGGAACAGCAGCAGGATTGTAGACAGGCTTCCCAGGTGATATAGTCAGACCAGCAACTTGTCAACCGCAACGTTTATACGAGGTACCAGCCCGATGGAGCCCGAAGCCACTGCAACATTAATCCGGCACGCCCGCACCAATGGCCTGCGCAGCTGGCTACCCGGCATGGCGCTTCTGGCCCGCTACAACCGCACTCTGTTTTTCCAAGACCTGGTGGCTGGCCTGGCGTTGACAGCGCTACTGGCCCCGGTCGGAATGGGTTACGCCGAAGCGGCCGGTTTGTCCGCCATCTACGGCCTTTACGCCACCATCATTCCACTGCTGGCCTACGCCATTTTCGGGCCGAGCCGCATTCTTGTACTGGGGCCAGATTCGGCGCTGACCGCCCTGATCGCCGCTACAATCCTGCCTCTGGCCACTGGTGACCCAAAGCATGCCGCGGCACTGGCCGCAATGCTGGCAATTATTACCGGCATACTCTGCATTCTGGCCGGTCTGGCCAGGCTTGGATTTGTCACCGACCTGCTTTCCAAGCCGATCCGCCATGGCTATATGAACGGTATCGCCCTGACTCTGCTGATCGGCCAGTTGCCAAAAGTACTTGGTTTTTCAGTGGTGAGCAGCAGTTTTCTCCAATCATCGATTGGGCTGGTACATGATGTCGTAAACGGCAGTGCCAACTGGACCACCTGTGCCATTGGCGTATCGTGCCTGATCGTTATTTTTGCTACAAAACGCTGGGCACCGCGACTGCCGGGAGTGCTTTTTGCCGTGGCAGGCGCTACACTGGCGGTCGCTTTGTTCAACCTGTCAGCAAACGGGCAGATACACACCGTCGGGGTTCTTCCGCAGGGATTGCCAGGACTGAGTTTTCCTGACGTTACTGTCGCCGAACTCAAGACATTATTCACCGGAGCCGTGGCTATCGCCCTGGTTTCAATCACAGACATGAGCGTACTGTCCCGTATTTATGCATTGCGGGGCGGTTATTATGTGGACGACAATCAGGAACTGGTCGCCCTCGGAATTGCCAACATGGCCACCGGACTGTTTCAAGGCTTTTCCGTCAGCAGCAGCGCTTCGCGCACACCAGTAGCCGAATCGGCCGGTGCAAAGACACAGATGACCGGAGTGTTCGGGGCGACCTGTATCGCGCTGCTGCTGGTTTTTGCTCCCCGACTGATGATACACCTGCCGACGGCGGC
This sequence comes from Geobacterales bacterium, assembly GCA_038318485.1. Lineage (GTDB taxonomy): Bacteria > Desulfobacterota > Desulfuromonadia > Geobacterales > Pseudopelobacteraceae > JACRCG01. Next base: position 4,579 of record JBBQCH010000017.1, read on the forward strand.
CCTCGGAGCAGTTGTCATCTCTGCCTGCAGTTCGATAGTTGAGATTTCCAGTGTCAGACGTTTGTATTATCATCGGCGGGGCGAGTTTTACCTGTCAATGGTCTGTTTTTTGGGAGTTGCCGCACTAGGCGTCATCCAGGGTATTTTCATCGCCGTCGGCCTGGCGCTGATGGTCTTTATCTGGCGCGCCTGGCGGCCTCACTGTGCCGTGCTGGGGCGGGTTGACGGCATGAAGGGCTACCATGATATAACTCGTCACCCCGAGGCGCGAAGAATTCCGGGACTGGTGCTCTTCCGCTGGGATGCGCCGCTTTTTTTCGCCAATGCTGAATATTTTCGTGAACATGCTCTGCGGGCTGTGACGAGCGCGCCGACACCGACCAAATGGATTGTGGTTGCCGCCGAACCGGTCACCGATGTGGACATCACCGCCGCCGATGTATTATTCGAACTGGCCGAAGAGTTGCAGCAAGCCGGTATTAAGCTCTGCTTCGCACAGATGAAAGGGCCGGTCAAGGATCATCTCAAACGTTACGGACTGTTCGCCAGAATCGGCATAGAAAGTTTTTTTCCAACCATCGGGCAGGCGGTTGATCACTATCTGATCAAGCACCAGGTAGTCTGGCGCGATTGGGAAGATGATAAAAACCGCGCCGACGCTACGGTTTGGTAACAACTATTTTCGCAATGGCCAAATATCACCGAATGAACTGAAAACACCTTCGTCAGGAGCAAACATGAGCAACCAATTGACACTCGGCTTCTCCCCCTGTCCCAACGACACATTCATGTTTTATCCGCTGGTCCATAAGATAGTTGAAACCGGAGGACTTTCTTATTTGGAACGACTGGAGGATGTGGAAACACTCAACCAGCTGGCCCTTAAAGGTGAACTGGATGTCAGCAAGGTTTCCTATCACACCTTTGGTCATATCCGGGATGAATATGCCCTGCTCCGCGCCGGCAGCGCCCTGGGTCGTGGCTGCGGCCCGATGCTGGTGGCCTGCAGCAATCTTGATCCTTCTGACCTGCAGGGCAAAACCATCGCGGTGCCGGGACGCTACACCACCGCACTGCTGCTGTTGCGCCTGTTCGATCCGTCATTGACCAACTTTATCGTGATGCCCTTCAATGAGATCATGGATGCGGTATTGGCGGGGAACGTTGATGCCGGGGTGATCATTCACGAATCGCGCTTTACTTATCAGGGTTATGGCCTGCACAAATTGCTGGATCTGGGAGAGTGGTGGGAAACGGAAACCGGTCTGCCGATCCCGTTGGGCGGGATTGTGGCACGCCGGTCATTGGGAGCTGAAACAATAGCCGCAGTAGAACGCGCATTAAAGTCAGGGGTTGAATACGCCCGCAGCCACCCGGACCAGGCTGCCAACTACATCCGTGAGCACGCCCAGGAGATGAGCGCCGAGGTCTGTGCGGCCCACATAGATCTGTACGTCAACGATTTTTCATCCGATCTGGGCAATGAAGGTATTCGTGCAATTTCGTGCCTGATGCAAAAAGCCGAGCAGGCCGGAATAATCCCGCCTTCAGCAATGCCGCTGTTTGCTTGTCCGGACTGACTTTGAAGCCCCGCACCATTAAGCTCCGGTGGCTTTTCTTTAAAGTAGGGGCGCATTGCGTGCGCCCTTTGTACTAACACAAGACCGTTATTGGTGGTACTGCCTGATTACTTCCGGTATCAACCGTTTGATATTGGCAATTCTCGTGGCATCCGAAGGATGGGTGCTGAGGAATTCAGCCGGCGCCTCCCCCCCTTTCTGGGCCGCCATACGCTCCCAGAAAGAAACCGCCATATTCGGGTCATAGCCGGCCATGGCCATGAACACCAACCCCAGATGATCGGCTTCACTTTCCTGCATCCGGCCATAGGGCATGATCGCTCCGTACTGGGCTCCCACACCGTAAACCGACATCCATAACTGCTGAGTCGCCGGGGATTTGGTGGCAAGCGCGGTGGACAATGCCGTCCCCCCCAGTTGTGCCAGCAAGCCTTGGCTCATGCGTTCGTTGCCATGTTCTGCTATGGCATGGGCGATCTCGTGCCCCAGAACTACCGCCAGGCCGGCATCATCTATGGCAATCGGCAGGATGCCGGTATAGACGACCACTTTGCCGCCCGGCATGCACCAGGCGTTAACCTGTTTGTCCTCCACCAGATTGAATTCCCATTTGTAATCGGCCAGATGGTCTTTCAATCCGCTGGCGGCAAAATAGCGCTCCACCGCATTCTGCACACGGACCCCGACCCGCTTGACCATCTGGGTCTGCTCCTTGTTGGTACTGACTTTGTTCTCTTTCAAAAACTGGTCATACTGCTGCAGACTCATGGAGAGCATCGACGAACCGGGTATCAGGTTGAGCTGCGAACGCCCGGTAATTGGAACCGTACTGCAAGCGGTCATGGAAAACAGGCAGATTAACAGAACAACATAACGGATCATGACAAACATCCTCGCTATTTGGTAAGTATTATCGTCAACAGATCAAGCAATGGCTGGGGGTAGACACCCAGCAGCACCGTTGCTGCAGTTGGAACAGCCAGAGCGATAACCTCATAAACATTCAACACACGGGTATCTGCAGGTTCCGCTGTCGATTTCACATACAGAATAACTACGACCCGCAGGTAGAAAAAGACAGCCACCAGCGCCGCCAACATGCCGGCCAGAGCCAGAAACGTTTCGCCCCCTCGCAGGGCGGCCGCAAAGACACCGAATTTGCCGACAAAACCGGCCGCCGGAGGTATTCCGGCCAGCGAGAACATGGCCACAGCCAGCACTACGCCAGCCAGCGGGCTGCCATAACCAAGGCCTCGATAATGATCCAGGTTATCCAGTTCATGTTTATCCGACAACACTGACAGCGCGCCGAAGGAGGCCAAACCGGCCGCCGCATAAACCACCATATAATAAAGCGCAGCCCGCAGACCGCCGGACGGTGCGGCCACCAGTGCCAAGGCCACGTACCCCATCTGCCCAACCGACGACCAGGCAAGCATACGCTTGATATTGGTCTGCACCAGTGCAGCAAAGTTCCCGGCCAGCATCGAGAGCAGTGCCAGTCCCCAGAGGATGTCATGCAGTCCGTGCCAAGCCCCGAAAATAGGCAATAGCAACAGCAAGGCAGCCAGCGAGGCGCCTTTGGAAGAGGTGGAGAGCAGAGCCGTAACCGGCGCCGGAGCTCCTTGATAGACATCCGCAGTCCAAAGATGGGCCGGCACCAGCGAAAGCTTGAAGGCCAGACCCAACAGTATCAAACAGCCGCCAGCCAGAAAAAGCGGCCCGGAGCTATTTGCCGCCAATACCAGTTTTGACAGTTTAATGGTGCCGGAGGCAGCGTACACCAAAGCCATGCCCATGGACATAATTGCCGCAGACAGGGTTCCGTTCAGCAGGTATTTAAGTCCGGCCTCGCCCCCCTTGACCGACTCACGCTTGATCGCCACCAGAATATAAAAGCCGAAGGTGAAGGCCTCCAGCCCCAGAAAAAGCATCAGCAGATCGGTCGCAGCGCAAGCCGTCCACATTCCGGCCAGTACAAAGAGCAGCGTGGCGGGATACTCCTCGCCAACGATTCCACGCCGACGGTTGTAACCGGCTGCCAGCAGCAACGTAACCAGGCCGGAAGAGTTGAAAAATATCGCACAAAAACGTGAAAAGGGACTGACTGACAAACCGGGCATGACCGCCTCGGACGGAATCAACAGACTCCAGAGCAGGGCTGCAGTAATCAGCGTCCCGGCCAGACCGTATAGATAACCACCCGGCCTGATCGCCCCGGCCAGCAACACCAGGACGCTGCCGCCAGCCAAAATAATCAGGGGCATTAATGCGTAGATATCAAACTGGTTCACAAGCCACCCCCCGTCAACAACTGCACCGGACCACGAATCAGATCCAGCAGCGGGGCCGGGTGAACCCCCATCCAGACATCAACCGCAGCAAACACCAACAGAATGCAGATCTCACGGGGTGACAGATCCAGCAACGGCAGCGGCTGTCGTTCCTCCTGAAACAGGACCTCCTGCACCAGGCGTACGGTGTAGACCAAGGTCAGCACGATTCCGATGAAGGCCAGCGCAACAACCAGCGGCGACTTTTTCATGGTTCCTGCCAATATCAGGAATTCTCCCACAAAGTTGTTCAGGCCGGGCAACCCCAGAGAAGCCAGCGAGAAGAACAGAAAGAAAAATGAATATTTCGGGATTTTGCCCCACAGGCCTCCGAAGGCGGCGATCTCTCGGGTATGGGCCCGCTCGTCCAGCATGCCTACCAGACAGAACAGCGCACCGGTGGTGATGCCGTGATTGGCCATCTGCAGGATCGAACCGGACAGCGCCACCGGCTGCCAGGCGGCAATGCCGATCGCAACATACCCCATATGACCGATGCTGGAATAGGCTATCAGTCGTTTCATATCCTCCTGGGCAAAAGCCACCAGCGAAGCATAGATAATGCTGATCAACGCCAGTGCGTAAAATAGAGGGGTCACAATCTGTGCTGCCTGGGGAAAGAGCGGGTACCCGAAACGAATCAGACCGTAACTGCCGGTCTTCAGCAACAGGCCGGCCAGCACGATACTGCCGGCAGTGGGAGCATCGGTGTGGGCATCCGGCAGCCAGGTATGCAGCGGGAAAAGCGGGAATTTGATCGCAAAAGCCAGGAAGAAAGCGCCAAACAGCCATAACTGGGTATCAAGCGTAAGCTGGGTCTTAAGCAATTCGTAAAGACCGAAGGTCACAAGGCCGGTCTGCTGGGCATGCAGCAGGTGCAAGGCAATGATCGCCAGCAGCATCAGCAGCGAGCCGAACATCGTGAAGAGAAAGAACTTGATCGTCGAGTAGATTTTGCGGCCATGCCCCCAGATGCCGATCAGAAAGAACATCGGAATCAGCATGATTTCCCAGAACAGGTAGAACAGCGCCAGATCCAGCGACAGGAAAACGCCCATGATACCGGCCTCCATGGCCAGCATCAGCGTCAGGAACAGCCCGGTTTTTTCCTTGATTGCATTCCAGGACACCAAAAGAGCCACGCAGAAGGTGAAGGCGGTCAGCATGGTCATCAGCAGCGAAATGCCGTCCAGCCCCAGAGTATAGCGGATCCCGAAGGCCGGTATCCAGGGAGCATCCTCCTTCAGCAGGTAGCCCGGCAGCCCTGACTTCAGCAGCGGCAGATCCCGCCACGAAGCATACAGCCAGATCGTCAGCGCCAGATCGACCAATGACACGCCCAGAGCGACCGGACGCGCCAAAATGCGGCAGTTCCAGAGAGGAATGAGCAGCAGGCAGCCGGCCAGCGGCAGGAAGATCAAAATCGAGAGTACGGGATATTCAGTCAGCACAAACACCTTCTAAAATAAGAATATCGTACATCAGACTTGTCATGCTGTTGTCATTGTTTTTGAACGTAACCACTTGCAATTTTCTCCGCAATTTCTTCCTGATCAAGGCCGGTGCAGTCAATTATTAATCCGGCATACCTTTCATAAAGAACCTGTCGTTCATTATACAAGTCCAGAAAAGTTTGATCCTTCGATTTCGCAATGCCCCTCGTCTTGAAATTGCGAATCCTTCGCATAATCACTTCATAGTCAATCTTCAGGAAGGTAATCTTTGAAATTGCCTGCAAATGAGTCATGGCCTTTTCGCTGTAAACTGCGCTGCCACCGGTCGCAATCACATGATGTGAAATATTCAGGCTCAGAATTTCACTTTCCTCGATTTTTCTCAGATTGAGGTGATCACTTTCATCGATAATCCGCTGCAATGATTTCTGCAGGCGGATCTGGATCAGTATATCGGTGTCAACAAAGCCAAAGGAAAGTAATTTTGCCAGAATTACCCCCACCGTGCTTTTTCCGGCGCCCGGCATCCCGATCAGGGTCAGGTTAGGTTTCATATCAACCCAGCACTTCCCAGGCCAGATATGCCAGTACGACAGCCACGCCGCCCGCCATGGCAATCAACGAGGTTACCACCCGGCCGCTGCTCCAGGCGGCAGGCAGTTTACCAAGCCAGACAGTGAAGATTGCCAGGCCGTCCAGCGTACCGTCGATGCCGCTCCCGTCAACTGTTTTCCAGAAAAATCGCGCCAGCCGGACAAAGGGACGGATAAAGACCAGCCGATAAAGGTCATCCAGCATCCAGCCCGACTGCAGAAAGCGGATCTGAAAGGGCGCATCACCACTCTCCGTCGCCAGCGATGCCGACCGGCGCTCACCGGTGTAGCGCGACCAGGCTAGCCCAAGTCCCAATAGACAGGCTGTGGCAGCCATGATCTGCAGGATGATTTCGTTACCGAGAGAGACGTGCCCCACTGCAGAAAAACCGGGCACAACCCCGATAAAACCGGATAATAAACCATGCTCCGTCAGGTAGGCCGGCAGGTTGAGCAGGCCGCCCAACAGACCGAATAGCGCCAATGGGATCAGAGTCAGGGTCATGACTGCGGGCAGTCGAACATGAGCCTCCTCATGGTCAGGGATGGTATAGTATGTCTGTTTCTCCCCATGAAACACTACAAACAGCATTCGGAAAGTATAAAACGATGTCATCAGTGCCGTCAGCAGTCCGAGAGCAAACAGGCTGCCATAGAGTGCCCCCCCCTGCTCGAAGACTGCCGCCAGAATGGCATCCTTGCTGAAAAAACCGCCACTGCCCGGAAATCCGGCCAGACAGAGAGCCCCTGCCAGAAACGGCCAGTAAACTGCCGGAATCTGGCGTTTCAGCCCCCCCATACGGAAGATATCCTGCTGATGGTGCAACGCGGTAATGACGCAGCCCGCCCCCAGAAAAAGCAGTGCTTTGAAGAAAGCATGGGTCAGCAGATGAAAGGTTGAAGCGGTCAGCGCACCGGCGCCGACCCCCAGGATCATATAGCCGATCTGACTGATGGTGGAATAGGCCAGGATGCGCTTCAGGTCGCGCTGTACGCAGGCGCTGGCAGCGGCATAAAAGGCGGTCACACCGCCGGTAATGGCTATGGCCGCCAGCGTCAGAGATGATGAGCCGATCAACGGGAACATGCGCGCTAGCAGGTAAACCCCGGCTGTAACCATCGTGGCGGCGTGAATCTGGGCAGAAACCGGCGTAGGGCCGGCCATGGCATCCGGCAGCCAGACCGACAGCGGCAGCTGGGCCGACTTGCCGGCCGCACCGATCAGCAGCAGGATGCCAAGAGCGGTGACAACTCCAGCCGGTATCAGGAAACCCATACCGTTCAGTTCTGTAATCGATACGGTGCCGAACAGTTGGAACATCCAGACTATCGCAATGCCGAAAGCGGTATCTCCAATGCGGGTGACAATAAAGGCCTTGCGCCCGGCGGTGGCGTTAACCGGATTCGTGTACCAGAAACCGATCAGGGCGTAGGAGCAAAAACCGACCCCCTCCCACCCCAGGTACAACAGCGGCAGGTTTTCGGCCAGGACCAGCGTCAACATTGCAAAGACGAAGATGTTCAGCAGGGCAAAATAGCGGGCGTAGCAGGGATCATCCTTCATGTAGCCGATCGAGTAAAGGTGGATCAGGCCGCAGACAAAGGTGATCATCAGGGTCAGCGAAAGGGAGAGCTGATCCAGATAAAGGGCGATGGGAGCCTTGAAGTCAAAATCCGCAAGCCAGGAGACATACTCCTTTTTTGCCGGTCCATTGAACTGCATAACGGCCAGAACGGCGCAGGCAAAAGCGCCCCAGATGACGCCGCAGGCCACGACTTCAACCAGTCGGCGCGGCAGGCGGCGGCCGAACAATGCGTTAAACAGACCACCCGTGAGCGGCAGCAGGAGTATCAGGGCCAGATAGAGTTTCATAGGTTCTTCCGTTCAAAAAGCGATTTTCACGGTGTGCAGAAGGCAAAAACAGGAGAGCCGTGGTATGCCTTGATCCACACTATCTTGGGCTTTCCCGCTGATATTACTGACTTGAATCATGAAGACTTTGGTGGCTTTGTCCTTCTGCTCAAGATACTGTCTGCCCTCTTCGATGAAATTCGGGCTGTACTTCTCCAATAGCCACAGCAAGGCATCATAGTGCCCGCTTCCGCCGACTTCCGAGGCAGCCCCGAAAGCCAAGGCACTTTCATATTCAGTGGCAAATTTATCCGGCAAAACCCTGGTTTCGCCGACAACGCAAAATGAAACTTAGCATTGTTCTCGATATTATCAAGCTTCTGCCCATTTATAGCACAGTGGAAATAGATGCAGCCGTTCCTGTACACATAACTAAACGCAGCTCGCCACTTAATTTCACTTATAAAAGTTGCACTTCAGAGTTAAATCCGCCTTTCATTTCTATTTGAGTTTCTTCCATATATTTCCATATACTTCGAATAACTCTATCACATAAATAGCACAATGGGTTAGCGGTCAAAGCTACCCCATCTTCTTCCATTGATCCGTGGATTCATTTGTTGAAATCGCCATTGGCGTCCCAGTGGCAACGAAATTGATAACTGGTAAAAAACCTTTGATATTAACGTGATATGACCGTTTAGCATTGTGTGAGACCGTTGAAGTTATTCTACTTGTAAGATGGCATATTGAATAAATTCCCAAGGACTGCTGATCAATGACACTTTGTGATTCCTGTGTGTTCTGTCACTATCGCCGTTGTTTCACAAACTGTTGAATTTCGTGGTTTCGACTGTACCTCCAGTGTCGTAAGGTTGCGTTCCAGAACGTCTCTGAGCTGTTTTATACCAAAGGGTTTTGCCAGATAATCATCCATTCCTGCAGACAGGCACTTTTCACAATCATCCTGCATTGCGTGTCCGGTAAGTGCAACAATGGCTATATGCTTGTGCAGATCACCAGTTGCTGCGGCCTCATATTCACGAATCTGTCTTGTCGCTTCATATCCGTCCATGATCGGCATCTGGCCATCCATAAGGATGAGGTCATATTCGGTGCGCTGCCAAGCGGCAATCGCTTCCTGACCGTTTTCAGCAACGTCAACACGGCAGCCGAATGTCTCCAGCATGGCTACAGTGACTTCCTGATTGACGATGTTGTCCTCAACTATCAGGATGTACCCTGTAAGTTTCTGATCCGTATCTTGACTGGAGGCTGGTTCGGACAAGGTGCTGCACGAAAGTGTTCCGTGCAGAAGAAGATTAACCAGCGAATTATAGAGTGACGACTCTCGAACCGGCTTGGTCAGGCAACAGGAAATTCCGGATTTGTTCACCATGTCGTCATTGACCTGACTATTTAGTGACGTGAGCATCATGAGCGGCATATCATTACATGCAGGTATGTTTCTGATGGAGCTGGCTAGTTCAAAACCATCCATGCCAGGCATCATCATATCCAGAACAGCAGCATGGTAGGGAGGTTCGTGGGTGGATTGGTGAATAAGTGCCAATGCTTCTTCTCCGCTGGTAGCAGTGGTGCAGCATGCTCCCCACGACGCCATTTGGTGTCTGATAACTTTCAGATTAATGCTGTTGTCATCAACAATCATGAAATGTTTGTCCTTAAGCAGTTGGCCAATTATATCATCATCGTACGCTGTGTCAGTATCTTGTATTTGCAGGCGTGCGGTAAACCAGAAGGTTGACCCGACTCCAGTTTCACTGCTGGCACCAATAGTTCCACCCATAATCTCAGCAAGTTGCTTCGCAATGGTCAGTCCCAGACCGGTACCGCCGTATTTGCGTGTCATGGAGCTATCGGCTTGAGTGAATCGATCGAAGATTCGTGAGAGCGCTTCAGGTGCGATACCAATCCCCGTATCTTTGACTTCGAAGCGAATCAGGCATGGGTTCACATCCTCTTCTTCTTTTGAAACAGTGACCACGATTGTTCCCTGTTCTGTAAACTTGACGGCATTGTTGATCAGGTTGGAAAGAGATTGCCGGATACGATCGGCATCGCCAGCCACTCCAGCGGGGACATTGTCGTGCACCAGACAGATTATCTCTGTGTCTTTGCAATGGGCATTCTCGGTGAACAACTCTACGACATCATAGACGGTGCGTGAAAGCGAGAAGGGAGTGATATGCAACTCCATCTGGCCTGCCTCTATCTTGGAAAAATCTAGAATGTCATTGATTACGGAAAGCAGTGCCACAGAGGAATTGCGGATGGTTTCAGCATAATGCCGATGTTTCTGGTCTTTGATGGTATTAAAAAGCAGTTCTGCCATTCCGAGAACGCCATTCAAAGGGGTGCGGATTTCATGGCTCATGTTGGCTAGGAACTGGGACTTTGCTTTGTTGGCGAGCTGCAACTCCCCTACAATGTTTTTAAGCTCTTGAGTGCGTAGGGCGACCTTCTGCTCCAGTTCTTCGCTATAATTGGCCAGCCGTTCATCCCGAACCTGAATCTGTTCGAGCATCTCGTTGAAACCATCCATCAGTGTTCCCAACTCGTCATAAGTCGTTTTCTCGACACGAACAGTATAGTCCTGTTTACTGGTCACCGCCTGCATGGAATCGGCAAGTTGGAGAATCGGTGTCGAGATAACCTCCTGTAGGCGTAAGGAAATAAAATAGGCGCAGAAAAGGCTTATGAGTCCAGCCAGCGATGACGTGGCAAGCATCCAGGCAAGCTGTGCGTTCAACTCACTAAAATCGGCACGTATGACAACTTTACCTACTTGATGACCTTCCATGATTATCGGGCTGAGAACTACCATCTCGCCGCCAAAGTGCCATAGTTTACTTTTGACACCCTCGGCTAAAAGTTCTGCGGTCGACTTGCTATCATCTTTGAGATCGGCGGTTTGGTATGAAGCAAAAACCTGGTCGCTTGCAGTCATTATTTGGGCCTGGAGGATGTACCTCTTGTTTACGAGGGATTGCAATGTTTTGGTGGCATCTGCCTGATCGTCAAAGCCAATGGCGGCAGATGTATTCTGACCGATAATAGATCCAAGGGTCGTAAGTTCCGCGTACATGGCGGAACGGAAATTGAAGAAAGATCCGACTAAAAAAAATATCGATGCAAGTAGAAGTGAAATACTGCTGGTGACAAAAATTATTAGCAGCAGTTTTTTTCGGATCGGTAATTTGTCTAATTTTATTATCATGGCTGATTTCCTGTTTATTCGCTTACTATTCTGGCAAGTTTGAGGACTTGTGAACTGATTTTTAGTTTGTTTCTATGCACAGCGACATTGTTTATTTCAAGGACGGTCTTGTTGCTCTCTAGAAGCAGATTGACCATTCCGCCTGATTTCGCAAAACTTTCAACTTCGGAAACAGTCAGGATAGGATCATTCTTGACATGTTTCAAGATGCGGGGAATTTGCTTTCGTTCCGATGTGCTGATAAACAGGACGTGACATCCCTCAATATCTTCGATTTGATCCAGATGACGTATCGTTAACGTTTTGCCTTTGGTAACTCTACCATTGAGGGATTGAAAGGATGAATTGAATGGGTCTGTGCCAAGCGTACAGATCTTAATACTTCGGCTATTGGCCAACTCTTTGTTTGGCCAGTCGGTGAACCTTACCAGGTTGTAGATAAATTCTGCCTTTACCTGGTACTCATTAAACTCACTGCTGGCACATAAAACCGGAAATAGCAGAACCAGCAGGAGCGGTAAGGAAGCCATAACGCATACAGTCGCATTCGCAAGGCGAGCCGACTTGTCAGGTGGGGACCCAAGGAGAGGGCCACCGTTTTTGCGACGTATAATGAGATATTGGGTCATTATCAATCCGCTAAAACTTGTAGGTCATTTTTACTCGGAAGGTCCGGCCATCCATCGGGATCAATTCCTGCAGGTGGTCAGCGCTGCCTGGCTCGTTCCAGTTTATGTCGAACAGGTTGTAGATGCTTCCGGAAAGTTCCAGTCCCGGCAACAGTCTCTGACTGAACAGGGTCAGGTTGGCAACGGCAAAACCACCTGTAGAGGAGTTTTTTGTCCGACGCTCACTCAAGTATCGGACTTCTGTGCCGGCAAATAATTTGTCCCGGTATAGCGGTACGATCAGGTTGAATTTCACCACATGCTGGGGGGAATTAAGCAGCCATTCGTTGGTCTTCTTTTCCCGGGCGTCCTGATAGCAGTAGCTGACTCTCCCCTGCAGGCCGTTTTGCCACTTCCCCTCCAGCTCTACTTCACCCCCCGTGCTCTTCTCCCCCTCAACGTTGTTGAAAACGAGCAGGTCATCGGCAGGGTCTCTTTCCTGAACAATGTGGTTTTCGGTTTCGGTATAGAATCCATCAACGCTCAGCCGCAGATTCTCCCCGATCATCTGCTCGATCACCGCCTCGTAGGTTCTGACTTTTTCCGGTTTGAGGTTTTTATTCCCTTTCTGGAAAATGGTATCATCGTAGTACAACTCATAATTGTTTGGTGCGCGAAAGGCTTCCCCATAGATGAGCTTTACGGTGGTTTTCTTGAAAGGGGTGTAGATCAGGGTCGCACGGGGGCTAAAGGTATCCCCGAAGGTACTGAAGTGGTCGTAGCGGATGCCGGCGTTCAGGGTCAGGTTCTTGAGGATAGTGAATTCATCCTGCAGATAGAGTCCAGACTTGCTGGTCGTCTTGTTGACATCAAGGTATTGCTGGAATGGATCAATATCATGGTTTTCGAAAGCCTGCACCATGTTGTATACGTACTCGCCGCCGGCAATGACCCTGTGCCTGTCGAAGAGGACTTTCGTGAATTGCAGCTCCGTACCGAGCCAGTCATTTTTGGCAGAATCCCAGTTGATCACGAGGGCCGGAGGGTCGCCGGTCGCAGCGGCATTGGAGGGAAAGGGGCTATGGTAATCGTAATGGTCGTAAAAGATCCGCGCCATGACCCCAACCTGAGGATAGGCATGCTCATATTTCAGGTCTACGAAACCACGCTTGTCGACGGTGAACATATCAGTATCAAACGCTGCACCGTAAGGTGCGGTGGGAACCCCCTTTTTTCGGTCGACATAGGCCCCCTCGAGGGTCAAATCGTGCAGGGAAAGGCGGGTGAAAAAACTGTGGCTCCGTTCGTAATCGAGATTATGGGCGATACCGTTATTGGTGGCACTAGGGTCGCCGGGATTTAGCCGCTGGTCGAATTCGGGGTAATACAGGCTTTTGTCCCCGTCGCTGTCATGGATCGACCCGGACAGCAGCACCTCGAGGCCGTTCTTGTAGCGGTTGCCGTAGCTGAGCCGGCCGTTGTAGCTGTTCATGCTGCCGCCATCGCCGGCAATCTCCACCCCTTTCAGGTCGCTGCCCCGGCGGGTCACCACGTTTATTGTGCTGAAGAAGGCGTTATTGCCGTAAAGGGATGAGGCTGGCCCGCGGATTATCTCGACCCTCTCGATGAGGTCCACATCGAGAGGGAATTCGTAGCCGTAGAAACCAGAATCAAAGACGTTTTCATTGGTGCGGTGCCCATCGATCAGAATGAGGACGCGAGAGCTGTAGTCACCTGTTCGGCTGAACCCCCGGACGCCGGAGTAGCTATAATTCCGGTCGGAGGAGATGAGTAAACTGCGCTGGGCCTGCAAAATTTCTCCGAGGGTGCGGTAGCCGTATTTCTTGATCTCGTCTGAGGTGACGATGGTGACGGAGGATGGAGCCTCGCTCAACGACTGTTCGAACTTGGAGGCGCCGTAGACAGTGACGTTCAGCAGGTTTTCGATGTTCATCTCCGACAAAACGCTATCCGGAGCTGAGTATGGAGGTTCAGCAGCCATGCTTGCCGTGGGTGGCCATACTGCCAGGAATACGAACGTTACAGCCCAAAAAACATTTTTCAGAGACATGGGCATCACTCCTTTACATATCGTAATATTACCAAGCCGTTGCACTATCATCGTTGAGGATGCAGGGAACGAAGGCTCCCCGTAAACGCTGTCAGAAATATTTAAAAACATACCAGTTGATTTCAGCTATAGTCAAAAAAACGCAAAAGCCCTCCAATCAAACGAAGTGCGGGCTTACTCATAGCCATCTTCGCCACTTCGACAGCCCCTCTGTCCTTAACATGATATGTGGCTTTGCGCGACTAGGTTTCCCTAGCCCTGCCATTTCGGTGACTGCAATTTTTTAATTATATATCTACCGAGTTTGTTGAATAAACAAGTGAATATTAGGGACAAACTATAAAAAAATAAATGGCAGAATTAATTAAGAATTTGGCCATTGTTGTTGGCATCCACTAGTCAACGCACTTCGAACTTTATGACGCCTGTTCAACGGCGGTCACGATTTAAAACAAATCCAAATCCATTGGCTCCATGAACTTTTATTGTGAAAAACTGACTCTGGATTTTTATGATAGAATATCTCCGTGTGCCAGCAACATTAGCACATTTCATGGTGTCCACTTTTTTTCAACCTACCTCATTGCATGAGCGAAAATAAAACCACAACAAAGAGGGAGCCAATCGGCTCCCTCTTTGTTGTTCAATTATTAGGTATTATTTTTTCATGGCCAATTAAAGGTTACGGTACTACCGGTACCAATGGTGATTGTAACGGTGCTACCCGGTGTTACGGCCAAAGCCCCTTATACTCTGGCGCCGCCACCACCACATCCTACACCTTTTCATTACGAGCCTCCCTGTCCAGCATTCAGATGCTGAGATTCCAAGTAACTGTGGCACCGGAAGATGTTTCCGACGGGGAGACCACTCGAGCGTCAGAGCCTGTGCCGCCACCTTCGTAATCAGGGATCTCCCAATCGACGCGCAGTACGTAGCCAACACCTGCCGGGACGACGAAGGTTGCACCAGTATCATGTTCATCCGACGACCATCCGCTATCCGCTATGAGATTAGTATCGGTCGCGTCGTTAACCCAGAAATGTGTATAGGGATGGGCACTAGAGGAACTATTATGTCCTATCAGGGTTGCTGTCCCCCCTCCGCTGACCGCCGCGGCCACTGTGAACGTTACCGACTTTGTTGTTTCCTGATTGCCTGCGATATCGGTTGAATACCAGGAAATTGTGTGTGATACGCTTCCGGAAGTTGGGGCTGCTACTGCAACCGAAGTCCCGGATGTATAGGAAGCAGAGGCATCAAGCTTGTACCATGTGCTGGCTACTCCAGATCCGGCATCTGCAGCTGTCAGCGTGAATGTCTGGGCACCTGTGTAGGTGTTACCATTCACAGCAGTACTGGTTGTCACGGGAGCAATCGTGTCTATTCGGAAAGAGTTGGAGACATGTGTAGTTTCGGTGTTGTTTGTATTGTCTACCGAGTAGTAGCTGAAGGTATGGAGACCATCGCCGGATACGGTAAATGATGTCCCCTGAGTGAATGCACCTGAATCTATCTTGTAGTAAGTTGCTTTGACACCAGAGCCACCATCGGTCGGTGTGAGAGTCACCGGTTGATTGGCTTTGAAGATTGCATTGGCGGCCGGGTTAAAGCTCGACACCGTTACTGGCGGGATTGTGTCAGTGACTTGGGCCTGAACCGTAAAGCTCACAGATTTAGTAGTTTCTGTATTACCAGCGGCATCAGTTGAATACCATGAGATCGTGTGCGAAGCGCTTCCGGAAACAGGAGCGGCTACTACGACCGAGGAGCCGGATTCGAATGAACCACTGTCAAGTTTGTACAATGTGCTGGCAACGCCTGAGCCATTGGTGTCAGTTGCCGACAAGGTGAAGGTCTGTGCACCGGTGTAGGTATTGCCATTCACAGCAGTGCTGGTTGTCACAGGAGCAATAGTGTCAACACGGAATTGATTGGAAACATGGGTTGCCTCGGTGTTGTTCGCGTTGTCCACCGAGTAGTAGCTGATAGTATGCAGACCGTCAGGTACGGTGAAGGAAGTCCCTGATGTAAAGGTGCCTGAGTCAATCTTGAAGTAAGTTGCTTTGACCCCTGATGTGTTATCGGTAGCAATGAGATTTACTGACTGGCTGGTTTTGAAGGTTGCACCTGCAGCCGGGTTAAAGCTTGATGTCGTTGCCGGTGGGGTTGTATCGGCTGACGACTGCACGGTGATTGCAACCGACTTGACTGCCTCAGTGTTCATGGCATGATCGGTTGAGTAGAACAGCAGAGTATAGGCTCTCGACCCTGAAGTCGGTGCTGAAAGAGTGAGATTAGTACCTATGTACCACTTTGTACCATTAGTTGAATACCAAGTATTTGATACGCCAGAAGAACCTTGATCAATGGCCGTTATATGGATAGAAGCGTTTCCAGTATAAGTGCTCTGCGCATTGGATGTAGTTAAAGGAGGCAGATGATCTCCGACCGCAGCTACCGTCATTTCTGGATTATGGCAGCGGGTGCAGTTGTCACCTGACCCAGGGAAGCCACCAACACCATCATGACAAAGGTCACAACTTGAAGATGAGTTGAACCACATGCCGTTATGATCTGCCCCCATGGCAGAATGGATTGTGTTAGGATGACATGAGCCCTGCTGGCAGGTTTTGTTCCAAGCAGCACCGCCAAAAGAGTTTCTCGGAGGGTTTGTGCCTGAGTGACATAGCGAACATTGATTGCCATGCTGCTGAAGAAGACTCTCATAGTGGCAGAGCGTACAGTTTTCAGAAATAGTGAATCCTGCAGAGTGGTCCGTATTGGAATTGCTAAATACTAAAATATCACCAGCACCTAAGGTTGCCTTGTGATCCGGCATCGCTGCTGTGAAAGAACCTTTGGTATCATTATGGGTATGGCATTTATTGCATACATTAGGATCGTTACTTGCGTGATCCGCAATTGTTGTCGGTAGAGTGTGACATCCCTGGCAGACACCGGTACCGTCAGCGTTCTTGTACTCTCTGTTATCTCCAGCGTAACGGTAGAATATCTGGCCAGGTGCTCCGTCTTTGGTGACATTACGACGGATCAAATTGATGTTTATGCCTTTTGCTCCGGTTGGATCATTTGGATCATACTCAACGTGGGCGGCATGGCAGTCAAGACACTGGACATCCTGACCTTTGGCGTTGTGATTGAATTTACCGGCATGGCAGTTGGTACAGATATTAAGCTTGTCAGGAGTTCCGGCTGCTGCTTTGGCTCCACGCGGATCTGTGCGCAGGAGGTTGCCGTCGCCAAATTTGCCGTTGCTGTCGGCAACAGGCGGATTGGCGCTTTGTGAATAGGCATTGTGCACGTCATGACAGGTACTGCAGAGTACAACGCTGCCGGATGCAGTCAGTCTAGCACCCAGATCGGAAACAGAGTTATTCGGATTGGCATTTACCGGAGGATTGTTGTATCCGCCTGCAGTGGCCGTGGCTGCATCTGAATAATTGACATTAACTGGATGGCTTGCCGGATACTTGCTCGTATCAACTCGGTGGCTTTTCACGTTACGCGAGCTGTGGCAGTCCAGGCAGATCTGATCCGCGTCATTGTTAATTCTCAGGAATGCGGTGACATTATTATCGTTTGCGTGGGGATTGTGGCAGTTTATGCAAGCAAGCTGACCACCGGTATAATCCAGAACCTGAGCCAGCGCCCCGGTTGTCGGTGCTTGGGCTCCGGCGCTTGGATTCACAGCATTTCCGCTCCACTTGTGTGAGGTGTTTGCCTGGTCAGTACTGGCAAGCTTGTGATTGACCAAAATGTTAGTACTGTTTGTATCGTGACAGACTAAACAACTGCTGTTGAACGTTGTACTATTCGTCGCTGGTAACGATGAGTTATGACAGTCATTACAGGATTTGGTGTAGGCTGCGTTATGATCCGCTGCTCCGACGTTGAAGGGCACGATGATGGCTAGTAATGCCATCCCAAGTGCTGCAGATAATAGTCTTTTCATGGTTAGACTCCTGGGTCGTATATTAAAATAGTAAACGAATATTTACTGTCAGTGACACCCGAAACATTTGGAGATGAATTTGGCAACTACGTTAACAGTGCCGTTCTGGTGCTGGCTTGGAGCTGTTATATAGTTAGACAATATTGTTTTCCCGTCCAGTGTCGTATTGGATTTTGCATCGGGATGACAGAGTTCACAATTGTTTGCTCCGATCATGAAGTTGCCATGAAAACCGCTGTGCCAAACATTACCGGCCTTGGGAGGGTTACCGTGGCAACTGTTGCAATTAGTGGCAGCGTTATCTTGCCAAAGGGCTTTTGCACTGCTCATACCACCGTAGTAGACCTCTACAGGTACTGACTCTTCAATACCCCAATCCCATATATAGTAGGTGAAAGTACCAGCAGGTATGTTGTGACATGCTATATTTGAACAGGAAGCAGCGACGTTTGTCGATGGGGAACTCCAATTGCCGGATGGTGTGTAAACCGGGGCAGGGCCACCGGCTAAGAAGGCACCCTTTGAACTATCCTTGAAAAATGTTCCTGATGCTATAAATGAGTTGGTCAGATTGTGGCATGCCTTGCAATCATTCATGAATGCCTGGTGTTTGGTATGCAAAATGTCAGGGCAGAGGTCGTTATTCTTCGAGTCAAGGCAGAAATTAGCACCACCGGCAACTGAACAGAGCATGGCCAGGATCAGCAACGAAAAGCTGAGAGCAACAGTAAGCAGTCTTTTCATTTTGAGCCTCCTTGATTAGTGGATGGACTCGCATTATTTTTTGATCCATTTTTGCCAGCAGCAGGGTCCTTGAGGACTTTAGATTTTTTATATTTTTTTAGAACATAGGTGTCGATAGAAGCGTCATGGGGAACCCATTCCTCCCCGTTATAAATATATTCATGGTTATCAGTAGTGTTGAAATACACCTGAAGGATTTTAGGATTGTTCGGTTCATGCGGTAATTGCTTTATAGTTTTCGCTGATGCTGTTTGAGGTGTAAGCAAAGAAGCGAAGCCAAACAGTGAAAGTGTCGCCACCGTAAGAAACGCGGTAAGTACTCCCTTCATACTAAAAGTGCGCTGTTGTGCTCCTGGCTGTTTCAGTAAATTCTGTCTCATGGCCTTTGGTCTCCTTGGATAATTTTAATATTATTGCAATATATCTAAAAAATAAATAGCTTGATAAGGCTAAAATAGGCAATAGCTTAGGCGGGATAATAAGAACTGGTGAATACGCGAATTTGCGCTTGATTCACGATTCAAACTGGTGAGGCTTTATTTGGATGTGAACATACCGATTCTTTGTCTGTATGCTCGAAAGAAGTTGTTTGTTGAAGTATCGAAATTACAGGAGGGGGGGCAACAACATTAAAGACTGTTAGATGTATAAAAAAATTAGTCGAGTTTTCATCAGGAGTATGAAGAGCTACTGATGGATTAAGACTCTTGTCTATGACAGTGCATAGTTGATGAACGGTGCTTTTTGGATCGTGCAAAGAATTGGTAAAATGGATATGCAGAAGAGTAATACCAAAATTTAAATTCAGGATTACAAGCGGTATAATGAGTAATATTCGACATTTTGGATATAAATGTGACAAGAGCGCTCTCTTCCACTCAATTCTTACGGCAACCCAGCTGTCCGGTTCGAGTGAACTTTAGACCTGTGGCTTTGTGTGCCCACCTCCCGGTAGGTTTACCTTTATTCAGTAAAATATTTTAAGCAATAAACAATCCAAAATTAATATACCGTATTATTAGTGTGTTATATATAATGCCGAAGTCAGCGCAGTTATATGGCCGCATTAATGCCGTTAAATAACCATTGTAGACAGGATTTCAAATGTGAACCTAGGTGCCTTCCGTGATCCACCTACGATGCTATAACTTACCGATACTTCATTAACGGGTGACACTCGTAACTTTTTTCATATCTTTTCCTAAGAGAACAATCACCCCTTCATCTCACTGAACGCATCCGTATCAACCGTCCGCTTGCGGCGATGCAGATAGACAACCATCGCCAGCGCCAGCGAGACCTCGGCCGAGGTCAGCGCCATGATGAAGATCGCGAACAGCTGTCCGTCGGCGTCGCCCCAGCGGGCCGAACCACCCACAAAAACCAGCATGACCGCATTCAGCATGACCTCGATGCAGACCAGCATCATGATCAGGTTGGCGCGCCAGGCCAGCAATCCGCCCATGCCGATGAAAAACAGCACCCCGGCCAGGATCAGGACATGTTCGAGCGGGACAATCATTCCGTAACCTTCCCTTTGGATTGTTTTCCAAGATACAGCGCTCCCACCAAGGCGAACAAAAGCTGCAGCGAAACCAGCTCCACAGCCAGACCATGCTCCTGATACAGGCGAATTGCCACCTCACGGATCGGCAAAGCCGCCAGTGGTGACACTACTGCCGCATGGCGGGAAATTATCACCACTGCCAGCGAGACGATGCTGATGCCGGACAACAGCAGTGCCGGCAGCCACTCACGACAACCTGGAGAGAGCCCCTTCTCCGGGTGGCCCAGATCCAGCATCATGATCACGAACAGAAACAGCACCATGATCGCACCGGCGTAGAGGATCACCTCGAAGGCCGCTACCAGCGGCGCCATCAACAGGTAGAAAATAACAGCCATACTGAACAGCGAGGTCACCAGATACAGGATTGCATGCACCGGATGTTTTTCGGTGATGGCCAGAATTGTGGCAATGACCGCTGTGGCGGCCAGTATGTAGAAAATGCTTTGTTCGATCATGGCATCAGCGTCCTGACATCCACTGGCGGAGTTTCCTCCAACCCCGCTCCGCGCGGTTGAGTAACTCCAATTCCGGCATGTTTGTAGAAATTGTAACTGTCATCTTTGCCGCAGCCATCGATCAACAGATCTTCCTTCTCGTAGACCAGATCCATGATGTCGCGCTTGCAGATCTCGTAATCTGGGGTCATCTGGATCGCCATGGTCGGGCAGGCTTCGGCGCACATGCCGCAAAAGATGCAGCGTGAAAAATTGATCCGGAACCAGGCCGCATAGCGACGGCCATCCTCACGTTCGGTGGACTGCATCGAAATGCAGTCCACCGGGCAGGCCGCCGAGCAGAGGTAACAGGCCACGCAGCGCTCGTCACCGTCCGGGTCGCGGGTCAGTACAATCCTGGCCCGGAAGCGCGGCGACGTTATCCGTTTTTCTTCAGGATACTGGATCGTAACCGGTTTACGCAGCATATGGCTGAGTGTTACCCGGAATCCGCCCAGGATTGCTTTTGTGTCGGAGATAATGCCCATTTGAGATATAGAACGCAGATTTTGAACCACGGATTTGGCTGGTTATATCAGTTTAAATCCGCTCAATCCGCGTTCAATTGCCTTTCCTTTCCTTATTTGATCAAGCGTTGGTGTGTTTGGACCGTTCTGCTTTTTTCAAAAGCGCAGCGGCCAGCGGATGACTGTTGTTCACGGCATACAGGCAGGCCGTATTGCCGGCCGGCGTTTTGATGGAAGGGTTGGCGCCGCCGTCCAGCAGTGCCTGAATTGTCTTATTGCAGCCGTAGATTGCAGCAAACATCAATACTGTGTGTCCTTCACGATCGACAGCATCCACATCGGCGCCCTTTTCTATCAACATGTTGACAATCTCGGTATGCCCATTGGCCGCGGCATAATGGAGAGCCGTTTTGCCTTTGTCACTGCTGGCGGTGATGTCGGCACCCCGATGCAGCAGATCATTGACAAAATCCTTGAGCCCCTCTTTGGATGCATTGATCAGAGGGGTGTGGCCATGACGGTTCTTCGCATTCACACTTTCCATGTTCGAATCCTCCCTTTATTAGGTTACATGATCGGACAGCACTGTCCGTGGATCAGCGAATAGGAATCTCGCTAGTGTCCATCCTGAACTGCGAATGGACACTAGCGGGTTAAAACGAGCCACCAGCCGGTGACCAGTATGTTAACCAAAGCCAGCGGTGTCAGCACTTTCCATCCCAGGTGCATCAGCTGGTCATAGCGTAGTCGTGGCAGCGTGCCACGCATCCAGATGAAGAAAAAGGCAAAAGCCATTGTTTTAATTGAGAACCAGATCACCGGCGGCAACAGCGGCCCATGCCAGCCCCCCAGAAAAAAGGTGGTTGCCAGTCCTCCCAGCACAATTATGTTGATATATTCACCGACAAAGAACAGGCCGAAGCGCATTCCGGAATATTCGCTATGAAAACCGGCTACCAGCTCACCTTCCGCCTCGGGCAGATCGAAGGGTATCCGCTTGCATTCGGCCGTGATGCTGATCAGGAAAATAATGAAGGCCAGCGGCTGATAGATGATGAAGGGAACCGTGGCCTGGGCATCGACGATATCGTTCAGACTGAAGGAACGGGACAGCATGACGATCGGCACCAGTGACAATCCCATGGAGAGTTCGTAGGAGATCAGCTGAGCCAGACCGCGAATGCCGCCCAGCAGGGAATATTTGGAGTTGGAGGCCCAGCCGCCGATGGCCACGCCGTAAACGGCGATCGATGAGAGGGCCAGAAAGAACAGCAGTCCCACATTCAGGTCAGACACCACCAGAGGCAACTGGCGGCCGGCAATTGTCAGCGGAGCACCGAAAGGAATTACGGCAAAGATCAGGATGGCGGGGATGGCGGCCATGGCTGGAGCCAGATAGAACAGCCACTTGTCCGCGGCGGCCGGTATGAAATCTTCTTTTGTAAGGAGCTTGATCAGGTCTGCCAGAGGCTGCAGCAAACCAAACGGGCCAACCCGGTTCGGTCCTTTTCGATCCTGGACCCAGGCCAATATTTTTCGTTCTGCAAACACCAGATAGGCGGCCAGAGTCAGGATTACAAAAAATACAAGACCCAGTTTTACGGCGAACAGCGCTATGTCCAAAGAGAAATCTGTCATAAAACCTGCTTAATACAGGTAAGAGGGACACAACCGGCAAAGTAGCGATACCTCATTCCGTATACCACAAAACACAGCCAAAAACCACTGGCTAATTCTGCCATATTACGATCAAAAATGAACTGTTTCAATTAAGCGCTTGAATCAAAAAGGGTCAGGACACTATAATGTCAAACCTTAAGGAGAGTTACCATGAATGTGTTTCAGGCTGATTTTATAAAAAGTGCCGCTAAACCAAAAGACTACCCACCCCCCGGATTGCCGGAGGTGGCTTTCGTAGGGCGTTCCAATGTGGGCAAATCATCTCTGATCAACGTTCTGGCCGGACGCAAAGGCCTGGTCCGCACCAGTTCTACCCCCGGCCGGACTCAGCTGATCAATTTCTTCGATATCAACGGCATCCTGACCCTGGTGGACCTGCCCGGATACGGCTATGCCAAGGCACCGCCGGCACTTCGCAAACAGTGGGGGCCGATGATCGAGAATTATCTGTCCTCGCGCGAAAGCCTCAAGGCGGTCGTGCTGATTCTGGACATCCGCCGGATACCGTCGGACGGCGATTTGCAAATGTTGCGCTGGCTGGAAATGTATAACATCCCGCCCATCATTGTACTGACCAAATGCGACAAACTCTCTAAGAACGAGCAGGCCAAGCAGAAAGCAGTGATCGCCGCCGCCATCAAATGGGACAAGGGCATGTTGCTGTCCTTCTCTGCCCTGTCCAGGGACGGGCGCGACGGAATCTGGAACGAGATCGGCAGCGTGCTGGATATACTGTTGACGCCGGATGTTTCTGCTCCGCAGGCCGATAGTGCAAAACAATAGAAAGCGGGCAAACCGGTTACAGGATAACAAATGAATAATAAATCAGCAGCTACAACCGACCCGACAATGCCGGATATGCAGAAGAGCCCGGATCACCGCCGGATTCCGATCTCAAAGGTCGGGGTCAAGGATATCACCTATCCGATCGTGGTAATGGACAAGAACCGCACCCTTCAGCACACAGTGGCAAGGGTCAACATGTATGTCGATCTGCCGCACCACTTCAAGGGCACCCACATGAGCCGTTTTGTGGAGATCCTCAACAAACACCGCGAACAGATCGCACTGGACAAGCTGGAAACGATACTGGAGGAGATGAAGGCCAAGCTCGGTTCGGCCAGCGCCCATCTGGAAGTCCAGTTTCCCTACTTTATTGAAAAGACCGCCCCGGTTTCGAGGGCCAAAAGCCTGATGGAGTACACCTGCGAATTCAGCGCCTCCATGACCGACACGCTGGATTTCGTACTCGGAATCCGGGTGCCGCTGACCTCGCTCTGCCCCTGCAGCAAAGAGCTCTCCCGCTTCGGAGCCCATAACCAGCGCAGCGTCATGACAGTGCGGGTGCGCTACCGAGACTTCATCTGGATTGAGGATCTGGTGGAATTGATCGAGCAGTGCGGCAGCAGTCCTCTCTATTCACTACTCAAGCGCGAGGACGAAAAGTACGTTACCGAACAGGCCTACGAAAACCCGCGCTTTGTCGAGGATATGGTGCGCGAGGCATATTCCCGCCTGGCGGCACTGGATAATATCACCTGGTTCTCGGTCGAGACCGAAAATTTTGAATCGATCCACAATCATTCCGCCTATGCGGCGGTGGAACTGGATAGCCGTTGACCAGAAAAGGCCTGATCATTTTTGCCCGCGAACCGCTGCCCGGCAAGGTCAAAACCCGTCTGGCAGCCACCATCGGAGACAATGCCGCCGCAAAATTGTATAGGGCCATGCTGCTGGACGTGCTGGTGATCAGCCGGAAGCTAACGGACGTCGAATCGGTCGTGTTCTGGGATTGCGAAGAAGCCGAACTCCCGCTGCTTGCGAATTGCTACAGATGCAATTCCCGCCGACAAGCTGAAGGAGATCTGGGACAGCGGATGCAAGCGGCTTTTGAAGCGATGTTTTCCGATGGAGTCAGTAACTGCTGCATCATTGGCAGCGACCTGCCCGACCTGCCGCCCACCTATATAAATCAGGCCTTTGATCTGCTTGAGTCGGAACGTTCCGACACGGTTTTCGGTCCCAGTGCCGACGGTGGCTACTACCTGCTAGGCCTGAAGCGAATGGTTAAAGAACTTTTTACAAACATCAGCTGGAGCACTCCGCTGGTACTCCACCAAAGCCTGGCTGCCGCAGAGGCTGCCGGAGCAACAACGGAACTGCTGCCCGTATGGCATGATATTGATACCCAGGAAGACCTGAATGCATTTTTGCAACGATCCACCGGATTTTCAGCGGGGCATTCCGAAACTGCGCATCTGGCTGCTGCCATGTAGCTGATAATAATTTTTTAGTATTTGCTGCACGGGAACCACATGAAACCAATTCTTATCATAGCAGCAATGCCTTTGGAGACACTTCTGCTGGAGAATGCTCTGGCGCAACCAGCCAGAATCAAAGCAGGAGGTTTTGACTATGTCGAGGGCAACCTGGGTAACCTGCGGATCGTAGTTTGCGCGGCAGGCCCCGGAAAGATAAATGCCGCCGCGGCAACGGCTGTCATGATTGAACGCCATCATCCACAGCTGGTAATAAACGTCGGCTGCGCGGGGGCCTATATCGGCAGCGGCCTGTCAATCGGTGACCTGGTAGTGGCCAATGACGAAGTCCTGGCTGACGAAGGAGTGATCGTAGAAGAAGGGTGGAGAGATCTGCGTTACATGTCGCTGCCGACACTGGACCGGGTTGGTCGTCCCTATTTCAACATGCTGCCTCTTTCCAGACATGCCTCCGAAAAAGCTATGCAGTTGGCTGATTATTATGGAGTTTTTATGATGCGGGGCCGTTTTGCCACCGTTTCCACCTGCAGCGGCACCAGCCAGCGGGGCGAAGAACTGGTCGGACTCTGGAACCCGATTGCCGAAAGCATGGAGGGTGCTGCCGTGGTTCAGGTCTGCCTGCGTTACTGCCTGGACTGTCTGGAAATCCGCGGGATCAGTAATCTGGTGGAAGAGCGGAATATGGAGAACTGGGAGCTCCGGCGTGCTGTTGAAGTTGCCCAGCGCTTCATCCTGAAATACCTTGAAGAGATGGATCGACCTGACACTAAACTATTTCCTATGGCAGTGCCGGAAATGTGATCCAACCTTATATATTCACAAAACAAAAGCCCCGTACCGGATCACTGGTCGGGGCTTTTGTTTTTTATTCGTATTTGAGTCAGTCTCAGCGCAGCGCTTCCACAAAACGCTTGCTGCGCAGCGCAACAGCCGGGGAATCGACTGAAACCGATGTTTCTGTTTTAACGGCCTTTATGCGCTCATCGATTCCGGGGTGGGTACTCAGAATTCCGCCTTTGGAACCCTTGCTGGCCAACTCCAGACGCTGCAGATAACCCAGCAGTCCACCCGGATCATAGCCGGCCGCCGCCATGGTAGAGAGTGCCGAACGGTCTGCGCCCAGTTCCTGTTCACGGCCGTATCCTTTGACGACCAGAGTTTTGATGACATCATCGATCGAACCTTCAAAGACCGACACCAGCTTGGTTATATCCTTGGAACCGAACTCCTGGGCCGCCTGGCCACCGATGATCACCAGCGCCTCACTCCAGCGGGCCGACTGAATGGCGGCGATGCCGTCACGATGGATAACATGGCCGATTTCGTGAGCCAGCACCGCCGCCAGTTCGTCCTCGTTCTTCATTGAATTCAGCATGCCGCGTGTAATCAGGATCGTGCCCCCGGGACAGGCAAATGCGTTGATTTCACTGCTGTCCAGCAGCGCAAAATGATAGCCGCCGTAGGTGCTTGGAACTTCGCTGTGCAGAGCCAGAGCCTGCCCGACCAGATTGAGATAATCGGTCAGGCGCTTGTTGCGGTAAAGCGGATAGGTCGCCAGCAAACGCGCGGCAACCGCACGACCGACATAATACTCCTCACTGTCCGACATCGGTCTGGCCGCCTTGCCGATGGTCTGGACCGAACCGGCAATTCGCCCGATCTGTTCCGGAGTCAGTTCACTGAGCTTGCAGCCGGCCAGCGAGATCTGCAGCAGGAGTATGGCAAAGAATAGTCGCCTCATGGTTCTTTCAGCCCTCCCTGCAGAACAAAGGCTTCCAGAGCCGCATCACTTA
>JBBQCH010000018.1:0-30800 GCA_038318485.1 Geobacterales bacterium
CACCAATCAATTCAAGCGCCGTATCAGTCAAATAAACACGATGCGCTTTTTTGTTTTTTGATCTCTCTGCTGGTATCATCCACCATCTGCTTTCTTTTTCAATTTCGTCAGTGTGCATCCCAATCACTTCGCCGGGACGTTGTGCCGTAACAAATATTAGTTTCAACGCCCGCTTGATCTCATCGGACACGCTTGCTGTGCCAAGATTGCTCCATAAATTTTTGATTTCTGTATCTGTGAGAGTACGTTCCCGGCTATTCACCGGCGCGGGCATCTTTACACCATCACAGGGGGAGTATTCCAGAATATCACGCTCTACAGCCCAATTAAACATTTTGCGGACACATCGGAAGAAACTGTTAGCCGTACCAGACGCACCACGTTCGACAATGCTTTCCAGTAGCAATACAACGTCACGTTTCTTAATATCTGCCGCCTTACGTTTACCCCATACAGGCAAAGCATCTTTTGCTAGTAAGCGTTCGTCCTCTTGCCATAGCCGTTTATGTACCTTGGCGTGTTTTTTTATGTACTCTTTCACAAGGTCATCAACGGTAGGGGCTTTAAGCCGCGCCTCTGCTGCTTGTTCCTTCTCCGCCATAGGGTCAACGCCGTTCTTCATCTTTTTTCTGGCATCTTCAAACCTTCCCCGCGCCGTTTCCAGCGTCACATCAGGATAACCACCAAGATTCATTTCACGGCGTTTGCCATCAAAGGAATAGGCGTACAGCCATGTTTTGACGCCGGAAGGCATTACACGAACAGTGAAGCCGTTGCCCTCCCCACGGACATATTTTTTTTCTTCAGGTCTAAGCTTTTTAACCATAGTGTCAGTGAATGTTGTCACCTTCATAACGCCCCCTGATTTATTAAGGCATAGAATCTCGTGCCGTAGTTATGCCGTAGTAAAGTTGCTTGCTTAAATGAAAACAACTGAAACAACATGGTTGTATTAATAGTAAAAAAATGTTTATATGTCAATAGGTTTTATATTGTTTTAGGGATATACTGAGATGAATTGAAACAAGAGTAAATAGTTGTATTACCTAACTTTTAATCAGGTGGTCGTTGGTTCGACCCCAACGCGGCTCACCAAACATTCAAGGACTTAGCCTTTACCGGCTAAGTCCTTTTTGTTTTTGTACCTTTTAGAATCATTTGGGAATCCTTTCAAAGAGTTATACAGACTCTACAAACTTTATATATCGGGAGTTCGCAATTCATTGGTCAGTAATCAGGTGACGTAGATTTATGCCAACTAATGTAATAGGTTATGACGTTTGTTCAGGAGTCTGTCAGGCTTATAGCATTAAGCCCGACAGACTCCTGGGGCTTGCAAAAGGAACAGTGACAGAAGAAGATATTTTGTACTTCATGCCAAAACGGTGAATTTTATCTTTCAAATTCCTCTGCAGAAAATATTTTCCGCAGCGCAAGTCTGAATGCAAAATGTCAACCCAAACACCTAGCAACCACAGCCAGCCCTGTAGATGTCCGGAAATGACAAAATCCCCAACAGCAATAAAGCTGATGGGGATTTTGTCATTTCAACAGATTAAGTAACCGGCTAGGCCATAATGGCCAACCTTTTTTGCTGGTTTTAGAGCCAGATTACTGGATCAATGCAAATGAAGGATTGATAGTATGATTACCCGACACGGTTGAAAAAGTGTATGTGGTCTGGGCACCGACATAGACTCCATCAATAGCCAGGTTCAATACTTTGTATCCTTCTGCTGGAGTAATGGTGAAGGTAATACTGTCGCCACCATTAATTGTAATTGTGCCAGCTGGGTCTATAATGCCATTAGCTTCGGCAGTGGCTATAATTGTATAGATGTCCTGAGTGAACGTAACACTGATTGTATGGTTCAGTTCGGTTATTTTCGTAAAGGTATAACTGTTAACTGCGCCCATCGACACGCCATCCACAATGACATCCGCCACCCGGTAACCAGCTGTTGGAGACATGTTGTAGGTCAGGCTGCTGCCGCTTAGAACAGTGGTAACACCAACTGGATCAATAGTACCGTGTGCTCCGGTACTTGCAGTGACGGTTACGGACGGATTTGCCGCAAAACGTGACTCAATGGTGTGTGGAGCAGATATATTTGAGAATGTGTAGCTGGTCACCGGCCCAATCGATACACCATCAATCAGGACATCTTCAACATGGTAACCGGAGTTTGGCGTTATGGTGCAATACTGGTTCGCGCCATAGGTCGGGTACAACTGGATTGCCGGTGTCATGCTGCCGTTAGCCCCGATGATAGGTGTGATGGCGTAGGTTGACAGCCTGAAGGTGGCGCTGAGTACGTGATCCGTCGTAACATTGCCAAAGGAGTAGGTATAGGGAGCGACGGGATCCTTTGCCAGCTGTTTGCCATTGTCACCGACAGAAACAATCACGTATCCGGTAGACGGCGTTACGGTATAGAGCGGACTGTTGCCCCCCTTGGCGACAACAACGTTTGCTGACGGCGAAATACTCCCGCCAGGTCCGGCGTTGGTGCTGATGATATAGATATCAAGCATAAAAGTGACGTTAATAGTGTGATTTACTGCTGAAACATTTGTAAAGGTATAGCTATTCAAGGCCCCCTTCGATACGCCGTCAACAATTATATCAGCCACGCGGTATGCTGCATCGGCAGTCATCGTGAAGGTAATGTTTTTACCGGACACGACCGATACTGCGCCGGATGGGCTGATACTGCCGTTTGCCCCGGCAGTGGCGGTGATGGTCACGGTCGGGTTCTCGGCGAAGATCGACGCAATGCTGTGATCAGCCGTTACATTGGTAAATGTGTACGTGGTAACTGCGCCAACCGATACTCCGTCAACCAGGACATCGGCAACATGGTAACCGGGATCCGGAGCAATGCTGTAGGTAGCGTTTGTTCCGGACACTATGTAGGCCACGCTGTTCGGGTAGTTTGTGCCGCCAAGCCCCGCCGACTGCGTGATGGCGTAGGTTATCGGCGTAAAAGTCACACTGATGGTATGGTTGGCCACGATACCGGCAAAGATGTAGCTCGTTACGTTCCCTTTTGATGAGCCGTCGACGATCACATTGCTTACCTTGTAACCGGCTGCCGGGGTAATGGTATAGACCAGCGTACTCCCCGGGGCAATGTCGGTTACTACTCCTGCTGGACTGATTGCGCCGTTGGCGCCGGCTGAGGATGTAATGGTGTAAATGTCCAGGGTGAAGGTAACGTCTATGGTGTGGTTCGTCGATGAAATCTTTGCGAAGGTGTAACTGTTTATTGCGCCTTTTGATACTCCGTCTACAACCACACCAGCAACGCGGTAGCCGACCTGCGGGGTCATGGTGTAGGTCAGGTTACTGCCGCTCAACACGGTTGAAACACCTGCGGGAGAAATTGAACCATTGGCTCCGGCTGTGGCGGTGACGGTGACCGGTGCGTTCGCCTCAAACTGAACCTGTATAGTATGGGATGCGTTGATGTTGGTGAAGGTATAGTTGGCCACCGCGCCGATTGATACACCGTCAATCAGGACATCGGCGACATGATATCCGGCACTTGGGGTAAATGAGCAATATTGACTTGCACCAAATGTTGGCGTCACCGGATTGGCCGGTGACATGCTGCCATTGCCGACAACACTTGGCGATATGGTGTAGGTGGCCAGCTGAAACGTGGAAGAGATCGTGTGCGCCTTCTGAACATTAACAAAGGTATAGGTGAATGTTCCGACTGGGCGCTTGGCTATTTGCACGCCATTGTCCCCCACGGAAACGATCACGTAACCGTAGGATGGGGTTACTGTGTAAACCGTACTGTCAGCACCTTTCAGGACATTTCTGACTCCTTCCGGAGTGATTGCCCCGCCGATCGTAGGAGCTACGGCGGTGATGCCGAAGTAGTCCACGCCTGCCACAAGCTGTTGGAATGTGGCTGATATGGTGTGGATTGCAGTGACATTGGTGAAGCTGTAGCTGGTAACCGCGCCGACTGAAACACCGTCGACCTGGACATCCAGTATCCTGCACAACGTGGCGGGGCTGATGGTGTAGGTCTTGCTGTCACCGCTGTTCACGGTGGTGACCCCGACCGGATCGATACTTCCGTTTGCTCCGGTAGAAGCCGTCAGGTCGAAGGTAATCGGCGTAAAGGCGGCAACGAGAGAGTGGCCTGCCGTTACGTTGGTAAAGGTGTAACTTGTGACCTTGCCCACTGAAGCGCCATCAACTTGTACATCTGCGACTTTGAAGCCGGTAGCAGGGGTTATGGTATAGGTTTGGTTGACACCGTGGTTCACGGTAACAAGTCCGGTCGGATCGATGCTGCCATTTGCACCGGAGGTGGCGATCAGGTCGTAGGTAACCGGAGTAAAGGTAACGGCGATGGTATGGACTGCCGTTACATTGGTGAAGGTATAGCTGGTTACCTTGCCCACTGTAGCGCCATCTACCTGGACATCCGCCACCTTGAATCCGACGGCAGGGGTGACAGTAAAGGACTGCCCGGCGCCGAAGCTCACGTTAACCTGTCCGGCGGGGGTGATGCTGCCGTTCGCTCCGGCGCTGGCGGTGATGACATAGACGATCGGAGTGAAGGTTGCACTGATCGTGTGGGTGGCTGTTACGTTGGTGAACGTGTAGCTGGTCACCGCGCCGACGGAAACGCCGTCCACCAGGACATCGGACACTTTAAATCCAGCGGCAGGGGTGATGCCGTACGTCAGTCCGGAACCGTAATTTACGTTGCTGAGCCCAACGGGACTGATACTGCCATTGGTATTTGCAGTTGCCGCGACGGTAAGGACGATCGAGGTGAAGGATGCGCTGATCGTGTGGTTGGATGTCACGTTGGTGAAGCTGTAATTGGTCACCGCGCCAACGGAAACTCCGTCCACCAGGACATCGGCCACCTTGAAGCCAAGGGCGGGAGCGATGGAGTAATTCTGGGCTGCCGCATAGTTCACGGTGGTTGCGCCGACAGGATCAATGCTACCGTTCGCTCCGGATGTAGCCGTGACTGCATACGTGATCGGGGTAAAGGTTGCGGTTATGGTGCGATTTGAGGTGACACCACTGAAACTGTAGGTGGTGATCTTGCCCATGGACACACCATCAATGAGTACCTGAGCGATCTGGTATCCGGCCGTTGGGGTAATGCCATACACCGGGCTGTTTTCACCCGGGAAAAGCACACTGTCCCCTGCGGAGGTTATGCTCCCGCCGGTTCCGGCAGTTGCTGTTACTATGAAATAATCAAGACTTACTGCTAACGGCGTGAACGATGCGGTAATAGAGTGATTCGCCGTAACATTGCTGAATGTATAACTTGTCAACGCACCGACGGAACTCCCGTCAACCAGGACATCAGCAACCTTGTAGCTGTCCAATGGGGTGCCGCCATGGACAGGAACAATAGCAAATACTATTCCTGCTCCACTGTTGACATTGTTAGCACCGACAGGATTAATGCTGCCGTTCACCCCTGCGCTGGCGGTGACGACATAGACGATTGGGGCAAAATTAGCACTGATCGTGTGGCTGGCTGTTACATTGATGAAGCTGTAGCTGGTTACAGCGCCGACGGAAGCACCATCCACCAGGACATCAGCCACCTTAAAGTTAGGCGCTGCAGTTATGCTGTAGGTCTGACCAGCGCCGCTGTTAACGTTGCCCGGTCCGGCGGGGGTGATGCTGCCGTTCGCGCCGGTACTGGCGGTGATGACATAAACGATCGGGGCGAAGGATGCGCTGATCGTATGGTTGGCGGTTACAGCGGTGAAGCTGTAGCTAGTCATTGTGCCGACAGAAACGCCATCGACCAGGACATCGGACACCTTGAAGTTAGGCGCTGCAGTTATGCTGTAGGTCTGCTCAGCGCCGCTGTTAACATTGCTCGACCCGGAGGGAGTGATGCTGCCGTTCGCGCCGGTACTGGCAGTGATGACATAAACGATCGGGGCGAAGGATGCGCTGATCGTGTGATTGGTTGTTACGCTGGTGAAGTTGTAGCTGGCTACTGCGCCGATGGAAACGCCGTCCACCAGGACATCGGCCACCTTGAAGTTCGGAGCTGCAGCAATCGCATAGTTCTGCCCGGCGCCGCCGTTCACGTTTACCGGTCCGGCGGGGGTGATGCTGCCGTTCGCACCGGCGCTGGCGGTGATGACATAGACGATCGGGGCGAAGGATGCGCTGATCGTGTGATTGGTTGTTACGCTGGTGAAGTTATAGCTGGTTACTGCGCCAACGGTAATACCGTCAACCAGGACATCGGCCACCTTGAAGTTCGGCGTTGCGGTAATCGTGTAGGCCTGTTCGGAGCCACTGTTCACGTTGGAGGGACCGGCGGAGGTGATGCTGCCGTTTGCGCCTGCGCTGGCGGTAATGACATAGACGATTGGGGCAAAGGATGCGCTGATCGTGTGGTTGGCGGTTACATTGCTGAAGCTGTAGCTGGTCACTGCACCAACTGACCCCCCGTCCACCTGCACGTCGGACACCTTGAAGTTCGGCACTGGAGTAATGGTGTAGGCCTGGTCGGAACCGCTGTTCACGTTGAAGGGACCCGAGGGGCTGATGCTACCATTCGTCCCGGTGCTGGCGGTGATGACATAGACGATCGGAGCAAAGGATGCACTGATAGTGTGGGCGGCTGTTACGTTGGTAAAGATGTAACTGGTTACTGCGCCGACGGAAACGCCGTCCACCAGGACATCAGCCACCTTGAAGTTTGGTGCTGCGCTAATGGCGTAGGCCTGTCCGTCGCCGCTGTTCACGTTGGCGGGTCCGTTGAGGCTGATATTTCCGTTCGCCCCGGCAGTGGCGGTAATGACATAGATGATTGGAGTGAAGGCTGCGCTGATCGTATGGTTGGCGGTTACGGCGGTGAAGCTGTAGCTAGTCATTGTGCCGACAGAAACGCCATCGACCAGGACATCTGTGACCTTGAAGTTAGTCGCTGCAGTTATGCTGTAGGTCTGCCCGGCACCGCCGTTCACGTTTACCGGTCCGGCGGGGGTAATGCTGCCGTTCGCGACGGTACTGGCGGTGATGACATAAACGATCGGGGCGAAGGATGCGCTGATCGTGTGATTGGTTGTTACGCTGGTGAAGTTGTAGCTGGCTACTGCGCCGATGGAGACACCGTCAACCAGAACGTCAACCACCTTGAAGTTCGGTGCTGCAGTTATGCTGTAGGTCTGCCCGGCGCCACTGTTCACGTTAGAGGCCCCGGCTGGGGTGATGCTGCCGTTTGCGCCGCTACTGGCGGTGATGACAAAGACTGTTGGGGCAAAGGTCACGCTGATTGTGTGGTTGGCTTTTACGTTGGTGAAGCTGTAGCTGGTCACCGCACCGATTGAAACACCGTCCACCAGCACATCGGTCACCTTGAAGTTCGGTGCTGCCGTTATGGTGTAAACTTGGTCGGCACCGCTTTTTACGTTAGCGGGCCCGGCGGGGTTAATGCTGCCATTCGCCCCTGCGCTGGCGGTGATAACATAGACAACCGGGGCAAAGGTGGCGCTGATCGAGTGGTTTGCCGTAACGTTGCTGAAGCTGTAGCTGGTCACTGCTCCCTTTGATACGCCATCTACCAGAACATCGGCCACCTTGAAGTTCGTTGCGGCAGTAATTGTATAGCCTTGGTCCGCGCCGCTGTTCACATTTGTGGGCCCGGTGGGACTGATAGTGCCGTTGGTGTCGGCACTGGCAGTGATGACAAAGACGACCGGAATAAAGCTGGCACTGATCGTGTGATTGGCCGTTACATTGCTGAAGCTGAAGTTGGTCACTGCGCCGACGGAAGCTCCGTCAACCAGTACGTATTCCACTTTGTAGCCCGTTGCCGGGGTTATGGTGAAATTCTGGCCATTTCCCTGAATAACAGTGCTGACTCCTGCCGGATCAATGCTGCCATTGGCTCCGGCAGTGGCGGTAATTGTGTAAAGGTTAGCAATGAATGTCGCACTGATAGTGTGGTCAGCGGCAATATCGGTGAACGTATAGGAGCTGATAGCACCGACTGAAACATTGTCCACCAGCACATCCGCGATTTTGAATCCTGCTGCGGGGGTGATCACATAGGTCTGGACGGTTCCTATGGCAAGGACTTGCGGACCTTGCGGAGATATGGCTCCGTTAACTCCGGCACTTGCAGTTATGGTGAAGGCATTGTTGAGCGCAAAAGTTGCTGAGATGGTATGCGGTTTTTTCACATTGGCAAAGGTGAACGAATCAACCACGCCCAGATCATTGTGACCGTCAACAAGAACCTCAGCAACATGATAGCCATTGGCCGGAGTGATTGTGTAGGTAATGTTCTTTCCCCGAACAACCATTGTCGTGCCATTCGGTGTTAAGCTGCCGTTGGGGCCGGACGTTGCGCTAACACCGTACTCTGCTTTATTGTCATCCGCTTCTGCTTCGGTAGTCTTTAGCTTAACATGGCGGTTTTTAGACATGGTGACGATACAGTCGCTGCCGTCAACCGAATCGCATCCTGACCAGCCGAGAAACACCGAATCGGGGTCCAGAATCGGGGTCAGCCTCACGTTTGTACCGCTGGGGTAAAACTGGGCACAGCCGCCGGAACAGTTTCTCCCCGGAGTAAATTTGACAGAGCCTTCGCCCTTGCCCACTGTATTGAGATGCAGCCGGTACTTGGCCTGTATGATCTCTGGGTCAAATATCTCCGCACTGCAGGCTGCAGACACCCCATCCCACCCTCCAGCCACAAGCACCTTGCCGCTGGGAAGCAGAATTGCAGAACTTATATCGCGTACTGACGACATATTTGAGGTCGCGGAAAAGGCGCCTGTCTCGGGGTAAAATACTTCCCCCGTATTCAGATACCCAAGCGCATTTCTGCCGCCGGCAATCAGCACCCCTCCATCCGGCATGAGTGTTGAAGTATGATCTGCCCGGGCCGATACCATATTATCAACCAGCGTAAATACACCGGTTGCCGGATCAAAAATTTCCGCCTTACTGACAATACCACTTTCGTTACGCCCGCCCGAAATCAGCAGCCTGCCGTCTTCCAGAAGGGTGGCGGTATGGGCAATACGGTTGGCATTCAGTTGCCCAACAGTTGAAAATTTATTCGCGACCGGGTCATAGACTTCGGCAGAAGTGATGTACGTGTTACCATTCATACCTCCGACGAGTATGACCTTGCCATTCGGCAATAACGTTGCTGTATGGCCGCTTCGTGGCGTCACAACACTCGAAACAGAGGCAACGCTGTCCTTTTCGGGGTCATAGAGTTCTACAGCAGTAACATATTTATTGTTATTACTACCGCCCGCAACCAGCACCTTGCCATTCGGCAGCAGAGTGGCCGAGTGCCCTACCCTGCCCAGTGAATTGGTTGCAATAGAAGAAAATGTTCCGTTCGATGGATTGTAAATTTCGAATGAACTGACCGCTACAGTGCCGTTTCTGCCGCCCGTTATCAGTACCTTGCCATTTGCGAGCAGGGTGGCGGTATGTTCCATACGCGCAGACTTCATGTCCCGGGCTGGAGTTATGGTTCCAGTATCAGGGTTGTAGATTTCTGCTGTTTTAAGGCAATCGGTGTTGTTATATCCTCCCGCTATCAGGACCAAACCGTTTGGCAGCAGGGTGATCGTGTGACCATAGCGAGTAGCAGTCATGTCAGCCATGACCGAAAAGTTTTTGGCTTCCACTCGAGGAACAGAAACAAAACAGAACAGGAGCAAAAATACTGTCGCCAGTTTAACAAAAATGGGCAGTTTGAGCCTCGACAGCACTAACCCTACTCTTGATTTACCTGCGTTTCCAATAAGTTGACAGCACATAATCCATCCCCCTTAATATCATCTACAAATTATATGAACTCATCTGAAAAAGAAAAACGCCTATCCGATGCATGGAGATAGGCGTTTATTCCTCAGACTTTGTTGCCTGAAGCACCCAACTCCGCACGTTCTTCGGTAGCCTGGCGATCCCTGCATCATTCTTTTCAGAACAGTGCCTGGACCCATGGCTTTGCGTCACCGGATTGCTCCGGCTTTGCCCTTATCGGAGTGAGTCGTATGTGGTAATAGATATTTTCAAGGTTAACCGGAAGATACCCGGTAAATACCCATGTTATCTTGGAAAATGCAAAAAGGCTAAACACGGAAGATTTTGCAGGATTTCATTAGCAGTAATCGTGCCAGTAAAATATATGGACCCAGTTGCAACTTAAACATCTATTTGTAAACGTTCTTAAGACTCAGGACTGTTTTTCAGTTTCCCTTGATAATGGCAATTTCCGGTCTTATAGCGTAGTGGATTCGCTGAAAAGCGAGAATTCAAGTTTCAAATTGATTCTTGCCACTATTTTTGAGAGATTCAAATCGGATAATGAGCTTGAATCCAGGGTGGACCGACCATTGCAAATGTCATGAAAGCTGGAAGTGTCCAGGAAACTGGTGGCGATTCACAGCACTTTTAATTTCGAGGTTCCGAGTGCTTGCCAATTTATGACTAATGGTGCTACATTTACATCATTAATAATTGTTTGCGCAGCCATTAGCTGTGTAGAAAAGGGAGTTCAAAATGAAGCGATATGCAAGCAGTTGGGTTTTTTTCCTTATTCTCTCGTTGCCGATTGCCGGAAGATGTTCTATTGCAGCGCAGGAGACAGAATTAGTAAAAACGGAAGTCAAGCAGCAGATGGGTGGGGGCGTTGCCTCTGGTGTAACCGGCAAGGTCATTGAGACAATGACAGAGGGAGGATATACGTACGTTAATCTGGAAAAAGATGGGAAGAAACTCTGGGCGGCTTTCCCGGTAATGTCAGTTTTTGTTGGCCAGGAACTCAACTCCGTCGGATGCATGCCAATGATGAATTTTCAGAGTAAGGCCCTTAATCGTACCTTTGATATGATAATGTTTTGCAACACACCCTTGACTCCTGCAGAAGCGGAACTGATGAAAAAGAAGTCAGTTGGCAGTAATGTGGCGATTCCCATCTCCTCTCAAAAAATAGTTGTTGATAAGGTAGAAGGTGATAATGTTTATACCATCGCCCAGTGCTATTCTAAGAGTGCCGATCTTAACAACAAGTCTGTAACTGTAAAGGGGAAAGTAATGAAGGTCTCTGCCAAGATTATGGGCAGAAACTGGATACATTTACAAGATGGAACTGGTGAAATATCCAAGAAAACAAATGATTTGGTATTTACTTCAAAAGACCTTCCCAAGGTGGGAGATATAGTTACGCTTTCCGGCACCCTTCTTACAAACAAAGACTTTGGATCTGGCTATAAATATAATGTGATTGTAGAGAATGCAGCCATAAAAAAATAGTTGTCTGAAAAGCTGAAGTTTTATTGCGGGGAGATAGATATGCTCAGCAAAGTGATTTTAATTTCTATGGATATTTAAGGTTTATATATCATAAGCACCTGGTATAACTACTCTATCTCATCTAAAAGATAGAGTAGTTTTTTTTGTCCATCAAGATCAAATACAAAAAAGCCAATAAGCATGCTCCCGTCTTGGCAGT
The DNA here is from genome assembly GCA_038318485.1 of Geobacterales bacterium. Classification (GTDB taxonomy): domain Bacteria; phylum Desulfobacterota; class Desulfuromonadia; order Geobacterales; family Pseudopelobacteraceae; genus JACRCG01. The sequence goes on from JBBQCH010000018.1 coordinate 11,508, forward strand.
ACATGGAATATATGCATTTGCAGGCAAGTTGTAACGGGATAGCTTTAAAAATAACCGCAACAATTTCATTTTTTCGCGGAATTGACAAGGAGACAGCTGAAGGTAGAATTGAAACTTTCAAGCCCTGAGAGCTGATATCAATGACACATGACTCAATTTCATGATTGTCAGGTAATATGAGCAAGGCCCTGGTCAGTGCTTCTTGCAATGAAACAACGTCACGTCGTGCTGCATGTCGCTTGTCCATGATTGTTTCACCTTAATTCAGTCCGTTGGATGCGTATTGATGGCACCCGCCTGAGGGGTGTTGTCGTCTTAAACTACGCCACCTCGCCCGCCTTACCTTAGTCCGCTTGGCAAGTCTGCGGGAGCAGCATTGTTAGTAAACACTTCGATAGATTCCTTCATTTTGATTGTCGCAGTTTGTAGTGAAACAATATGACTGATAGAAATATTCCCAGCACTAATTGAGTTATCAATATCGGTAGTGGCCAAAGAAAGAGCTTGCTGCTGATCTTTAATCCGCATGAAGTTTTGTCTGAGAACTTTCCTCATCTTTTCCAGTTCACTCGCCAATTCCTGAAACTCCTCACCATCGCAGAGGCTAACTTCACCTGTTAAATCTCCAGAGGCTATTCTTGTCAGATCCTTTTTTATAGAATAGAGCGGTGGAGAAAGCCTTTTCCAGATGGATCGCATGGCATAGGCCAAAATTGCGGCAAAAACCAGTAAGGAAATAATATGAGTTCCAAGCGTGATGGGAAGAAGCAACTCACCGGTTGTTTTTGCATCAACATGGGATGAATAACGTACTGAGTCAAGTTTTTTAGCTATCAGATAGGTATAAAGCCCAACGGTTGAAACAGCCCAGAAAAACACTAATAAAACAAACTTGAGAATAAAGCGAGTCTGCAGTTTTTTATCGATAAAGTATATTTTTCTAAAAAGCACCATTGCCCCCATTCAAATAGTTCAATATCACCCATATACAAATATGTTTAGTCAATAAGTACTGGATACAGATTGATAAACAGACGCATAGTCGTTTCAATTAAGTTCTGACTTCTATAAGACAAGTGGCGATAGCATCACTGCTTTTGGATAATTTCTCTGCAGCCTGTTCAATTGAAACTTCATCTTTTCCTTGCTGGATAAGGGTGTTCATCTTTAGCGATTGTTCCTCGATAATGGAAAGACTTTCCTGGACGCAGTTAATATGTTCCCTGTACAGCAACTTAATATCATTCATGGATTCTGCCATGTCCATCAGGTTGTCGTGCTGTCTAAATCTTATCTTTCCGGTCAGATCTCCATGTCCAATTTTAGCAGCTTCCTGACCAATTCGATAAACGGGTCCTGCAATCCTGTGAGAATACAAAAGGTGAAGCACCACAATTGCGAGTACTATGAGAATAGTCATTATGGCATAGAACAAGGCAATTCTAAGGAAAAGCACTTGCTGTATACCGCGCAGCATTGCTTGGACATTGTGATAACCCTCACCAAGATTATTGGGAAGCGACCATAAGACTCCCAATCCGGCTAATGAAACTCCAAGGGACACAATCACTAAAGAATATATATATAGAAAGAAACGATAATGGTTTTGTGTTGTTAATCCGATAGAGCTATTCATTGCATCAGTTTTACCCATGATTTCGCTATCCCCCTATGAAGGTGTTGTTTCGATACTATTACGATTATCTGGAAAACAGTCAAGAGCTATGATATATTTTAATTGTTTTTTTGAATACTATTCAACGTTGAGTGTATATAAAATGCATCGTATTCCATAATAGTAGTTTTGCTGACTTATAGCTGCAATCAATTTCGCCATTTTATATTATGCCAGATCATTCAGCCTAGATTCTAACCAGTTGCAAACAATACTATATCAGCTGTTAATTAAATATATATTAGGACTCATATGCCCGTCAGCTCCAGAATAATTCTGTGTTTATCAGTAATAATCCTTGATGCTTTTTGGCGCTGTACAACAGCAGAGGCGTTCGGCAAAATTGGTGTCGAGTGCATTGAGTGCCATAAGAAGGGCACCTCCGTCACCCTGAAATTCCATACCGGAGGCACAAATGAGTGTCGTGAATGCCATGTGGGACAAGGTCCATCCTTAAAAGGTTCAGATGCCAGTTCCACTTGCCTTCTCTGCCATGAAGCCCCACAAGGCACCCGGAAACCTACTGGATATTATGTTGCAACAAACACGATGGATATCAGGTCTGGCTTCCCTCCCTCACAATTAACTCCCGGTGGTGATTTCGGCTGGCTGAAGAAGAGCTACTCCTGGCGATCCTCCCGAGAATCCGGGTCCAGTCCTGGAGAGCGGCATGGTCATAATATAATTGCCAACGATTTTGGATATGTGGAAGACAGTCGTCTGAGGATTTCACCAGATGGTCGATATCCTAGCAGTAGTCTTTCCTGTATCAGTTGCCATGATCCGCACGGGAAAATATCCACAAATACCAGTGACGGAGGTGCGTATCGTATGCTAGGCGGCAGAGGCTACAAAACGAGTTCCGTGCCGAATGTGGTTTTTACTGCTGATGCCCCTGTTGCCAGTTCGCCACGTGATTACAACAGGAAAGAAAACGTTTCGGATACGAGGGTCGCTTATGGATCAGGGATGTCGGAATGGTGCGGGAATTGCCACACTTCCGGTTGCAGTGGTCGTGTCCACCCGGCCGGTAAATGCGCTAACTGCGGTCGGGAAACCATTGCAAATTACAATGCGTATGTGAAGTCAGGGAATATAAACGGGAGATTTGATAACGCGTACATTTCTCTGATTCCATTTGAAGAAGGTACTGATAACAGGGTGACTCTTACCCAGCACGCAAAGAACAATGGCAGTTATACCAAGGGGGCTGAATCAGGCTCCAATGTAATGTGTCTTACCTGTCACAGGGCTCATGCTTCCGGTTGGAACAGCATGGCTCGCTGGAACATGGATACTGATTTTATAGTGTATAACGGCAAATACCCTGGTACTGACAATGGTGCGGCTGTTGAACATTCCCAAGGGCGAACGGCCTCAGAAACCCAGTGGTCTCTTTACGACAGGCCATCAAGCCGCTTTGCTGCCGTACAGCGCGGGCTATGCAATAAGTGCCACACAAAAGATTAGGGTCAAGCCAAGTTATACCAATTTCAAATCAAAGATGAATTCAAGGCGGCGAGGATTGAGTCGACGAAAGAATACCCGCAGTATGTTGAGTTGCCGAAGACGAGCCAACGAAGAAGGCGCTTTGATCTGGAATTGGAATTAGCAGTCGATGCTGAGAGATGGGGCGTACGGTCAGGAGCTTATGTTCAATTTGCCAAGCGTAACAGAAATGATGGTGCCTTGATTTTGATCGGTGCCCGGAATAGCTCCAGATTATAGGTGGACGGCAGAGGGGGGAGAGGTGAAGTCACCCTGATTATCTCAGTCAGCAATCGGTCGGCTTCACTGGAACCGGTCCCCTGTAACCTGCTTATCGAAACTATGGTTCCATCCCGCTGGACCAGCAACTCAAAAATACCATCCTGGCGAAGCGGTTCCTTGAGGAGCCCCGCTTTGTTCCACCACTCCCGGTTGATTTTCTCCACCATGTCAAAATAATAACCCCGGATATCATCCCGCAACGATCTGCCGTCGGCCAAACCGCTGAAATAGCCATATGTCATTCCCAATCCCAAAGGAGTAGACATCAGTCCACCCTCTTTCCCGGGACTTGCTGCGGATTCTGACGGCTGCTCTGTTTCCGCTTCCTGGGCAGGGTTAACCGCTTCCTGCTCTGCTGCTGGTGACGGTGATGATGTCATCGGGGGGGGAAGTGCAGATGGTGTAGCGGTTATCGATTTTGCCGGTGCGCTGATCGATGGTGTCAGTGCGATATCCTGAATAATGAAGCTAGCTGAATTTTTTTCGGTTACACTGAAACTGCCGGCAATAATAAAAACCAGTGCCGCCCCGATGTGCAGTGCAATGGATAACGCAAGCGCAAACCCCATCCAGTGTTTCCTGAAGTCCAGTGCATAGCCAGTATTCGTGCTGTCTGTCGTCTGAGAAGTTGTCATGAATTGATCTGGACAGTCTGTATACTATCGTAAACAAAACGGCCCGGCATAAGCCGGGCCGCAGAGATGTTATGCTGTTGCCTGACAGAAAAGATCTGTCAATGACAGCTAAAACAGGAAGACCTGAAAACAGCCTGTACGTTTACAATTCCGTTTGTGTGTAGTGCCGGAACGGTGATCGTATCGGCAATTCCATTGCCAGGGCTGCTTGCATCGGGATGGCAGAACTGGCATTGATTATAAGCGCCGGTAGGGCCTTGGCCGCCATGATTACCGCTGTGCCAAACGTTGGAACCGTCGGACCCGTTACGGGGCGGATTACCATGACAAGCTGAACAGCCCCCTGAAGTGCCGGTCCAGGTAGGCGTGGTCCCGGCGCCTGTTCCTCCTCCGTAGTTCACGGTTACCAGATAAGCCTCCCCATCCCCATTAATACTGTAAAAACTGAATTGACCGGGTGGGACAAAATGGCAGGCAATATTCGAGCAGGTTTTAGCAGTTGCATTAAAGGTCGGGCTTGGTATGCCGGTACCGTACGCTGTAGGTGACGACGTCCTAGAGAATGACAATCGGCCGCCGACCTTGTGGCAGATCTTGCAATCGAAAGCAACATGTGGTCCATGGGCACCGGTCGGCGTACAGCTGGGATCGCCGTCAACGCAGACCTCGTCCTGAGTCAGAGCTACTGTTTTGGGGGCGCTTTTTGCTTTGAGTTCCTTGGCCTTATAGAAATCACCAACGGACTGGTCGTGAGGTACCCATTGAGCACCGTCGAAGATGTATTCGCGGTTTTCAACAGAGTTGACCCAGATCATGCCAAATACCGCTTTCAATGGTGCAGTCGTTGAAATCAGTTTGCCTTTGACCGGAAGTGCATTTACTTCCGAACCTTTAGCCATAGTTGTGTTGTTATTCACGGAACCTTGCTGCAATGATGACTGATCACCGCAGGATGATATTACCATGAAAGCAAGCGCTCCAATAATTGCTTGAACATACTGTCTATGTTTCATCGTATATTCCCTCCTTTGATTTTATCCGTTAACAAAGTAGCCGCTGCTCTGTTAACGGTGGTTTTTTTAGATGTGCCCACATCATTCAATATAACTGCATTGATCTTGCACTCAAGATATTCAATTAAAATTATGCAACAAACATGCCACAGAAAAACTACTTTATTTGCGGTCTGTTGCAAGTAGCCAATCGGTTCATCCAGCTATTTAACGTAATTTATCAGTGAAAACACTTTAATCAATAGGCCTTTTTCGATATGTTTCTTTTCCCGCTTCATTTTCCAGTATCAAGGTATCGTTCTGGACAAAGCCTTTAAGAATTTTTTGTTGGCCCTGGAAGTTTACGCTAAGGTTATAAGAGTCTTTAGCTGTTTCCTTCCAGGTAAAACCAAGAGGTTCTAGATTTTTACCTTGAATGACTCCGGAGTTATCAGCTTTAAACTCAATCAATTCTCTTACTGAAGTATTCTCCCATGTGCCGACCACTACAGGTTTTTTGCTGCAACCTAATGAAAGTACAACCATTATGATCACTATTGTTGCCTGCAGTAAATTACGTCTGGAATATTTGCTCAAAAAGCGTGTTAAAAAATTCATTGTTTATCCTTTCAAGGGGTGCCACTCGCCTAGATAGTAAAATCTATTGTATCAGTCCGCATGGTAACAGCTGGACTGGTTTATCCTTTGAAACAACGAGGTATTATACGATTTTAAAAATGTTTATCCCTTATTGCAGCTTAAAGAGCTGTATACGGCTGTTGTTGCGATCTGCGATTACAAAAATACTGTCTCCGGCAATGCATCCCTGAGAGGGATAAAAAACCTGCCCCGGTTTCCAGCCGAAGTTGAGATAGCGACTCAAAAACTGGCCGTCCTGTCCAATCAAAATTACGCCGTTGTCATTCTGATCCACAAGATACACGCGTCCCAGACTATCCGTTTCGATTGAAACAGCAAAAAAGAGATAATTCTGCAGGTCCTTGGCCATAACCGTAAAGCTGTTCTCGTTTGAAGCGGCACGCAATACTTGACCTTTTATACTGTCCAGAATGAGAACGGTACCTTTCTGGTCAACAGCAACGTCAGAGATATAACCAAAATCCGCTGGAAATGGTAACTGGCGGATAAAAACACCTTTGGGATCGAGAACAAGCAGACGCTCTCCCATTATATCAACCAGATAAATATTTCCGTTGGCATCTACCGTAAAGCTTCGCGTAACGATCGTGTCCGGTGCAGGAACGTTCTGGGGTTCAAGATAGGCGATAAATGTGTTGTCGGCAGCTACACGAGCAATTTTTTGACTCTTGCCGTCCAACACCAGCAACTCTCCCTTAGCGGCAAATTTTGCGCGGAGCGGATAGGGAATCTGGGAAAGTTTAACCTCGGTTCCTTCCTTGATGTCGTCGTTCACCAGGTTGTAGCGCACCAGTCGGCCATTGCCGGTGTCAGAGACCAGTATCGCTGTCGGACTGCAGGCAACCCCTTCAGGGGTCTTGAGAGGCCCGTTTTTGGAATCCGCGTACGCAATCCCCAAGGGCTTGAACTTCAAGGCTGTTGCAGCATGGGCGTTACACGTACAGGCTGTAACCAGAAGAAAGGCAAGTATGCGTATAATTCGAATCATTGGTATTACCTCGTGAGTTTTTCATGGCACTGGATACATACCTCAGTGGTTGAATTATAGTAGAACAACTTCTTGTTTTCGGTCCCATGGGAGCGGTGACACGAAACACAACCCAGAGAGAGATTCTTATTTCGCGGATCGACAGATTTTTCACCAATCGGGTGGGCTGAATGGCGACCCCAGTCATGACAGTTCAAGCACAGATCAAATTTGTAATCTTTTTTGGTTAAAAAGAGGGAGTTTGATGAGTGTGGATCATGACACTCACTGCAGCGCCCTTCAGCAACCGGTTCATGTTTGGAGACATTCTTCTGTTGGCGTCTCAATGTGTCTTCATGACATTTGTAGCATAGTTTTGCCATTGGGTCGCGCAGCAGTCCTTTTACTTCAGAGGCATGTGGATTATGACACGCCAGACAGCCCTTCTTACTCAGCAAAGGCCAATGTATACGATTCTTTTCGAACGTCTTGTTGACCATGTCATTGTGACATCCGCGACAGAGACGGATTCCCTCAGTTTTAAGCTTGAGAGGTGTTGCTGAATCGGAATCCATATGACATTGGTTGCACATACGTTTGGCTACCGGTGAATGAACGTTTGCGAGGAGCAGTCCCGGGCTGTCGGAACCGTGCGGATTGTGACAGCCGGTACAAAGTGCCTTACTTACGGGGTAATTCATGTGTTTTTTCATGAACAGTGGCTTGTTGCTTTGGTGACAACCCAGGCAGAGAACATTGATTTCACTTTTGAGAAGAGACGGCCCCTTGTCCGATGAATGTACCTCATGGCAGGTAAGGCAATTACTTACCGCAGGTGCATGGCGGTACTTGACTTTAGCAAAACTATCGCCAAGAGCCTTATGACAGCTGAAACAGAGTGTTTTACCTTCCTTGATCAGACTGTCCTTATTGTCAGATGAATGGGGGTCGTGACATTTCATGCAGCTGCCATCGGCCACTACCTTATGAACACTGCGTGCCTTGGCGGAAATCATGGACGCATGGCAAAGCGAGCAGACCGTTTTATTGTCGGCAGCAAGCAACTTGCCATGGGAAGACGTATGGGGGTTGTGGCAGCCAGAGCATTCTCTCTTTTTAAGCGGTGTGTGCAGCACCTTTCGAGACATCTTTTCGTTAAAATTGGAATGACATTTCAGACAAAGATTGCCGCGTGCTCCTGGCTTAAGCTTAAACTGCTGATCTGTACCAGCCGCCAGACAGTGCCCCCAGACGGTCAGCACTATTATGGCCAGCAATAACGAAACTCTCCGCACTCTCATGTATCTATCTCCTTATCACGGTTTGGGTACGGTATGGCACTCTTCGCAGGCACGAGCAGCAAAAGGTGCGTGGATCGAGTCTTTGAAAAACTTCGGATCCTTGGATGCATGAGGGTCATGACAACTCATGCAATTCATTACTGATGCCTCTATACCTATATGTGCCTTGCCAAATGCCGGTTTGGTTGATTCGTGGCATTGTCCGCACGTAGTAGATACATTTGCGGCAAGCAGTTTAGTGGATGCAGCATAATGAGGCTTGTGACAGTTTAAGCAGTCCTGTTGCGCCGGGTTATGAGGCTTCTGCTTGTCCATTTTATCCTTGAGATCTTTGTGACAAGTATAGCAGAGGGCTGGACCCTGGGTTACGAGCAGATTTTTCAGCTTGGCCTTGTGGGGGTTATGACACGTGGAACAGCGCCCATCACTGAACGGTGCATGCTTGGAGGCGGCCTCCTTGAGCCCCTTGTATGGTTCGTGACAGCCGGCACAGACCTGGAGCTGAGGTTTCACAAGCATGCCGGCTACGTTGCTGGCGTGGGAGTCGTGGCACGTAAGACATTCACCCCCCTTGAAGGGATCATGGTTGGAACCGTTAGCTTCGGCCTTCATTGTTTCTGCGTGGCAGCCGCTGCAGAGTTTCGGACTGGCTGCTTTAAGAAGTTTTGCTTCCGTGCTTGAGTGACCTTTATGGCAGGAGAGACACTCGCCTCCGGCCACCGGTTTGTGAGAATAGGTTTTTTTGAACTTTATTTCCGAATCAGAGTGGCAGGAATAACAGACCTTGTCGATACGATCAACCGCCATGGCTGCAAAATTAGAACCGTGCGGATTATGGCAGGTCTGGCATTCTCCACCTTTAAAGGGATCATGGACAGTCTTGTTCTTCAGTTCGTCTTTGGTCTTCGCGTGACACTCGTTACAGAGATCGGCACCTTTTTTGTTGACCAGTCCCTTGAAAGCTGCCGCATGCGGCTTATGGCATGACAGACATCCCTTGGTGTCATCTAAAGGAGCATGTTCATGAGCAACCTTGTCGCCCTTTTCCTTGTGGCAATTGAAGCAGAGCTTGTTGCCGTCAGAGATGGTAAGTTTCGGAAACGCGGAGGTGTGAGGGTTGTGGCAGCTTAGGCACTCGCCATCCTTGAATGGAGCGTGCTGGACCACACCGCCAGCCGTAAGAGACGGCATGTCGTGGCACTGCAGGCAGAGGGCAGATCCCTTTTGATTGACGCTAAACGGAGTTGCCGAGTTAGCAGCAGAGTGACAACCGTCGCATCCAGCGGTGGCAACCGGTTTATGGACGCTTTCCTTGAGTAGCTTTGGTAGCGTAGATGAATGGGGGTTATGGCAGATGGAACAGGCTTTGTTTTCCACCGGATAGCCGCCGTGAGCTTTTTTGAACGGGCTGCCCGACTTGTCATGACATCCCAGACAGAGTGCAGGTTCAGCCTTGGTTAACAGGTAGCGCTCATCCGAACTGTGAGCACTGTGACATGCTTTGCACCCCTCTTTGCGCAGCACCTCATGAACAAACTTCTTCTCGAAGATCTCTTTTTTATGGCATTTATAGCAAACGTCGTTACCTTCTGCCATCAACATTGAGGGGGACTGAGAACCGTGGGGGTTGTGGCATTGTGAGCATTTACCGTTTTTGAGTGGAGAATGTATGTTTTTCCGAGTCAGTCCAATCTTGGCAGGGCTGTGGCAGTCAAGGCACAGCTTGTTACCGTCTTTCTTGAGCAGCAAAGTGGGTACCCGTCCGTGACGGAGATGACAGTTCTCACACTTTTTTTCTTTAACGATTGTGTGGAGGTACTTCATGGAAAAAAACTTGGCTTCGAATTTTGTATGGCAATCCAGACATTCCTTGCTGGCCATTTTTTTTGCAGCATGGCTGACAGATGTACTCCAGGGAATCATACCGCTGCAGACGAGCAGCATGACTAACGCAATTGCCCAAACCCGCATGTTCTTCAACGTATTCATGGTTTCTCCTGTTGAGTGAAGTCGGCATAAACCGTAACTTCCGAAGATGCTCTCAGTTTCATGGCCCACGATTCAATGCTTTTATTGAGTTTGTCATACGACAACGCTTCGCTGACAACTCCTTCCACCTGTTCATATGGCCGGGTTGCCGGAGGCTGATACTCCAGAACTGCTATCGCATAACCAATGGTTCCGTCCTTGAAAACCCGGTAATCACCATTGATGCTGCCGGAAAGAGCCTGCTGCATCTTTATCGGCAGCTCTTCCTTGTTTGCATGGTTGCCATCAAAAAAGGCATGAAGTCTCAAGTCGATACTTTCCTGGTCATCCGCGTTGGCTTTGTACCATTGAAAATCGGTGCCGTTTTTTAATGTTTTGACTGCCTCTTCGGCTTTTTCCGGGCTGGAGAACGCAATGGCATCCAGCAGATAGGAACCGGGCGCGAAATATTCCTTGGCATGCTCAGCGTAGTATGCTTTTGCTTCATCCCTTGTAATTGTTATTTCCGGGATCACGACCTTTTGCATGAAGGTGCCGAACAGGATTGAATCCTCCTTGCTTTTAACCTTTTCCCGGAACTCGTCGCTCTGGTCAATCTTCAGTAACCGTGCTTCCATGTCAAGTACTCTCTTGCCAAGTAGCTGTTCCAGAATGGCACTTTTCTGACTGTTAACCTTTTTGCTTTCTATGGCCCGCTGGACGCCATGAAAAAATTCTGCGGCAACAGCATCTGAAAAATCCGCAACTGTTAGTGACTTCTCGCCCTTGATATCGGCGATAACCCGCTTGTCCTTCAGCATCTTATCAAATTTGTTTTTAGGGTTTTCATAATCCAGGGTCTTAAACAGTTTTTTCATCTTTACATATTTTTTGGTCAGTTTTTCCTGGTATTTTTTTAACTCGGCAAGCCGCACCTGCGAACCCATCTCCTGCTGCAACTGTTCAAGCAGTTTCGGGTCTTCCTTGCTGCGGATCTCTTCCACGCGATACAGCACATATCCCTTTTCAATTGCTACCGGCGTGCCTGTCTCTCCGACTTTCATCTTTTCGAGCGCAACCATCATGGCCGGATTGATTGCATCCCGAGCTATGTAATCTTCTGTGTTGCCCCCTTTTTTGCCACGTTCTTCCTTGATAAAGTTCTCATACACCGTGTCGAATGGTTTCCCGGCTTTAATCTCCGCTTCAAAAGCTTTGACATCCGCTTTTTTGGCGATTATCAGTGATTTCAGGCGCCATTCCTTGATTCGTTCGCGGTAGACCTTCTCAACTTCTTTGGCATCAGCGGCCAGATCCTTGACGTGTTTGTTCAGCAGAATTTCTCGCATGAGATCCTTTTTGAACTCAACCATGGAACTTTGGATCGTCTCATCCTTTTCAAGTCCGATGGTGCGCGCTTCCTGGATAATCAGTTTTGAGTTGATCAGGCGCTCAAGTATTTCGGAAAAATTCTTTTTGGGAGCGGCTTTTCCCTCACTCATCCCGGTGTGAATTACACCCAGGGCCGCCTTGAGATCATCAAACGTAATCAACTCATCGTTGACCGTTGCCAGGGGGGTTGTGGAAAAATTCGGCGACAATAATGGTGCTTTGAGACGTACAACAATGGTATCCGTTTTGGGAATCGGGTTTTCAGCTCCAACCGAAATGGGTGCGACAGGTTGTGCCGGATTGATTTCAGCTGCCGGTTGCGACTCGGCACCGCCAAGAGCGGGCGCTGAGGCCGGTGCTGCAGTCTCAGGCTGAGTAGTGGCGGCCATGGCCAGTGAAGCAGAAATAAACAGGGAAAGAATTGGCAGAAACAGACGTGATTTTGATCTCATGATTCCTCGCTTATGTGTTGAAATTTGTTCTGCCTGTCATCTGGCGACATTGTTTTTATTCATGAGTGTCACTAGCGACTGGCACATCCGGTCGGCTAAAGCGCTGGCGGTGCTGATCTGGCCCATGTCAAAGAAAAACACCCCATCAGTGCCCAGATTACGGCTGTGTGAGTTCCATAGAATTCTTCTGCTGTCCCGTTCAAACATCTGCAGGGAAAAGTCAACTTTCGGGTTTTGTCCGACAGAATTGGATTCCAGATAATCAAAAACCTTGCCAGAGATTACCAGTTCGACACCCAGGCTGTTTGCTATGGCATCTATATTCGCGTTGGATACTCCGCTGCTCATTGTTATACGGAGATTCAGCATCTTATCACGGATGACGCCAATTTCAAGGATTTTATATCTTCCGTCAATAACCAGCTGTTTGGCCAGATGCAGCGCAAGAACCTCGGCGCCATGCTTGCGTGTACTCAGATCCAGAAAAGGGAGGATGGCGATCGAGCGTAACTGGTCATCAGGTTCCTCTTTTGAACTGAACCAGGATATTGGCTTGTACTGGGACGAGAACAGATCACCGACTGGGGAATACCACGGTGTTGTGTTAACTGTATTGCCAGCCAGGCGCCTCGGATCATCACTCTTCATTTTGGCCATCAAATCCGAAATAGTGAACGGCTTGTTCTCGCGCACCTCGCGGGCAGAGACTTTCTTTGTGAATTTTGGTGGATTGGCAATGAAATTCTGCAGGGATGCCTCCAGATACTCAAGCGCCTTGCCCCTCAGGCGGACAGGGTCTGCAATGATCTTCAGTCCGAGAAACCCTGGAGTATCCTCGCCCGCTTTGGCGTAACTGTCCATCCAGCGTATTTCAGGTGTTCCGTCAGTACTGACCAGGCGAGTCATCAGTGCGATACGCGGCGGAGATTGATCATTGTACAGTTCCAGGCTGGTAATCAGGACAGCGTCGGCACCCGTTTCTTGCCACAGCGCATTAGCCGTTGCTTCGTCAATGCCACCTACGTGACGCACCCAGTGGCGTTCAAAAAACTGATCCAAAACTTTGCGATCCACGATCCGTGCTCCAGCGCGCTGCAATGAAGCAGCCAGTTCCGTGTGCAACTCCTTGAGCGGCGCCGGCGCCCCGCTCAGGTTTTCGATCGGGTACACCGCTATCAACGGACCCCAAGCGGGCGCCGCAGGGCGGAAACGCAGGGCATCAACGGGAGTAGTGGCACAGCCGGTGACCACGCAGCAGGTTATCCCGGCCAGAATCAGCAGCAGTGGTGTACTGACTACTAACCTGGCCTTGATAAACATCAGAATGGTTTTATTCAAAAAGTTTTGAAATAAGGTCATTGACCGCTTTCTCCGTCACATCATTGATCGGTTTCCCTCCGCCGCCGAAAAGTTTTTCCATGATACCGATACCACCCTTTGACGTACTTGCCGACCAGACGACCCTTCCAGTTTGTCCCTCTATCAACTGCAAGCTGAGCGAGATAACGTCAGCAGTAGCGTTGCCCGCCCGCACATCACCGTATTCGCGCACGACGCCGGTTATAACGGCATCGGCCTTAAGCGCCTTGGAAACTTTGACAATTTCATCAACCGAGGGAGCTGTGGCATTGCTTATGCCGATACTGCCAATTGCCCTGGCAACTTCGCCAGACGGGAGAGAATAGATGCCCCCGGTGGACATCAGAGCGGTTGAAAACACGTCCCGTACCCTTTCTCCGGCCAGCTGGTCCCGCGAAAGGTTGGCGAACGGCATAACCGCCACGGTCTTGATAGAGCCAAAATCCATAGTCGAGTCGCGGAAGAGGTCGCTGGATGTCGCGCACCCGCCAAGCACAATCATGAGAAGAAGGGCCATGCTGGTACATAACTTCCGGGACAGGCCGCGTTGCTGTTGTTTGAATAGTTTCATGGTGACTCCCCTTACGTTGAAAATGGTTCTTCGTTAAAAACTGGCCCGAAAAGAAGCAGCCAGGCTCTGGTTATCAGTTTGCTGGATTAACCCGCTGGAGGTGGCTATAAGATATGAAACGTCCAGGTACGTTCCGGGTCTAATGATAAAATGAACCGAGCTGGTGAAAATTTTATCCTTGGTGCTGTCAGGCTGGATCGCCTCACGGTAGGCAATATTCAGTTGCATGGCACCGTCTCTGAACGGAGACCATGACCCTCCGACGCTCTGGGATGTCTGGGTTTTCTGAGTTGACTGGGTGACAATGTTAAAGGAGCCGAACAGGTAGACCGCCTGAAGTGGGTTATAGGTGATGGTGGCGTCAAGCGAACGGTTATAACTGGTTCTGCTGTCGGGCCGCGTATCGCCTCCCGACGACCAGCTTTCCTGATCGGCAACCCCGATATTAATGCTAATAGTCCGGTGCGGCAACAGGCTGATTCCCAGAGAGCTGGTCAGGCTTTGCTGCTCCTTGCCGGTATTGTCGCTGGTAAGGCCGCCACCGATGTTAAGCCCCAGATTCACGCCACGATAAAGCTCTGCAGAACCTGACATGTTAAGTCCTTGGGAAATTTTACTGGTTGTATTTGTTTTGTCCTGGCGGGCGCTATAGTTCATGGTGCCGCTCAAAGTGGGCAGAGGCGTGGCAGCCAGAGAAACGCTCAAGGAGTTGGACGAGTTGCTGGTGTTGTTTGCAGGATTGATTTCATCCTGGCGCGACAGGCGGCCGCTGGTGGTGAGGGTCGGGCTGATGGTATGGTAGATGCTCAGGCCATTGGCTAAAGAATAGCGATAAGTGAATTGTGACGAATCAGTCTTGATATGATTCAAGCTGAAGCCGCTGTCGAAGGTCACGGTCGGGACATCCCACAGGCGTGCCCTGAGGTTCAGGCTGTAGGCTCCGGACAACTGTGTCGATGTCCTGCTGGTGCCAACCGGAATTACGATGTTCATGTCCTGCAGGAAGACCTCCAGGCTGTTAATGGTCATCTTCTGCAACTGGCCGTCCGAGAGTAGAATAGTGCCCACCGGCTCAATCTCTATCTTGATGAAGGCGGCCTTGATGGGGTTGAGCAGCCGCAGTTCGAAAGCCGGGGCGGGAAGAAAAGGTGCGATCCCGCTGGAGAAAGAGTCGAAGGTTATTGCCGGTGGAGTCGACAAGGCGGTCCAGCTGTTGCCGTTGGTGCTGGTGAAAATCTTGATCTTCCCGAAAAAGGCCGCTGCTACTGCAGAATTGTCGGCGGCGGTAAAGACATGGTTTGGCGTGAAGGTGGCAGGGGTCACCAACAGCCTGATAATATTCACGGCCTGGTCAAGGGTGAATTTCATCCCCAGGTTTACGCGGTCCGGATTGGCTGGAATTGCGGTGGAATTGATCGTGACGAAATCGGTCGGCAATGGATTTGATGTTCTGAAGGTCGAATCGCTGAAATTTGGCTTATCCGTACTCAAATCGGTGGATTTTGTGGTGGTGAAAAAATAGGAGTCGATGTTACTGTTTACCAGTACCGGCGGCAGCAGACTGCCGCTTCCGCCCGCTAGTGTCGCGCCGTTATTGGTAATGGTTGTCTTCTGGGTTGCGATGTTATAGCTGCTGCTGACAGCGAGACGGTCCGTAAAAAACAGGTCGTTAAAGTCGGCTCTGACGCTCTGGCTGAGTGAATCGGTCTCAAATCCGCTCAGCCGGTTTATGGCCGTGAAATGGCTGCCCGAGTAATTCAGGTCCAGGCTCTTCAGCGGTTTGTAATGACTGCTGAAGTTCAGTGATGTCGAGTTGGTATCCTGGGACAAGCGATTTTCATCATATCGGTCAAAAGACGAATAGACCAGATTAAAACTGGGAAAGTCCTCCGGCATCCAGGTCAGGCGGGTTGAATACGAGTCGGAATAGGTGGTCGGGGAAGAAATCCCGTTGGATGCCGAGTCTTCGATGCGGCGGTTGAAACCGGCTGCGCCGCTGAAAAAACCGCTTGAGTATCCCAGATCAATGTGCGGAGAAATGCGCGAACTTGTGGCGTGTGATTTAGTCGTGCCGCTTATGGAGGTATTATCTGTTGTCTCGGAATCGCCGTTGTTAAACTGGGCATTTGCTCCCATGGACATTCTGATCGTGGAGGTAAGGGTTTTGTCGATCTGGAGGTTGTAACGCTGGGATAGATTTGTTGATTTGGTTGATGTGGTTCCGCTAAGATCGCTGGAATTAGTGTTGGACTTGCCGTAATTGTATTCCAGGTAGCCGTTGATGCCATCAGCTGATGCCAGGCAGGGCAGGCCCAGCATCAGTAACAGCAGGATGGCAGTCACAGTCATAAGGTTTGGCGTGTGCCTGGTCAACATAATACTCCGCAATTCATTAACGCTCACCGAAGAGTGCCGCACAATAAGGCTCCGCACCGGTATCCACCAGCCCACTCTGCTGCTTGCTGACCAGGTTTATCAGTCGTATCAGCCGGTTGCGTGGATGCACCACCACCAGGTTGTTTTCTTCTCCGTCAATGGTCAGGTAACCGACCCCGCCGTCCGCTTTCAGAAAATTACCCGGCATCAAAGAAAAGGGATCGTAGATATCGATGATGCCGCCAAATTTTGTGGCGACGTAGAGCAGGTCGGTGGCCGGATTGACTTTCAGAGCGCTGACTCCCATACCGGCGTTGATCCGTCTGGTAATTGTCAGGGTAGCGAGCGAGATTTCCAGGATGTTGGGAGTCATGGCGTGGGCAACGTACAGCCGGTCGCCTTTGCGGTTGAACTGGCCGTAGATTGGAGCCGACTCGGTCTGAATTGTTCCAGCTACCAGACGGCGGGCCAGGTCAATCACCGTAATGCTGTTGGAGAGCCGGTTAAAGACAAACGCCATGTGCCTGTTTCGATCCATCAGGATGAACTCAGGCCCGTTGCCTGTCGGCAGATGGGCAACTTCCGTCAACCCCAGCACATCCACGATGCTGGCAGTATTGGAACCGGCATTGGCAGTTATTGCCGTGGTTCCGTCGGCTGAGAGCACCACGAAAACCGGCTCGTCACCCGGGTTCAGGCGGATACGATCGGTAATGTCGTTTTCCTTGACGTCAAGCACAGCTAGGGAATCCTGTCCGGACAGTGCCACATACGCCCGGAGGCGGATCTGGTCCAGGGCAATACCGGCCGGGCCGGAACCGGTCTCGATTATCGACCCGATTCGTGCCGAGCGGCGGTCAAAAACGGTTATGGTGTTATCGCCACGGTTGGTCACGTAACCGGTCAGCTCAGGGAGCGGCCGGAGCGGAATTCCGGCGCTGAAAGCCGGGTTGAAGACAACCCCCTGCAATGACTTCCGATAATTGAGGTCCAGTGTCACAACAGTTGCCTTGCTGTCCCTGATTGTGATCGAGGTCATTATTTCATACGGTTTCTCCTGCAGCAGCAGTCTCGCAACGCCCGACTCTCCGTGCAGGGTTGCACGACTGACAGTGAATACCAGTCGGGTATAACGCCCTGTGGGAACTATACCCTGGGCATAAATCCGTTGACGGCGCATTTCAGCGGGCGAAAACTCACTGAATTTTACTGTGAGCGGAACAGACAGGCCGTCATCGCGGATTGCGGAGACGCTATCAACGGTAAAGCGCAGATTCTCGGCATCCTGAGTGAGCGGTTCGCAGTAAAGATACAGCTCCCCCTGGGATTGGGCAAGCAGCGGTTTGGTGATTTGGCGGGTTTGGGCGCAACCGGAACAGCATACGAGTAATATGGAACTAATCAGCAGTAATCTGGTCAACACGTACATTCTCCTGATATGCGTAGGCTGATATTCACAAGTCATAAAAGTCAATGTCGCAGGACGTATTGCACACGCACCTGTCTGCCTAAGGAAAAGTCCCGCTTTCGTGGCACTTGTAACAGAGCTGGTTCTGGTTGTAGGCGAAAAAGGACGCCGGGATGTTGTAATACGCCGCCGCCGCTTCAATTTCGTTCCTCCCCTGGCCATAAGGTTGTATGTCACTCACCTGTGAATATTTGCCCGCATAGACAATGTACGGTGACCGGTAATTCCAGCGCATGGAGCCATCCCAGCCGCTGGCATGGGCCCGGTGGCACGAGAGACACATCACTCGCGGTGTGCCGTCGGTCATCGAAGGCCCTTTCGCAGGTGTGGTGGTGACGATAGGCCTGAGCACCATGGTGTAATCGCTCGAGCCGATTTCAAAGGGAACCAGCGACAGAAACGCGGAGCTTTCGGTGCCGGACAGGTCACCATTCTTGACGTACTGATCGTACCACCCGGCGATGCCCGCTCCCAGGGCACCCCCGGGAAGACCTGAAGGATGCTTGATGGACGTGGGAGCCAGATCGGTATGGATATCGGCATGGCAGTTGCGGCACCACTCGGACATGCCCGAGCCGTAGGCGACCCTTGTCTGGCTGATGTTTTCGGCACGGTTATACAGATCGGGCGCAAGCGCTGCGGGAGGGTTGAAGGAGAAGGTGTTGGACGGCCCCAGCGATTTGGGGTAGTAGCCTATTCCTCCCAGCAGCCGGTAGACGCCGACCGCAGCCTGGGCATCAGGGTCCGCACTTCGGGCCAGGGAACCCGATCCCTTGATCGGAACGGTAGCGGTGGTTATGCTGCCGTCAAGCTGACGGCGATATTTTCCATGGGGGTCGTGGCAGCTGGTGCAGGACATGGCGGCGGCCGGATACGTGCCGCCGGGAGCCCTGACTTTGTCATAATCCATGTCATAGCCGTAGTCCATGGCAACGATATTGTGACCGTGACCGCTCCCCGGGCTGCTCTGGAGCGTCGTGGAACCGAGGGTGTTGAACCAGGTATAGGTCTTTTTAAGCCAGCCGAAATCACCACCAGGCGTCATTTGGCGCGGTGCAGAGCCGGCCGGCATATCGATGCTGGCCGTGCTGATGTGAAATGCGGTTGGTCCGGAGTCGCCTGAAACCTGGTGGCAGTTCAGACAGACCGAGCTCGGATCGCTTCCCTTGAGCAGGTAGCTGCCTGACATGCCGGAAGGGCTGTCCGGCTGACCTTCATGGGAGTTGTGAATGGTATGGCACCCTTCGCACTCACCCACCCCACCCCGATGGAATGCTTGTGCAGGAACGCAGATCAAGAAGGCCACAATGGCCGCCATGGCCGTTGCTACTCTCGGGATGCATTTAATATACAGTAGACAGCTCTGCATGGCTCGGCTCTTTCGCACTGAATCGCATTTACAGTCAGCTTGCTAGAACATCTCAAATACAAACATATTATTCAAGAGGAAAAGTGTAAAATCAGCGAATAAACAGTTCATCTGATTCAACAATAATCTGAAAATACACCATAATGATCTGGATTTGCAAAAAAATTAGCATCGGCAACCTGATTGGGCACCCTTGAAAAAAAAGGCCGGGGATTTCTCCCCGGCCAGCTTGCTTCATGTTATTTCAGATGTAACATTATTCAGGTAATTAGTCTTTTGCGTGGCACTTGTTGCAGTTGTTACGAGCCATCGGTCCAAAGGCTGTTGCAGGACGGCCG
>JBBQCH010000019.1:0-30592 GCA_038318485.1 Geobacterales bacterium
ATGGCACATCATCATAAAACTGCAAAACAAATTTCCGGTGGGTATCAGGAAAACTCCTACTTTCGCTCGCCATAATCCCTCCAGTAAGTTGGTTGGATACGACGATTATACATCAGGAGGAGCTAACTACCTACCCCATTCAATACTATTTACTGTCGGATTACTTTGCATTTTCAAGGGAGCAACCATGGCGCGGCTAGAAAAAGATCTAGGCAACGATGCGGCATTAAATGTGATTTCCAGAACATCAACCGGTTGTTATGTGCAGGCGGTGAGGATCCTGTTTCAAAGGGCATCTGCGCCCCGCAGCTACCGCTCCGTGGCGCAAACCTGGCTAGGACGAGTGTTGGCCTTTACCATCATGGCCACTGCAATAACGGCCGACGCCAGTGTCTTCTACAGGCTGGATGTGGTGGCCGCTTCCGGCACGAACAACTGGACCGGGTTCGGCCTCGGTCCATCAGTAAATAACAAGGGCAAGGTGGCCTTCGTTACCAAGTCGGTGCAAGGGGACTCGGTTGCGGTATGGAATCCGCTCGGCGGTCTGTCGGACATCGCCTCGGGGATGCGCTCCTCCACCCGTTCGTTTGGGGACAGCGCCAAGATCAACAATAATGATGAAGTCGTGACCTGGGATCGCACTACCGGAGTTTCACCCATTGGTGAGGTGCGCGTCTTCCGATCTGCCACTTCTAATGACAGCACTGTGATGGTACGGTCCTTGCCTGGGTTCTGCACCCAATGCTACGACACGCTGTATCAGTATCCCACAATTAACAATTCGAAAATTCTGGAGGACGACAGCCAGACTGGGAATCATGACGGCAAGTGCGACCCCGGCGAGATCTGTGTTTCTCAGGTCGCTTACGGCGCGTACCGTGTTAACACTGCCGGACGTTGGCTCGGCACAGTAGTCAAGAATCCACAGGCGGGGTCCGATTTTGGAACATTTAACGAGTTTGCGCTCAACACGTCGGTCGCGCGGCCGATGATGGCTGACAACGGTAGCATCGTGGTGCGCGGCAATCTGCCGGCCAATCCGATCCTGCTGTTCAACTACAATCTTGGAGCGCCGACCCAGATTGCCGGCTCAGCGGATGGCTTCACCACTCTTGGCGCGGCGCCTTCGATAGCACCGGACGGTAAAGTTGTCGCCTTTGCCGGCAACCGTGGCAATGGCGACGGCATTTTTCTGTCGATCGAATACACGCCCGGCAAACGGCGACTGGTGCGCATTGCCGGCGAGAATCTGAATCTACAGAAGGCCGAGCTCGGATTCGACGACTTCAACAACAAACTTTTCTTTCAGTCTATCGAACTGGACAGCCGCGTCGGTATCGTCTACACGCCGAACAACGACGGCACGGATCCACAGGGTTCTGTGATCGTTTCGTTCATCGGCACGCCGAATGCCGCCAGCCGGATTAACCCAGGAACCGGCAGGCCCTTTACATTCACAGCCCAGAAAGGGCTGTTCACCATGCGCATCGACCTCTACGAACCGGCGATGACTGACGAGCGCTCCGGGAATCGGGTCTGCGTAGCCCGTGCCCCCAATAGCATGACCGGCCTGCCTACTCCGGTGGGCGGCGACACCCTGTTTGCACCGAAGCACGGCGAAGGATCTCCCTTCATTGCCGCCGGTTCGAGTTTCTGTGAAACTGGTAATGACGACCGTTCGGAGGCGCTTTTCTCCCGCACCAGCCCGATACCGGTCGTGCAGATCGGCGACACGCTCTATTCCGGTAACTCTACCTACACCATCTCCGCCCTGTCAGTAAACGGCCCAGTGGCCGCCGCAGATTTCGATAACGCGCAGGTCGCCCGTGCCGCACGTATTGGCGACCATCGGGTGGCGTTCTGGGCCCAGGCCGGCACCGACCAGCTTATTGTAACTGGCGAGCATCTGGACAGCGACCAGGATGGCCTGCTCGATAACTGGGAGACCTCCGGCATTGATCTAGAAGGCAACGGCCACAACGATGTAGATCTACCCGGCATGGGCGCAGATCCATACAAGCGCGATCTGTTCATCCAGATGGATTGGGTCCAGAATCGCGCCAATGGATGGCGCCATGAGCCCTCTCCCACGGTAATCAAAAGCGCAGCCCAGTTCTTTGCCGCCGCGCCAGCGCTTCCGAACGGCATCCAGGCTGGAATCCAGCTGCACGTGGATGCCGGCACCGGCACCGATCTGTTCGGTCAGTATTTCTCCCGCAATATGCATCTCGGCGCATTGCGCGGCGGTAATACGGTAAGCACCGGCGGGCAGACGCCCGACGTGATGTACTATGGCATACCCGGCACCGTAAACGTCCCGGGAGTAACTGCTCTGGACTTCGATACTGCCAAGGCCGCCAATTTCTGGAGCGTCAGCCGGGGCGCCCGTGAGTTCGCGTTCCTCTATATCGTGCTCGCGGATTTCCAGGCACTCCAGCCGGACAACGTCGCTGTAAACGGCGTGAATCCCTTTGCCGGGTCGGTAGTATCCGCAACCCTGAATGACGTCGATGTGGTGCAGCAGCCGGGAATGTCGACCTTTAATTTTAATGGTAGCGCAATCTTGATCTCTTCCGGCAAAGGCCAGGGACAGGTTTCAATGTTAACAGGCAAGGCGACGAATAGTACTACCGGGAATCAGATTTTGATCTTGAATAAGCCCTTTACGGTTGTTCCTGATGCGACGAGTACTTACGCAATATTGACGACATCTGGAGGTATAGCCGGTGCAACCTATACCGCCGACGGTGCATTCGGCCCCGGCAAGAACGTGATAATTTCCATGGGGGGCTGGGGACCCACGGCCATCAACTTGGGCGCTATGACCTCGAATTTCCTCGGTACGCCGCGGCAGCAGTGGAAGACTCTTGTCCACGAGATCGGGCACCTGCTCACGCTAAAGCATGGCGGCACCAATCACTGGAACTACAAAGCCAACTACAAGAGCTTGATGAACTATGCGTATCAACTTTGCGAGGTGGGGGAGGCCGCTGACGCGAAGGATATAAACTACAATACAGTCCCCGGATTCACCTGTCCAATCGATGACTATTCCGGGTCATCGCTCTTCGTCATGAACGACTGGAATAACCTGAATTTCAAGTCTTCGCTGAACTCCGGCGCAGTTGGCCAGGCTTTCGGCGGCGGTTCGAGTTTTCAGCCGGCAATTCCGCAAATGCAACCGGAGACAACCCTCTTTGATGTAATCACTGCTTTCGGGCCGCCCGATACGCAGGGACCGACGATCACGGTTTCTGTGCCGGTAGCCAATGCAGGCGTTGCGTTGGGCAGTGGCATTCAGGTTACGTTCACTGCCGTCGACAATGCAGTCGTCAGTCGCGCCGAGGTGAATTTCGATGTCAATGGCGATGGGGTCGTGGATGAGACGACTGAGGTCTTCCAAGCCACCGCGACAGGAGGGAGTGGGTACACGGCAAGTATTCCTGGTATAAGCGGCCCGACCGGCACGCGTACCGTTATGGTTATCGCCTTTGATCCGAGCGGGAATCCGGGTGCGGCGTTGGTGCCTGTACAGGTCGGGGCGGTTGCGCAAATCAGCGTCCCCTACGTAATTGGTCAGATACAGACAGCAGCAACCACGGCCATTACAGGTGCCGGACTTAAGCTGGGCACTGTAACTACACAGTCTTCTTCTACGGTCACTGCGGGCAATGTTATCTCCCAGAACCCGCTCGCGGGGGCTTCCGTAACTGCCGGTTCGGCGGTGAATCTGGTGGTCTCTTCCGGACCAGCGCCGGTGACGGTGCCGAACTTGGTTGGCCAGAAGCAGGCAGCAGCAACCACTGCGATCACGGGTGCTGGACTTAAGCTGGGCAATGTAACTACACAGTCTTCTTCTACGGTCACTGCGGGCAATGTCATCTCCCAGAACCCGCTCGCGGGGGCTTCCGTAACTGCCGGTTCGGCGGTGAATCTGGTGGTATCGTCGGGATCGGTGGCGGGGGACGTGAATGGTGATGGTGTAGTGACCTGTGCTGATGCTTCGATCGTGCGCGCAGCGTTCGGAACCAGGGCGGGTACACCAGGCTTTGATGCCCGTGCCGATGTGAACAAGGATGGTGTGATCGATGTGCGTGATCTGGCGTTTGTGACGCAGCGATTGCCAGCCGGAACGAAATGCCCCTAAATGGGATGGGAGGAACATCTAATGGAGATGCTTTACAAGAAGATTCTGGTTTATGGCATGGCAGCAGTTCTGTGTTGTGCCTGGCTGAACGTTGCCCAAGCCGCGCCGATGCAGCTGGGCGTGAGTACGGGTACTGCACAGCAAGGTAGTCCCTTTACGGTTGATGTAGCCATTAACAACGCTAATGATCTGTTTGCGTTCCAGTTTGATCTGGCATTTGATCCGATATTGTTGCGCGCAACGAATGTGAGCGAGGGCACATTCTTGCCGGGCGCTGGCGCGACATTTCCGGTGCTGGGATTAATTGACAACATTGGCGGCATGATTACGGGGATCTCGGATGCGTTGGTGGGATTCGTCCCTGGTGCAACCGGGAATGGCGTGTTGTTCACGATCAGTTTCGATGCACTAGCCTCAGGCATTTCGGAGCTGACCATCACGAATCCGCTCTTCCTGAATTCGACCTTGGCTGACATCACCGATCTCTCGGTGAACGACGGCACAGTAACCATCATGGCTGGCGGAGGCCCATCCCCTGTGCCCGAACCTGCGTCTTGGACATTGGTTGTGGCTGGATTGGCCGTAATCGCAGGGATGCGTCGCCGACGCACACTTAAAGGGATTCAGCGCCGCTGCTTGGGCTGAGCAGGTGTAACTGCCGGCGACAAACTGGCTCGGTTGAGTCGTATGTAATTTGTGATCCGGATCCTTTTTCTGCAAGCGGCGGCATTTTTGTCCGACGTGTCGTCAGAAGCGGGTAGCCCACGAAACGGGAGACCGAGCGCTTGCAAGAAGATCAACTGCAGATACAAAAAGAGGCTTGATAATCTCAGGTGCAACACCAATCTGCTTGACGATCTCAGCCAACGGTGGCGCGGTAGCTGCAAGGTTGGATGTTGCCACTTCGTTAAGCTCAAACATGGCAGGCCTCTTGTTGGGCAATCAATGCAGCAAAATCGTTGTAGTCCAACCCGTGCTCTTTACTGCGTGGCTGCGGGAATGGTGGTACTGTAGTAATCAGGCCGTTGATCGCCCGAGCTGCTGCTGTGGCCTTGATGATGCCGACATTATCAGCCAGGTATCGTAATGTGCCGTCATAGTCGAAAGCGTCGTCATCGGCGGCAATAATTATCTTATGTCGCGGGTACCCCCCGCACAGATCCCGGCGGGCGCGATTCACGCACCGGGCTCCCACCTTGGGTGTTTGACGGAAAAGCGAGTGCTCGGCCAAAGATGTTGAATGCGTGCGGAGGGCAACCAATCATAAACTATTCTCGCCATTCGTTCCCATGTGGTGCGATCCCTTTTACTGCGGAGCTTGAGTGCCAGCCGCCATAGGTTGACGACATGGTTCCGAAATGCGCTTAGGCTTTTTATATTGGTAGGGACTGCATGGTACGCAAAGTAACCTCTAACCACTTGGCGTAGCCACTTCCCCTGTACGGGTATAGGCAGGTGCATCCGCCGCCGCAACTCCTTCTTGATTTCCAGCAACTTGTTGCGCAACCGGTCTCGGCGGGTTTTCCGTATAAGCTTGAATGTGCCTCGCTTGGAGCGCCCACTGATGTTGGTGAATCCGAGGAAATTGAATGTCTCCGGTTCGCCAAGGCCTCTTTCAACTCGGCGATCGATCGCATGACGACCAAATTCAATCAGGCGAGTCTTTTCCGGATGTAGCGACAATGCAAACTGCTCCAACCGTTGCCGCATATCGACAAAGCGACTTCAAGACCGCCATGCGCGAGTTCAAGGCATTTGATGATGCCACTGTTTACTATATGTTAGGTGTCATGTTTGAGAAAGGTAACGGGACAAAATCAGATTATGCAGTAGCGGCAGAATGGTACCGAAAATCTTCAGAAAAGGGTAGTTCAGCCGCCCAATATCGCCTGGTCCGCCTCTATGAAAGAGGTTTGGGTGTTGAAGAAAATTTTGATGAAGCTGTCAAATTATACCGTATATCGGCCCGTCAGGGCTATGCGGATGCAAAACTTGTCTTAAAACGACTAGAAAAGAATTGATTATTAATACACCAGCAATTTAAGCATTCGCCTTAGCATTCCATAATCATGACAATCTCAACTTATTTCTTTATTGTCTTTATCATATTTCCAACAGAGACGATTAAGCTTCGGTAATTGGAGATTCACTCCTCCAAAGTTAGTTACTCAGATATGATCGCGAGTCCAACATGGATTGAAGCTTACCATTGGAACAAAATATGTAAACCGGTTGCCCAATCGTTATCATCGGTTATACTTTTCTATGCACGAAAGGGTAAATCAAGCCATGTCAGAGGTAGCCAGAAAAGCTAACACAGGGGCCGGGATGAATACACCGAGGAGGTGTCCATGCGATTTATGAATAAACAAACTCTCATTATTGGTGGCAGCAGTGGTATGGGATTGGCAACGGCCAGATTGCTAGTAGACGAAGGAGGGGCGGTGACTTTGGTCGGACGTAGTCGTGAAAAATTGGATTATGCCCGTAAAGCGTGCGGTGGAGGCGATAACGTCTCCATATTTCAGTGTGACCTACAGCGCCAGGATGAGGTGGAACAATTGATCGACCACGTCGAGCACAAACTGAAAGAGGTAAATTGTCTGGTGAATGCAGCCGGTGTGTTTTCACCCAAATCATTTTTGGAAAATACTCACGCAGACTACGATTCCTATCTGGGGCTCAATCGGGCAATGTTTTTCGTGACCCAGCAGGTGACGCGGAACATGGCAGCGA
Organism: Geobacterales bacterium; assembly: GCA_038318485.1. Lineage (GTDB taxonomy): Bacteria > Desulfobacterota > Desulfuromonadia > Geobacterales > Pseudopelobacteraceae > JACRCG01. The sequence continues at coordinate 6,884 of JBBQCH010000019.1, forward strand.
ATGGAGGCGGGGCCATCGTGAATATCGGTTCCATGTGGGCACATCAGGCCATCAAGGCGACACCTTCATCCGCTTACTCAATGGCCAAGGCCGGACTCCATGCATTGACACAACACCTGGCGATGGAACTGGCGGATAAGGGTATCCGTGTCAACGCAGTGGCCCCCGCAGTTGTGGAAACACCTATTTATAGTTCCTTTATTGAACCCGCCGCTATTCATGAGACTCTTCAGGCGTTCAACGCGTTTCACCCAATCGGGCGAATCGGCACGCCCAAAGATGTCGCAGCAGTGATCGTATTTTTGCTCTCCGCTGAAGCGAATTGGGTAACCGGGGCAATTTGGAACGTTGACGGTGGTGTCATGGCTGGTCGCAATCAGTAGCAGAATGCCAACGGCTGCTGATCCACGGCCTCATTCTGGCAGTTTACCATGGATAAACTGAGCGAATGCATGACGAATGCAGATCAGCATGATTGAAAAAGGAGGTTACCAATGAAGCCCCAGATCCCCCTCGGCGAGAAATTGGTTATCTCTGGTTGACGCAGATATAGTCTTCACCTCGCTTTGGGATAGGTTGGAAATAGTGAACACCATCTAAGTGTCATGGGATCATATACCGATGCATCACGTTCAATGTATCCGGTGAGGCTATTGTATTCGGCCCCGGTCTTGCGCCCCTTTTCCAGGTAAATCAGCGGGATTTTTTTTAGCAAGCGGCGAAGCTGGTCGTAGGACGGCGGCTCTATCTCCGGCGGTAGGTTCTTGCAAAGCCTTATCAGTGATTGCTTCATGGCAGGCTTTTGCGGTCGGCGGTATTCATCCAGGAAGTACGATGGTGGAATAAGAGCGGTAGCGCTGTGTGTAGAGCGGAGCCTGGCACAGAGTCATGGATCCAGGCGGCAAGTTGCTGATGCGGCAGACGATCGGATTTACAGGTGCCAGCACTGTTACGCTCCGGCTGTTTTGCAGCCAACTAGACCACCACCTGGAAAGCGTGGCAACGGACATACCCCGCTCTGTCCCCTTGCGATAGTTGGCGCAGGCGGCCATACGGATCATCTGTTCTTATTCGTTGCTGCTGTTGATCCTGGCTACTATGTCGCGGATTGCCTGCATGACCTTTTTACCTGACGCTCTGTTTTAGATCAGACACATGAAGTATGTACGGGCGTCCATGACACGTTGCTGGTTACCGTTCAGGTCGTTTATGTGAGGTGATGTTATTGGCGATTCAACAGCCGGTTTGCTATTCTGAGCACAAGCAAAGGATTAACATGTCTACGCTTGAAAAGACTGATAAAGAGAATGACTTCCCAGCACGCCTAAAAGATGTTATTGAGACAAAAAACAACCGTGACTTTGCTTTAGATTGTGGCGTATCTCCTACAACCTTGCATCAGTATGAATCTGGCAAAAGTGACCAGACGTGAGCGGTTTTAGTCGCTATAACGAAAACTGCTGGAGTGAGTTATCATCCATACCGGACTAAACAAAAACATGTTTCGCGGACACTCAATTTATAAACCCGTTAGCACTAAGACACATGAAAATTCGGTTCTCTCTGACGTCACGCAAAAGCGATGGCATGAACATCAGCATTGATGTATCTTAAGCAAAAATACAATCCAACCGGAGGTAACGGCAGCCATGCCTGACCAGATTTGCGCCAGCTTAGATGTCCATAGTTTGAGTATCCTCGCGCCGGACGGAACGGTCGATGATGCGCTGATGCCGCCCTTGACGGAAACGGATATCCAGCGATTGTACGAACTGATGGTGCTGACCAGAACTTTCGACCAGCGGGCCATAGCCCTGCAGCGCGAAGGAAGGCTCGGCACTTACCCTCCCAGCCTGGGACAGGAGGCAGCCCAGGTCGGAAGTGCCTTTGTTCTACAGGCGAATGACTGGATATTTCCCTCTTTTCGCGAAATGGGTGTCCAACTGACCCTCGGCTACCCCATCAATCAAATCCTGCAGTACTGGGCCGGTGACGAACGCGGGCAGCAGTCACCGCCGCAACTGAACATTTTCCCGGTCTGTGTATCGGTTGGCTCCCATCTCCCCCATGCGGTAGGCACAGCCATGGCTGCCCGTTACCGTCAAGATCCGGTTGCCGTGGCAGCCTGGTTCGGCGACGGAGCCACCTCCAAAGGTGATTTTCACGAAGCATTCAACATGGCCGGAGTTTTCAAGCTGCCGCTGGTTTTCATCTGCCAGAACAACCAATGGGCGATTTCCGTACCTGTCAAAGGGCAAACGGCCTCCTCAACTCTTGCCCAGAAGGCGCTGTCCTACGGCTTCGAAGGGGTACGGGTTGACGGGAACGACGTTTTTGCAGTCTATCGAGCCACCCGAGATGCTCTTAACAAAGCCAGAACGGGCGACGGGCCGACCTTTATCGAATGCCTGACCTACCGGGTAGCCGATCACACAACTTCGGACGATGCCGGACGCTATCGCTCCGCCGATGAAGTTGCAACCTGGAGCGCCCGCGATCCGTTACTCAGGCTCGAACTTCACATGGAGGGACGAGGGATCTGGAGCAAAGAATATGCTGCAGAAACTTTACAGCGGGCGACGAGCGACATCGATGCAGCGATTGAAGTCCTGGAAACTACCGAAGCTCCCGATCCGGACGACATGTTCGCATACTGCCTGTCACAACCCGGTCAGCGGCAGAGCGCCCAGCGAAAGGCGGTCTGAGATGGCCATGCTCACGATGGTACAGTCGATCAATCAAGCTCTCAGCCAGGAAATGGCTCGCGACAACCGGGTTCTTCTGCTGGGCGAGGATGTGGGGCGCGACGGCGGAGTTTTCCGTGTCAGCGAAGGACTACAGGAACAATTCGGCGCCGAACGGGTTATTGACACCCCGCTATCTGAATCCGGCATTGTCGGAGCAGCCATCGGCATGGCTGCCTATGGCCTGCGCCCGGTTGCCGAAATCCAGTTCATGGGCTTCATCTACGCCGCTCTGGATCAACTATACACCCACGCAGCCCGGCTGCGGACCCGCTCCCGCGGCCGTTTTACATGTCCAATGGTGGTTCGCACCCCCTATGGCGGCGGGATCAAGGCGCCGGAATTACACGAGGAAAGCAGCGAAGCCCTGCTCTGCCATCTGCCTGGAATAAAAGTGGTAGTGCCTTCCGGCCCCTACAACGCCAAAGGTCTGCTGCTGGCGGCCATCCGCGACCCGGACCCGGTCATATTCCTGGAGCCGACTCGTCTTTACAGGATGCTGCGCGAAGAGGTGCCCGAGGATGACTACACGGTCCCGCTCGGCAGCGCCAGAATTGTGAAAGAGGGAACAGATGTAACGGTTGTGGCCTGGGGCAGCATGCTGGAACGGGTGTTCAAGACCGAAACTGCCCACTCGCTGGAAATCATTGATCCACAGACCCTGACACCATTCGACTGGGAAACTCTGCTGATTTCGGTCAAGAAAACCGGTCGTCTGATCATCGTCCATGAAGCGCCTAAAACCGTCGGATTCGGTGCCGAGATCGCCGCCACCGTTGCCGAAGAGGCGATTCTGTATCTGCGGGCGCCGATAATGCGAGTGACAGCCCCGGATGTGGTGCTGCCGCTCCCCAAACTGATCGACCACTACCTGCCGACCACGGAGCAGATCCGCACTGCCATCGATGACATAATGAGGTATTGACCATGAATTACGATTTCAGACTTCCTGATCTTGGAGAGGGAATAGCCGAAGTTGAATTGAGAAAATGGCTGGTAAGCGAGGGACAGCGGGTTGAAGAGCATCAGGCCGTTGCAGAGGTGGAGACCGATAAGGCTGTCGTTGAGATCCCCTCCCCTCATTCCGGCTCCGTTTGTCGTCTGCATGCCAATGAAGGCGATGTAATCAAGGTGGGATCAATCCTGATGACGGTCTGCGAAGAGGTGACGGCATCTGTGAGGCCACGACCGGCAGGCATCGTCGGTGAACTGCCCGAGGCGGAAGAACTCCTGCCCTCCGACAGGGGAACAACTACCACCGAGATCAGGGCCACCCCCCTTGTCAGGAAACTGGCCCGCGAAAGGGGAATAAACCTGTTGAAGATCAGCGGCAGCGGACCGCATGGCAGTATCACCCCCGAGGATCTGGATCGGAGCAGCATTGTAGTTCCGGTTGCCGACGAACCTTTCGGACCGGTCGAGCGACTGCCGTTGCGCGGTGTCCGGCGCACCGTGGCTCGAAACGTCCTGGCCGCCCAGCAGCGCACCGCCTTTGTAACGGTCATGGAAGAGGCTGACATCAGCGACCTGTCCGGGATACGCAACCGGGAACAGGCGGCCTACTCTCACGGTACCCACCTGACTTTCCTCCCCTTTTTCATCAAGGCGGTTCAGCATGCCCTGCGCGACTATCCGGCCTTCAATGCCGCCATCGACGATGACGATGAGACAATCATCCTGAAGAAGCATTACCACTTCGGCATTGCCGTTGATACCAGCGACGGCTTGATGGTTCCGGTCATCCGCAACGTGGACCGCAAGAGTATCCTTGATCTGGCGGCCGAGATTCATACGCTTGGAGAGAAGGCCCGTGAACGGACTATCACGGTTGCAGAAATGAAAGGTAGCAGCTTCACCATAACCAACTACGGCCATTTCGGCGGCCTGTACACCACCCCGATCATCAATTGGCCTGATGTGGCCATCATGGGTTTCGGCCGGATTGCCGAACGCCCCTGGGTGCATGACGGCGCGATTGCAATCCGCACGATACTCCCCATTTCTCTGACCTTCGACCACAGGATTACCGACGGCGTCAGCGCCGCCCAGTTCACGGCGCGGGTAGTTGGCTTTCTTGAGGATCCAGCGTTGTTGTTTATCGAGAGTGTATGAGACCCGTTACAGCTTGTTAATTTTGAGATCAAGGATTTTGGGCAAGAGGGCATAAGAGGACTGGCTGTTAGTAGGATAAAGTACCATTTTGAAAACAGTTAAATAATTTTGGGAATTGATCAACCTTATTGAGTGGTCAAGCCAAATTATATAACACCAGCTTAATAGGCATACTGCACAGAAATATTCGATTTTTCATTGGAATTTTGTTCTCGTTCTCCCTGCACTTCCAACCTGTAGATATAAGGATAATGAGGTACCGTGACCGCACCAGGCTCAGTTGTCCCTCCGCCTTCCAGCACAAACGAGCTGGTATCTGAGTTACCTGCCATTACAACCGTTTTTTTAGTACTGCCGTCGAGCACTTGAAATTTGCGCTCCATCGTATCTACAATTTTTGAATAAACGATAAAAGTTGAATTGTTTGCAGCATTCAGCTTGAAGGTTATGTCCGGTCCACTTTTGGGGTCGAGACTGGTTGACACACAACTACCGGTCCAAAGTCGGGTCGGATTTGCAAGCCTTTGCCGCATGCAATCGGAAACGGTTGCTCCACTGGCAAGAGTTCCCATAGTTGACTTAAGATAGGTGGGAAAACTTGTACCTGGATTTGTTGCTGAATAATCTCTAAAGCCGAAGGAAGAAACAAGAATATCCTTTGCAAGTAGATCCGTACCTCCGTAAGCGGCTTCGACCGATGTTCTGTAACGCTTGAGAGATCCGGAGGTTTTGGCTCCGGACGTGATCATATACAGGAGCGACATGCTTATCACAAGTGAAAGTACGGTAAACATCAGTGCAGTAATCAGAGCTATACCTTTTTCATTATTTAAGATCTTCATTTGCATACCTTTCCTTGGTCAGCGCTGATTGCTGAGAAGGTTTTTAGGACGTGCGATAATTCTGTACAATTTCCAACGGTAGTTGAGCTGGTTGGCGGCAAAAGTGTACAAGTGGGTAAGGCTCTGCTCGGTTGAACCGTTACCGACAATCATGCTGGCTTGAGGATAAGTGAAGTTGCTGTCTCTCTTACCCTCCTGGGCAAGAACATAAACCTTGATCATCTTGAGATGTTCACGCAGGCTCTTGGCATCGGTCAGCCAGACTTTGATGCTGGCAGCAGAACCGCTCGGACCCGAAGCGGTTACGTCGCCGCTGCCACTGGCCGGGAGTGATGACCAGGCGTCTATGGCATTAGCCTTGCCTCCGTCGGAAGTATCCCAACCAAGGACAACCTGCATGTCCGCAACACAATCAAGCAACGGAATTGAAAGGTAGGCTCCATTCGCATGATCAACGGTCATTTTGTAAAGGATCCCTGTAGACGGTGCGCAAAAAGGCGGGACGGTATCGCTGGTTGAACTCACAAAAAAATCCGAGCGGTTAAAGGGCATGCGGGGAGTGCTTGTCGAAGAATAACTATCAATCCCATAGACCATATGAGACTGCAGATCAGTTTTAGGTAGATAATCACTTGCAATGCCGCCGGTATTGTTAAAATTTATATGGAATATATCATTATTCGTCGGGTCTACTATCAGCAGATGATCATCAGTATCAACATTAAAATTTGATCGAATCAGCGTGACCCGGTCAGGTTTACCTCCGTTGTTGGCGGATGTCTTGAGATTATTGGATGGCCAGCTAACCGGACGTGATTCACTTCCGGTAGATGTGCTGATATTATTGAATGGTATGTAAGTCCAGCGCTGGGACGCCTTGGAGCGACCGACAGTGGTCCCTTTCAGCGCGATAAAATCCGACAGGAAACCGACGGGAGAATCAATCGCAGCAAGCGCCCGTGGGACACCACCAGGTGCATCGTTCAGGGTGAGACCAGTGGCATCGGTCGCCTCTAAATAGGAAATATCGGTGTTAGCGCATGAGCCGTCAGTCGTACCGTTTGCCGGCCGGCAGAATCCCCATGGGAGTCCAAAACCGATTTGTTCCAGGTCATGCCGCAGTACTTCCAGTCCAATAACACCCTCGATGTTGCTCTCTTCACTCTTTGTCAACCGGGAAGAAACGGTTAAAATATTATTGAAGGACTGGGCAGCAATCATCAGGATGACGATAAAAACCGCCATGACGACTATCATCTCTACCAGAGTGAAGCCACTGTTGTTACGTGCTATATCTTGTCGTTGCATGCCCACAACATCTTACCTCACTGGGGAAAAGTTGAAATAATTGAAGAGATTGAATGGGTACTGCGCTTTGCTTTTATTTTCCAAATGACATCTATATCAATCTGCTTGGATCTGGGAGCACCCAGATCGGTTGTAGTAACAACAGAAACAGCTTCGCGAACCGAATAATTTTTAAAAATACCGCGTATGTCGCGAGGAACATTATATCCAAGAGTAGTTGTGGAGATCGCCGTGAAGGACTTGGCACGGATGCTCATCATACGGTCATCAGCCAGTGTAACAGCCTCCGTTCGCAGGATGTTTTCAAGGTTTGAGTTCAATGCCAGATTAATGGATTGAAGCAGACCAAGCATTCCAACCATCAGAATGACCAGGGCAACTAAAAATTCAATCAGTGTAAATCCCTTGTTGTTATCTGTCATCACAGTTACTCCAGCTAGCGTTTCTATTACCAACGTTGGTACGAGCGATGTGCAGTGTTAGGCAGTTTAAATAAGCTGGATCGCCTCTATCCAGGTAAATGGTGGCAACAGAACTCACCAAAAGGCCCCTCTGATTGATTTCATATCGATTGTTGTTAAAAAATGTTGTGGCATCGCTCTTAAGTGAGTAGGAAACATTATAAGTTCCTCCGGGAATGACAGTCCCTCCTGCTAATGGCTCATCATCACTGCTGTATGACCTGAAAACATAATTATTCGCGTTCAGCTCTACGCTGTGTCTCTGCTTACGGGTCATGGCTCTTAAGCGGAGTTCGTTGATATCAGTCGCCATCTGCTTCACCTGGGCTTCAACATTGTATTTCACCTGCCAGCTATTGAAACTCGGAATTGCAATGGCAAGAATAGTCGTTATTAAAAAAATCACGACGATCAGTTCCGTCAATGAAAAGCCTGCTTGACACACTCTGACACAAGTGTAGTCCGAAGAATGTAGTTGTTTCAATTTCATGATCAACGTTCCTGAATATTCAATATCTGCTTGACCGGCTTCGGCTGAAGCAACTGAGGGAATCGTCCTTTAGGAGCCATGCCGGTAGGTGAAAGGCTTGCATCAAGCTTTCTGCCACGGTTACCGACACCCCTTTGGGTAAAGGAGGTTTCAAGATCAATCATGGTAATCCCGCCGCTGGATGTCTGAACCGGGGCCTTGCCTTTAAGGCCGCCAGAGGGTGGGATACCGCCAGTGCTGAATTTTACCGCCCAGAGCGAAGTATTGCCGCCGGCAACACAGATATCATTGTTAGGAACAAAGGTTGTATAGAAAACAATGCCATTGAACGAGGCGGTAACGTCACTGACTACCCGCTCGGCACCGACCCCACCTGATTCAGGATCAAGGTTTATGTACCAGCCTTTGTCCGTCACCCCAAGCACATCGTTTGGAGTATTACTCTGATCTTTCAGTGTAGCAACAGTCACTGCGGGACAATTGGCGGCTATCGTACTCAGTGAATTTTCATGTGAAACATCAAAGTTGTAGCAAGGATCGGCTACTCCAAAGATACGGCGTGTGGGACTGAGCTCATCACCAGTGTAGAAATAACGACCTTCACCAAAGAATATCCATAGTTTTTTATTACTCCTGTCCTGCAATTTACCTACTGAGGTGGTAACCGGCCCAATGTCATCAATAAGGTTACTGATGAACCAGTTGGCCGGATCAGGGTCGTTATTGGTTACCAGGCGTAACACTCCCCCCTTGTCCCAGGCGGTCGGGTAAGGTCCTGGGGATGGTGAGGCATCAAGGGATGCTTTGGTATAGGTAACATACAGGACATCGTCGCTGTAGTAACCAGGCAGTGTCGAATTGTAGCGATCGAGATCCATTGTGGCACCCGATAGCGAATTGGCAAATGCGTATTTTTTGCCGGTGTCGAAAACCCAATAGTTTGTACCCTTGACAAAGGTTGAAGAAGTATCGAAAGCATTGATGTCAACAACGTAGATTTTCAGGTTCTGGTCAGAACGTCCCAGAAACTGTCTGGTAGCTGTATCAATTGCGCCGGTCGGACCGGATGCGAAAACTGCAAACCAGCGGCCGTTCTTGCTCTTGTCCGCCACAAGCGATGATCCTGTCAGGGCGTTAATTCGTATGATAGCGGTTCCGGAAGTGGTAAATCCAAGGCCCTTGTCGGCAGACGGAAGGACAGCATCCGAGAATTCCCAAAGATGCTTCGGTACCAGTGGGTTGCTTACATCTAGGGCAAAATAAGATGACATTCCAGTCCCTGACACTGATGTTTTCACACAATCCAGATTGTTGGTCGGATCGGCATCGGGGTTGAGAGTCTCGTTGCAGTTGCCGTCCCGTGTAGCGCCGCCAAGCCCCATACTTCCGATCAGCACTGATTTCCAACTTGTCTTGGCCTGATCCAGGCTATTGGTACTGCTGGCAAGCTTGGTCTGGCGAGCACACTCCCAGTAGTTCGAGGCCGTACACTCGCTGTGGCGATTAACCGAAACATCCAGAACCAACGGCGCTCCATCCACAAGATACTGGTGACAATAGCCCTGATCTGCCGTGTTCTTCATGTAGGGGAGAACGTTTTTAGGGACATAAGCCCACTGTTCTTTACCTATATCGGCCGAATCAACGACGCCGGCGATACGGAAAGGGCGGGACGAATCGTTGATTCTCTGGATTTTGCCAAGTTTAAAGGCATGAAGCATGCCGTCATTGGCTCCGCCGTAAACCATTTCCCTGCTCTTGTATTCATCCGATACGGTAAAAGTTTTATAACTTCCGTCGGAGTATATCTGATTGTAAGCGTTAAGTGACACCGATGACTGTACTTGTGGCGTAGAGTTAATGACATCACCCAGTTTCCAGACGGCGGTAGTTGCACCACGGGTGACTGTCCTTGATCGGTATGAACCGGAATCAACACCACGCAGGTAGTCGATCAGACTGTTAGCCTGAGTGTCGGTCAATGACGTAACATCCAACAGTGGTTTAAGGGTTGTCATCTGGGTGGTAGAAAAGGCGTTGCTGCTGTTTGTCAGATCAGTATTGCTCGAAAGCAGGGAATAAATGCTGCGAGTTGAAGCAGCGCGGGAATGCAGCATTACCCCGGCTTTCCAAAGCGCTTTAGTAACAAACGGGTTCGCCCCTGGCAATTGATCTTTAGTTAGATCCAGTTCAAAATCACCGTCGCTATCCTCACGAATGGTGCTGTAGCTGATAACAGGGTCCAGGTAATACCAGAGCGCCTGCACCTCCCCCAGCCACTTGATATTACGATCGCTGGGATACTGTGGATAGAAGAGTGCCTGAATCATGTTGGCGCCACGCTCACCACTTTTGTTGTTGGCCACCGCTGCAGCCGTGCCGGATGATACATCGGTGATGATCTTGCTGAAGGCGGTATTTAGACCATTCTCAACCTTTGATGCATCAGATGCAAAGAAGTAGTTGTCAGGAGTGCCTTCATTATCAGCATCCCATTCAGAGCAGTACTGATTAGGATTAGAAGAGGTTCCACCACATGTTGCATCCTTAAATGGCGCCTTATAGGTTGTACCTGAAATCGTAATAGTTTTGGTAGTTTCTTTAGACTCAAAACCGCCGTATTTAGCTGCAAGTTGGAGCATGTTCTTAGGCCCCACTAGCATATTTCCCTGTGGTTCCTGAGTATCGATCATGAAAGTTGTCAGGTTCTGGAAACCGGTCAGGTCGGAGCGTAAGTCTGTCATATGGGCATAGTAAGATAGTCCGGGCATGTTATATGAATTTTCCTTTGCCGGATAAGAGGGGGTACCGATGATCCTTCCCAGCTTAGAAATGGTGACATTTTTCCCAGCCGAGATACCACCGATACAAGTGCCGGATGCATCCACTTCACAGGCCACGTTCATGGTAATCCCGGTCAACCCTTCCCAGTCGCCGATTGCATTGACCCATTCCTCTACCGGCACCTGCACTCCCCCATCGGTAAAATCAGTATCGCAGTTGCCGCTACAGTAGTCGTTCGATCCGTTGCCGCCGTAATTGGCCTTGAAGGCCGAACCAGGGATGCGCTTGTCCAGCCAGGGGTTGGCATCATTGATGGCGATGACGAAGTTCTTGGAGCAGCTGTAAAGGGTCGGGTCGCGCCACCCGCGGGTATTGGCCTTTGAGGCGTTACAGTAAACGGTGAAACCATCGTTAGGTTCGGTCAGACCGCTGCAGTAATTGTTGACCGAAGGAGTCTGGTTACGGAAATAACGAACAACCTGATAATACAACTCAGCGGCCGGATCGTAAGTCTTGTAGCCGGAAGTATAGGCGAATTTGTTGATGTAATTGATCACTCCGCTATTGCCTGAAGAGGCGCCATCGGGGTTATTGACGAAGATACCATCGTTACCGACCTCTTTTTCAGGATTGGCGCAACCGGTCGTAGTGGAGCAAGTAACAACGGTATTGCTGGCATCATGGTACTTCATGCCATTTTTGATGGTTGGCTGCAACCATTTCATCTTCTCGCGCAGGATGCCGCCGTCGCGGTTCTGGTTGTTGTCGGCGGCATAGGACATGAGGGCAAAACGCATTTTGTCCATGTATTTCTGAATGGTTCCCTCGGGCTTGTTGGTAGTGCTATTGCACCTGGACTCGTTTCCTCCCACACTGGAACAGGCTCTGATGCGCAGGCTGTAGACCCCGGCGGTATTGGCACCAGCCACCGGCCAAATTGCCTCGCCACTGCCAGTTGTAGTAATGGTGCAACTGGTCTGACCGGAGTTACAAATTCCGAATCCTATCCCAGTTCCCTGCCGAACGATTTTCCTTGACTGGTTTGTGCCGGCAACCGGCATGTACAGTTCCGCATTTGCAAGTACTGGCGGATCCAGAGTCCATTCACCGGTATGCCTGGCGCCCAGCAGGACCGTGTCGGTGGTTGTGTCCACGGTTCGGTTACCACCGGTAAAAGCCTTGCGGAAAGCATCAACCGCCATAGTAGTGCTCCAGTTGAGCACATTGCCACTCCAGGCGGTGCCGGCAGTGCATTGGTGGTTGGTGGCAGCGCCGGATGGAGTAAAAAGGCCGGAGGCCCCACTGCCAGAATAGGTATAGCACTTGCTGTTTTCGAAATAGCCGTAGTAATTACGTGTATTGTCATAGGAACCTAGACCGCTGGAGCTGGCAGTGAAGTTCATGGACGAGAGATTACCTGCACCTGGCACCACCGTTGGATTCGCAGGGCCAGCCATTGGACTTTCGACCGAAAGCATCAGCATTACGTTGGCTGGAGCCGGGTTGGTTATAAAGGGTGGGATAGCACAGTATGTACTAGGGGTTGTAGCAGCGACAAACGAAACCTCGATCGAGTGATTGGCACTGACATTAGTAAAGGAATAAGTGGTCACTGCTCCAATTGATGAGCCGTCAACCAATACATCGGCAACGCGGTAGCCAAGGTCTGGAGTGATCGAAAAGTTGTAGTTGGCTCCACCGTCAACCATCACGCTGCCAATTGGAGAAATTGATCCGCTGGGACCTGCTATGGCAGTGATCGTGTAAATTGGCTGGAAGGTTACGACCACGTTATGAGTCGCAGTTACATTAATTATGGTGTAAGGGGACGTTGTTACTGCGCTGACATTGTTATCTTTAATTGAAAGAATGCGGAAACCTGGATCGGGAACGATATCGAAGGTGACAGACTGTCCCCGGGGAACGGGTGTTGTGCCAGATGGACTGATTGTTCCTCCAGTACCGGTAACGCTCGCAGTTACATTAATAAATGGGATGAAGTCCACCGACAGACTGGTTGAAGCCGGAAGATTGAGGGAGATGTTATACGGCAATACCTGCCCTCCCGGGACTCCCTGAGCCACACCATTGACGTATACCTCACCAATTGAATACCCGGCATATGGGGTTGCGGTAAAAACATAGCTTCCAGACACCAGGCCGTATGTGTAGGTACCTGACCCAACCCAGTCAATCGTGGAGCAACAGTCGACCGTAATGTGACCACCAGCGCTGGGACCCACGGTGAATGTATTAGTCGATCCTACAAAATTTGCAGATATTGTATGAGCTCTGTCGATGTTACTGAAAGTGTACGACCAGGTAGTAAGTCCAACGGCAGCCGCCTGGGTCGCGCCATCGATAGTTAGGCTGTTAATCTGGTAGCCGGAGTTGGCGCTGATTGTGTAGGTTTTGTTGGAGCTGTAATCAAGATTAGTTGTAACCGGCGAATTGGAACTGGTTGCGGTTGTTGTTCCCGATGCGCTGATCTGACCGTTGACAGTTGCTGATGCAGATATGGGAAACTGGAGACCGACTGTTATATACGATGTCTTGTTGTAGTTGCAGTAGAGATAACCGGTACCGTTAGTGTCTCTATTATAATACCTGATCTCTACGCCAAGATAGTGACCAGCTGGCAGTGTATAGGCGGAATTGTCAAATGTCACCGGTGATGCGGTTACTGTCCCAGAACTGGGGCTCGGTTCGGTCGTGCTTGTACCGATGACGGTTACCCCGCCCCCGACTGGATTGTAGTCGATCAGCTTAAACAGGAATTTGTCGCTACTGTTACTGGTTTTGATGTTGAAGCTGCCGGTGGCGCTGGCCGCTATAGTTGCTGCGCTTGCAAACCCGCTGTTGAAATATGCCGTTCCTAAAAGATAATAGGGCGATAAGGGACGTCGCGGAGAATAAGATTCGCGCATATTGGTAACGGTGTCACTTGAACCATAATTGGACGTTGTAAGGGTTGTTAAGTAACTGTCATTTGAAACCGAAATGTTAGCATTATTTCCGATTGGCAGGTTAGTGTTGCCAGTACCTGTTATGTTGACAGCCGGCGACTTACCGGTTACATAAAATGTCGTGTTGGCAGCTCCGGCATCATGTGCAGATAGCATGACCGAAAAGATCAGCAACAGCAGAGTCAACACAATGTTCACAAACCAATTTTTGACTGACGTACTCGTAATAGTATTCATAACCCACCCCACGTCCATGCATTTCATTGTTAAATGTTTAACAGAACGACTATCTTTTCCACCTTGCCGCCTATCAGATAAATTCTGGCCTTATCAATTTTACCGATATTGGCAACGGCTTGCATCGAAATTTCTACGCCCTTTTCAGAATCATTGAACACACGCACAAACATCGAAATTGGATACTGTTTGTCATTGATCACAAGACTGCGAGATGTCACTCTTGTTACACGACCCTCTTTAACAAAATAGGCGCCCTGTTTTTTCATTTCTGAGCTGTTTTCGGCTCGCAAAGGTGAAGCAAGGTATGAAAACATTATTACAAATACGAACAAAGCTTGGAAAAAACGTTTCATGGCAAACTCCTTGTAAAAAATGTTTGACAGGTTTTAGCGCCTCGCCTGTTAATACTTCCTATTTCCCATCCAACAACTTTTTCAAACTTTCCGCATCCCGGCCACCCACCTGTATTTGACCATCAGGCAACACAAAGGTCGGAGTACCGTTGATACCGTTGGCCGATGCGAAGGCTATGATTGAATCAATCTTGGCCTTACTCTCCTCTTTGGAAGGCTTGGGAACTTCCTTGCCCTCGAAGGCATTGTCCAGGACCGCAATTTTATTGGACTCGATAATTGCGCGGGCTTTATCGTAGGCATTTGGATGCATGGGCAAAGGCATCAGCATGATGTGGATGGCAACATCCGGATCTATCTTGGCTAGTTTTTTGAGTTCTGCATGAAAGCTGCGGCAGTAGGGACAATCCGGGTCAGTAAATACGTACAGTTTTTTAGAACCTTTGGGGTTGCCGATGGTAACTGCCTTGTCAACCGGTATGCTTTGCGGTGAAATAGTCGATACCTGTTTGTTTTTGGGCAGATCATGGGCCGATACCGGCTGGAGGGTTTGTAAATTAAAGATCATACCCTGCATAAGGTTCTGTTTGGCATAATCTAGGTAGATAATTCCTTGTTTGGCGTCTTTTTCTACTAATATTTCAAAGAAGCCCTTCACAGGAGCCTGCTTGACGGACTTGACGGCACCGCCTATCTTATGGAGTATATCGGCGGCCTCTTTTTCGTCAAGCTTGTGGCATGAAGCACAATCATTGCCATGCCCCTCCTTGGCCATAACAAACGAAGGTGCTGCGATAATGGTTGATATTGACAGAGCCACAAAAAGTTTTTTGATCATGATAATTCCTTTCATATTATAAGTGCGCTTGAACTCAAGCAAAAATAGTGCCGTTAAATCCACCGAACTAACAACCTGATTTTACAAGTTTAAAAATCTAACACATGTCTTGCTATGCATTTTTTTCACACCTCCTATTGTAAAGACAATTATTAACGTCGCATTTTTTGCCAGTCCAACTATTCGATTCCATACTCCTTGATTTTGTATAACAATGACCTGTGACTGATTTCCAGTATTTTGGCTGCCTGCGTACGATTGCCGCCGGTCTTGGCAAGAGCTTTGCCGATTAGATCCCGCTCAATGGCATCCTCGGCTTTTTTGATAGACAAATTTTCATCAGGGAAAGATGTTTGTGACACAACCTGTTCCTTACGAAGATTGTCAGGCAGACATTTCCAGTCCAACACATCTCCCTCGCACATGATCATGCCGCGTTCAACAGCATTCTCCAATTCACGGATATTACCAGGCCAGCCATATGACATCAGGCAACGCATGGCCTCCGGTGCGATTCTGACCGGTGCATGCTCCATGGTTGTAACATTTTTTGCCATGAAATGTTCAGCCAAGAACGGGATGTCTTCAATACGTTCCCTGAGCGGCGGCAACTGAATGGTGAACACATTCAGTCGAAAATAGAGATCCTCGCGGAATAGCCCGGCTTTGACATCCGCATCAAGATCGCGGGAGGTGGCCGAGACCACCCTTACGTTGATCTTGCGTGAAGAACCGGCACCAACCCGGCGAATCTCCTCTTCCTGCAGCACCCGCAGCAGTTTAACCTGCAGCGCCAAAGGCATCTCACCAATTTCATCCAGAAAAAGCGTTCCACCGTCAGCCTCTTCAAACAGCCCGGCCTTATCGCTGGCCGCATCGGTGAAAGCACCCCGCACATGTCCAAACAGTACGCTCTCCAGCAAATATTCAGGAATAGCGCCGCAATTAACAGCTACAAAAGGTTTTTTTGCCCTTTTTCCATGGTTGTGAATAGCTCTGGCAACCAGTTCCTTGCCGGTGCCGGACTCTCCCAGGATCAGAATCGTAGTTTTTAGGTCAGATATTTTGCGTATCTGGGCAAAGATTTCCAGCATTGCACTGTTACGGCTGATGATGCCGCAAAAAGCGGTTTTCCCGGCTACTACTTCGCGCAGATGACTGTTTTCCTCTTTCAACCGTTCCCGTTCATCGGCTTTTTTGAGTACCATTACAATTTCATCTTTTTTAAAGGGTTTGGAGATAAAGTCGTATGCACCTATTTTCATGCATTCCACGGCGGTTTCAACCGTACCATAGGCAGACATCATGATTATCGGGGCACAAATATGTTCCTGCAGTGCTCTGACTATAAAGGTTTTACCATCCATTTCCGGCATGCGTATGTCGCACAGGATGAAATCATAGGCTTTCTCCCTGATTTTCAAAAGTCCTTCCTCGCCATGAGCCGCACTGTCGGCAACATATCCCTGACGAGTCAACATGACTGACAACATGTGCCTAAGGTTTTCTTCATCATCAATGATCAGTATATGTTTAATTGTGCTCACGACCCTCTCCTTCTTTCAACCCTGAGCAAGAGGTAACCAGACAGTAAAACATGTGCCGCTTTTCAGATTGCTTGTAACCGTGATGCGCCCACCAAAACCGTCGATAATGCGTGCCGATATGGCAAGTCCAAGTCCGGTTCCCTTGCCGGGCGATTTGGTGGTGAAAAATGGATCAAAAATATGCACAATATGCTCAGCAGCTATCCCGGAACCATTATCTACAACATCTATCCGGATCTGGCCTTTGTCAACCTGAGCATCGATCAACAATGCACCACCCTCAGGAAGTGCATCCCGGCTGTTTATAAGCAGGTTGATAAGCACCTGCTGCAGTTGATACGGGTTGGCTTTAGCAGGCGGCAGTCCCTCGGCAATCGACATTTTAACATTCAGATGTTTAAAAACGCCCTGCTGAGTCAACAGTTCCAGCGAGGTTGTCACTATCTGTCTGACATCAGCAGAATCAACACATGACATTTGAGGGCGTGAGTAATCCAGCAAACCGCGCACAATTCGATCGATTCTGTCACAGTCACTGGAAATACGGCGTGCAT
This sequence comes from Geobacterales bacterium, assembly GCA_038318485.1. GTDB lineage: Bacteria > Desulfobacterota > Desulfuromonadia > Geobacterales > Pseudopelobacteraceae > JACRCG01. The sequence goes on from JBBQCH010000019.1 coordinate 24,123, forward strand.
AATCCTGGATTACCGGATTTTCTGGTTGTTCAGCAGCAGCCAGTTCAGCATACCCCATGATCGACGCCAATGGAGTGCCGATTTCATGGGCCATCCCGGCTGCCAACAGGCCGATTGACGCCATTTTTTCAGTACGCACCGCCTCTTCCCGAGCCTGTCGGAGATCATTGTTTACCTCTTCCAGCGCGGTTACATGCTCAAAAACCTGCCGGTCCTTGTTCTGCAGGGTGGCCGACATTTCATTGAATGATTCGGCCAATCTGGCAAGTTCGGCGCTGCCTGAAACATGCAGAAGCTGCCCGTATTGCCCACCGATGATTTTTCCGGTGGCTGAAAGCAGGCGATTAATCGGATTGACGACGATCCGGGACAGTATATAAGAGCCCAAGCCAAGCAGCATAATAAAATCCAGGATAAAATAGGCAGCAAGCAGTTGGCGGGTTTTGTTCAGACGGGCTTTTTCGGGTGCAAGCGAAATCACAAGACCAGCCCGACCGACAGTTACTCCGTTTCTGATTATGTTGGCAGTTTGAACTATACCACTTCCCTCCGGCTGAATATAACTTCCCTCTGCAGTCGATGCCAGACCGCTGAAAGGCAGATAGATATCACTATCAACACGTCCGGCAGTAAAAACAACCTTCCCGTTTCTGTCCAACAGAGTCAAACGGGTAAAGGCTGCATCATCGGAAAGTTTCTGAGCATAGGTTGACGCCGGCGAGTCAGGGGTTATGATCCCGTCAGGAAAAGATGGTATGGTCTCCGGGAGTTGGGTGACAAATGCTGCCAAAAGAGTGCGGGCATGTTCGCCCTTTTGAGCATATAAGTCGTTTGCAGCTGTTTTAAAGGCAAGGAGGCTGAACAGGAACCAGGTTAATACAAGAAGAAAGCATAGAAAGGTCATGATTGATACGGTCAGACTGGGTCGGTATCGAGACATTTGTCACCCTTTATAGAACCCGCCCAGACTGAGGTACCATTGAATAAGTGCTTTTCCGTAGAAGATGTAGAGTACCGAGCCGAACGCAAGATAAGGGCCGAAAGGTATCGCCAGCTTGGAATCTTTTTTTTGAAACAACATCATGGATATGCCTATCACTGAGCCTACCAGAGAACTGGCAAATATGATGAATGGTATCGATTTCCAGCCGAGAAATGCCCCCATCATGGCTAACAGCTTGATATCACCCCCGCCCATCCCTTCCTTGCCGGTCAGCCACTGATAGAGATAAGCCACCAGAAAAAGGCTGCCGCCACCAAGGAGAATACCCAGCAGTGAATTAAGCCAACTGTGCCCTGCAAGGAAAAACGATAACACAAAACCGATCACTATTCCGGACAAAGATATTTCGTCTGGAATGATCTGATGTTCTATATCAATGAATGTGATCACGACCAGCGCGGAACAGAAGATAAAAAGCGTTGCAAAAGCCAGGGTAGGTCCAAAACGCAAAAAGAGCAGCAGTGCAAGAATCCCGTTCAGCAATTCCACCAACGGATATTGCAGCGAAATATGAACACCGCATCCACGACATTTTCCTCGCAGAAGCAGGTAGCTGAGAACTGGAATATTATCATACCACCGGATTTGGTAGGAACAGTTCGGGCAATGCGAGGGGGGTGAAACTACGGACTGGTCATTCGGCATGCGGCATATGCAGACATTCAGAAAGGAACCGACCACCATGCCTAAAACCAGAGCAAAAAGAGCATAAACTGTATCAGGAGTCATCAATCGAAACTTTCAGCTACATCTAGAGTTATCTGCCGTTTGAGGTACATTTCAACCTCTGCGGCAGTTGAATATTCGAAGCAGCCGTTGGCTATCTGAGCTGCACGTTCTCTAGTACAGCGCCGCAGAATCTGTTTGACGCGCAAAAGGGAACCGGCTGACATCGAAAGCTCGTCAAAGCCAAGGCCAAGCAAAACCGGCAGATAAAGCGGGTCGCCAGCCATCTCACCGCAGAGGCAAGCTTTAATACCGGCGGAGTGGGCCGACTGAACAATCCGCCTAAGTGATCGCAATACAGCCGGGTGTAGCGGTTGATACATGTGTGAAAGCTGTTCATTTGTGCGGTCGATGGCAAGCATGTACTGTATCAGATCATTGGTCCCGACACTGAAAAAATCCACTTCTCGCGCCAGCAGATCCGCCAGTGTTACAGCGGCGGGGATCTCAATCATCACACCGACCTTGATCTGACTGTCGAACGGTACACCGGCAGCAGCCAGCTCCGATTTGGATTCTTCCATCAGCGATCTGGCGATTCGAACCTCTTCCATTCCTGATATCATTGGAAACATAATCTGAACAGGACCATCGGCGCTGACTCTTAGAATTGCCCGAAGCTGTTTTTTAAATTCATCCGGAATGCCCAGAGACAAACGTATGGCGCGCATGCCAAGCGCCGGGTTCTGTTCGACAAGATTGTCCTGACCATCAAGCAGCTTATCTCCACCGGCATCCAGTGTGCGTATGGTCAGAGAATGCGGCGCAACCGCCTGCAGCATTGATCGATATACGAGATATTGTTCCTCTTCATCCGGCAAATCCGACCGGTTCATGAATAGAATTTCGGTCCGGTACAAACCGACTCCGGTTCCTCCATGTTTGATTACTGATTCTCCCTCTTCCGGAATTTCAACATTCCCTCTCAACTGTATCAAATGGCCATCAATTGTAACTGCAGGGAGGTGAGCAGTTTTAAGTAGCTCACTTTCCAAATATTCGTAGTGCTGCTTACGGCTGAGATAAAGTTGGAATGTTTCCGGGTTAGGTTCGACAATGACAATACCGGAGGTACCGTCAACGATTGCAGGAGAGCCATCCAGAGGCAGCTCGGAGATCCCTTCCACTCCGACAACTGCTGGCATTTCAAAAGCGCGGGCAAGTATTGCCGTATGCGAAGTACGGCCGCCAATCTCCGTTATGATTGCCAGGACATTGTCACGGTTAAGTTGAAGCATATCACCAGGCGTAATGTCATGTGCAACAATAACAATCCGCTCTTCTTGCTGTGGAAGCTGCTCTGGTGCTTCACCGGTCATACAACGGAGAACGCGCTCTATGACCGTTTCGACATCATAAATACGCTCGCGAAGATATGGATCTTCAATACTGGCAAAGGTTTCACGGTAGCGGTGCAGGGTTCTGCGTAGGGCACCCTCGGCATTAATTAATCCAGTTGAGATTATTGCCGAGGTTTCTGACATCAGGCGTTCATCAGCCAGAATCATTAGATGAGTTTCGATAAAAAACAGGTGTTCGCCGCCAGTCGTTTCAGCCAGACTTAATTTAAGTGTTTCAAGCTCTATTCGGGTGGCAGAGATTGCCTGCGTCAGGCGGTCTATTTCATGGGAAACAGCTTCAGGAAGAACATTGTATTCGGAAATTGCAATACGACGGCGATCAATAATGCGCAGTTTTCCCACGACAATTCCGGGCGAAGCCGCAATTCCTGAGAAACGCTGCATGTCATTCCTCGCCAAATCCATTTATAATCAAATCGCCCAGGGCTTGCATTGCATCGGCCTCATCTGCTCCGTTAACTATCAAAAACACCTTGGAACCCTTGGATGCTGCCAGCATCATTATTCCCATAATACTTTTGCCGTTTACCTCCACATCTTCTCTGGCCAGCTTGACTTCCGAGGTGAAACGGCTGGCCGTTTTGACGAAAAGCGCAGAGGCTCGGGCGTGAAGACCCAATTTATTAACTATCAGAAATTCATTCTGTGGCATAAGTGAAATATTCCTCGTCGTCTGTTGACTACTTCAAAAATTCGCCTGCAACTATAATCCCTTCACGACCGCATCTTTGCAATTCAGAAGCAAGTTCAGTAACATTCAGGCGATCTCGGCGGGAGCAGAACTCCATCAACATGGGAAGATTAGCGCCAGTAATGACCTCTATACATCCCTCTTTTAAAAAGGACATGGCCATGTTGGAGGGGGTGCCGCCAAAGAGGTCCGTCATGATAATGGCGCCTTCTGTCTGAAAGGCACTGACAGCAGCCACAACACGCGCCATGATATCATCAGCGCATTCATTTGGAGAAACTTCCACTGCTGTGCAACTTTCTATCGGACCGACAATCATCTCTGCCGAAGCTTTGAGAGCTGTTGCGAGTCCAGCATGGGTAACAAGAACTAATCCCGTCATTAATGTCCCTTTTCAATATCCCTGTGAATTATTCTTACTGCAGGCCAGATCTGCTGCAAATGCATGCCGGTAGCTTCCGCAATCGCAACCGAGCGATGTCGTCCTCCGGTACATCCTATTGAAATAGTCAAATACGCTTTACCTTCCTGCTGGTGAGCAGGAAGAAGCATGTCCAGAAGCGGAAAAAAGTAGTCCATAAAAGCGGCCGTTGCAACATTGTCGATGACATAGTCGCGAACATCATCATTCAGACCAGAGCTGGATTTCAACTCAGGAACGAAAAAAGGGTTTGGCAGAAATCGCACATCCATAACAATGCTGGATTCTAAAGGGACGCCGTACTTGAATCCAAACGATTGCACTTCAACCAACAGAGAGTTTTCTCCATCTTCTCCTCTGACAATGCGAAGGATAAAATCCTTAAGCTGGTGAACATTGAATTCAGAGGTATCGATAATCCGGGTTGCAATCTGACGCAGACCGGAAAGCCGATCACGCTCAATCCGGATGCCCTCACCAACCGAACAATGATCATCAGCAGGATGCCTGCGCCTGGTCTCTGAAAAACGACGAACGAGAATATCGTCGTGGGCGTCAAAAAAAAGAATTTCCAGGCTATGCCCGGTTGCGACAACCTTCTGGAATGCGTTTTCGTAACCTTTGAAGAACTCGCGGCCTCGTATGTCAACAACCAAGGCGATACCCTTGAATTCTTCACCCGACTTGTCAATCAAATCAATAAAGCTCTTGAACAGGCGAACAGGCAGATTATCAATACAATAAAAGCCCTCATCTTCCAAAGACCGAACTGCAGTAGATTTACCTGAACCCGACATACCTGTAATAACTATTATCCGCATCGGTCACTCAACCTCATCACCTAGCGGACGTCCTTCAATTCTGGCAAGTAGACGTTCCTGAAAGTCGCGGGCCGAGTGGAATCCCATTCCTTTCAAAAGGTGGTTGCGAGCCGCTACTTCAATTATCGAGCTAAGATTGCGCCCAGGCCTGACCGGAAGACTGAGATGCGGAATATCTATTCCAAGAATTGTCGTAGTACGATCATCAACGCCAAGACGATCATATTCGTGCTTTTCGTCCCACTCTACCAACTCAAGCAGAATATCTATGATTTTCTTGTCTCTAATCGAAGATACACCATAAAGGTCTTTGATATTGATAATGCCAAGTCCCCGAATCTCCATCAGATACTGAATCGACTCTTCTGCCTGCCCGACCAGGACGGCAGGCATCTTTTTCTTGATGAAAACCATGTCGTCGGCCACCAAACGATGCCCGCGTATAACAAGGTCCAAGGCGCATTCGCTCTTGCCGATACCACTTTTACCAGTCAGCAGAACCCCTACTCCAAGCACGTCCATCAGTACCCCGTGCATATGGGTGTTCGGCAAAAGGCCTTCCTCAAGAAATTTCGTAATCAGTGAGATAAAGGTTGAGGACTGATGCGGAGTGGCAAGCACCGGTATGGAATTCTGTTCCGCCAGGTCGAGAAGAAGCTGTGGTGGTCGCAAACCCTTAGTTACGATAAAGCAGGCGATTGGGAAGCTGCAGAGAGATCGTAAATTCCTGGCCGCAACCTGGTCATCAATCTGTTGTTTTATGAATGAGATTTCAGTATTACCGAGCACCTGGATCCGGTCAGGATGCAGATGCTCGGTATAGCCGTCCAATGCCAAGCCTGGCTTTTGAATACGAGAACTGGACACACGATTTGTTAGTCCACGTTCGCCTGCCAAAAGGGTCAAAGCGAGACCATAATTGGTTTCACTGAGAAGCTCCTGAATTGATAGTGTAATTCCGTCCATGAAATTATTGTGAACTCAGGCCCGGTGAGGCTCTATCAGACCATAGTTGCCGTCTTTGCGGCGATAAAGCACATTGATATCGCCACTGTCGGCATCGATAAAAACAATAAAGTCTTTGTGCAGTAAATCCATCTGCATGACCGCTTCGTCCACAGACATGGGCTTGGCAATTTCGGTTGTAGTTTTGATAACCACCGGTTCAGTGCTGGCTTCGATACTTTCAGCTTCATATATTTTTTTGGAAAGCTGACGAGCATGTTCGTCACCGTTTGGTTTGTGAGCTTTTATTTTCTCTTTGTAGCGTTTGAGCTGGCGCTCAATCTTGTCAATGACCGCATCTATGGCTGCATACATGTCATTGGTAGCCTCAGAGGCTTTAGTGCTGATTCCCTTGGCTGAAATAACAATTTCAACGATGTGGCGGATCTTCTTTTCTACTGAAAAATAGACCTGTACACTGATCGGTTCGTCGATATACTTG
>JBBQCH010000020.1:0-29586 GCA_038318485.1 Geobacterales bacterium
CAAGATTCCTCTCTTTTCCAAGTCTTCGCTGATGTAATCCATCCCCAATTCATGTAGCGATTCTTTCGTGGGAATCCCCTGCTCGTTCCAGCCCTTAAATTTGTAGTATGCATCAAGGAGTTGCTCTTCAAGCTCCGGAAATCTTTTTCTCCAATGATCTTCAGGCGGTTTCTCGTCCGCTCTCGTCAAGCCTCTTCTGACATTGATCGCTCTGATCAGGTTCCGGTTTCTCTTGTAAATCTTAGCCAGCTCGTCTTCATCCATATCCATCCCGGTCGCAGCCGAAATGAATTTTGGATAATTGTGAATATGATAAGGCGGCTTCAGAGGAAATGATGACAAACCGGCACACATCCCGAGAGAATCATCGAGGTAGTGCATTTTCTCCTGCCAGTCAACAATGTCAACCGACATGTCAACAGTTGGATAATAAGGATTTGAGTTATCCCCGCGCATTTCCCAGTCCAAAAGATATTGCTTGAACTTTTCATCGGGAACGTGGACCCAATCCTTTACAAAATTCTCTCTCTCCTCCATCGTGGGGAACGGCGCCTGAGGAAATTGTCCTTCAATCTGGGTAATGTTTATCTTCTCACCGGTACAATACATCAGGAAATATATCGGATTCAGCATGCCGAGTTTGAGAGGCAGCTGCTCATGCTTTTTAATGTTATTATGAGCATATGCTTCCGCGCCATTGCCAATCTGCTGGGCCGCCCAGTGAGTGCCGTCGGCCAGAATATTGCCGATTCCTTCGCGCAGAACGATTCTGTCAAGCAACCAGTAGAATTTGCCTTCGTTATCATCAGGACAGCCTTCAAAATCCTTGTCGGTCAAAATACCGGCTTCGCGAAGTTCAAAAGCAAATGCCATGATTTGCGGAGTTGAGAATCCATCCACCCCATACTCTGTAGCACGTTGTGCGATTCTGAAACCGAAATCAAGGTCGTCAACAAAGGCCGCCATGTTGTAGGTAAGCTTTGTAAAACACTTCATCATGTAAGTTGACATTCCGGGCAGGGAAATTATTGCTCCGCATTTCATAGGACAGTTATAGCAACTGATTAACCGCGTACGAGCATTTTTCTGGGTCTCTGTCCACTTCTCTTCGACTTCTTTGGTCCAGAATTCTTTTCTCCGTGTGCGGGAATTTCCCCAGGAGAAATTTTCTGTGTGCCATTTTTCATCGGTATGCAGCATTTCCTGTGGCGACCCGAGCCCGGCTAAAATAGGCATGACACCTGGAACCGGCTTTTCTTCCCGGTCACTGATGTACTTCAGGACTTCGTGGCAAAGCTCCAGATATTCAAGCGGCTTGGAAATATTGATGTCTTTTGTGCCGCGAACAGCGATTGCCTTTAACCCTTTATCGCCCATTACGGCGCCGATTCCCAAACGACTGGCACTTGATCGGCCCTGTTCAATGGAAGCCGTAAAGACCCGGTTTTCTCCAGCCAATCCGATTGCTGCAACCTGTACATTTGGATCCTTCAGTTCTTTCCTGATGAGATCCTGGGTTTCAACTGCTCCTTTACCCTTCAAATGAGAGGCATCACGGATTTCGACCTTGTCATTATGTATGTACAAGTAAACCAGATCGGGAGATTTACCGCGAAAGACGACTTTATCATAACCGGCATATTTCAATTCCGGTGCCCAAAAGCCACCCATCATTGAATATGCCATCAATTTTGTTTGAGGAGATATGGTTGAGATTATTGTACGATTACAGCCGGGGGCAGGCGTACCGACCAGCAGGCCTGTGCCGAATATAAGCAGATTTTCTGGAGAAAACGGCTCAACCTCAGGAGGGACCCTATCCCACAGTAACTTGGCGTTGGTACCCAGTCCACCAAGATAAAGTCTGCTTAAACCCGGGTCAGTCGCTACCCTTTCAATGCTTCCGCGAGTCAGATCTACCTCTAAATTAAACCCTGCCTCTGCATATCCCATCTTTTCACCCCTTTATTGAATCGATGCCGTAAAACATTTCCAAAACGAACAGTCAGCTTTATATTAAGTATAGTAGTACCACATTACCTATTTACATGTCAACAAATAATATCGCGTTCTACAAGACCGTGGGTCACTAAAAACAGTGCTGATAAATAACAAACTTCAGTAAATCTTTTTGGCAAGAAGCAGTCGCTGGGAAGGTCTAAATCCGCGCCTGGACAGAAAATTCCTCAGATGATAATTTTCATAATCTACCTTTGTCCGAACCGACTCAACCTGAAGGCCGGAAAGATCGATCAGCAACTGAGATAGAAGTGCCTGGCCGACACCGGAACCGGCATGGACTGGATGTACTCCGATGGTGTCTATCACTGCCGATTTGGCAATTTCACCGAATTCACCATAATCAACACGTGCCATGACAAAACCGGTTACTATTCCATCAACCTCTGACACCATCGAAACGCGAATACCTGATTCATCAAGCATTTCTCTAAACTTGGTAGCAAAATATGCGGATCGGTCGAGACCGGTAAGTTTCATGTCGATTCGATCAATAGCCGCAATATCCTCACCCTTGAGAGGACGCACAACCACTTGGTTCCGGCTCGGTTTATCATCCATCTTTGCCGCCTCACCAGTGGTCAAGTTCAAAAGCGAGGTATCACGTTCTATGATCTGACCGGACGCCAAAACGAACCCGTTTGAGGCAAAAAACTTGACTAAGGAGTTGTTCGGCCAAGAGACTTCAGTCTGGATGGTACTGATATTCTTATTCATCATCCGTCGCTCAATCCCGGACAGTATCATCATACCAATACCCTTGCCTTGGTAATCAGGATCGACACCGATGGTATCAAGCACTGCCATTACGCTTTTTTCTCCGAATTCTCCCTCCAGTATCCTTGCGAAACCGTAACCGGTAAGCCTTTCACCATGAAGAGCAGCACAAGTTATAAAACTGTCCGGTACAACAGATGCCACGGCGAGACGCTTTTCCATAAACTCTCTTCGCTGTTTGCCTGCCAGACTGCTCTCAATTCCAGATACCTGGTCTAAATCTTCCGGGTAGAGCGAGCGGATTGAAATATCAGACATATTAATTCCTTTCTGCGACTCATGAAATGCAAGTAAAAAACCAGATTCAGGACATAATCTTTATTTAGCAAAGAAGTACCACTATACCGTTTTATCTGTCAAGAATAAAAAAGAAGCCCCTGCTTTAACCAGAGGCTACTTTTTTTGCTTACAATAGAAGATGACTCTGATCGTGATCTACATTTTAGATCTTTACAGAACTAGCGATAGTAGCCACTCGTAACATCATCATTTTCAAATTTAAATGCTCCACTCGAATCTTTAACGGACTTTTTCTGTCCATCAGATTTGCGATGATCTGCTCCAGTTGCAGTTTTTCTATCACTCCTGTCATTCATCTGCTGACCATGCTCAGTCTGATTTTCACAATTCATGGCAACAACCAGACAATCATTTTTCTGAACCTGCTGTTTATTCTCAAACTGGGCACCCGTAAAACCTTCTTCTGCACGCAATGGCACAGACAAACTAAAAAGTGCAATCGCCGTTATGTAAAACAGCCTGATTAAGTATCTCATGGCTAACCTCCAGTCATTCTTTTCTTACACTTATATAATATCCAATTGCCGCAACAACTGCAATTGAATTCCATTATCACTACATATACTGAACAAACAAAAGCTCCCTGTAAACAAGGGAGCTTTTGTTTGTAATGAGCTATATTTTCTTTGACATTCGAGTAAACGATTCCATCACCTTTTGCACGCCATGTTTGTTTACCAATGATTGCAAACCGATTTCCATCTCACCCAAGCTCGGCGCTTCTTCACGATACTCAACACGCTCTTCATAGGTCAAAGCACCGGGGCGGCAGACCTGCACACACATCGGTTCTGAAAGTGGTGGATTGTCCTCGCACATATCGCATTTCAGCGGGAGGCCGGAATCTGGCTCTTTGAACAGATCACGGGCAGGGCAGGAGCTCGGACAGAAGCTGCATTCGGAATATTGCTTGCCGTCAATCTTGAATGAGTGCCGCCCGGAACATTCAGCGGAAGTGTATTCACCGGCACGTACCGGAACATACACGTCATTCAGCATATCCGTAACAACGCGAATCCTGGAACGTGACGGATTAAAGCTGCTGTACTTCGGGCTGGCGTGAAATCCGGAGCAGGCAACCTCACAGGCACGGCAGCCAATGCATTTATCAAGATCAACTTTTATCTCTTTAATTATTTTCACTTTTAACTGATCGCTCATTGTTACCACCTCCATGACTTTAATTCTTCTCTGTTGCCACTGAAGCTTCTTTGAAGCGGATGCCTTCGTTGCCTGTCAAGATGCCCCGCTTAATCAAATCCTCACTAACATAATCCAGGCCCAGCCGGACCAGCGTTTCTTTGACCGGAATACCATCATTAGTCCAGCCCTTGAACTCATAATAGGCATCAAGGTGTTTATGTTCCATCTCCGGATCCCTTTTTTTCCAATGATCTTCCGGTGGCTTCTCAACTATTCTTCGCAAACCTCTTCGTATATTAAGGGATCTGATCAGGTTCCGGTTTCTGGCGGATATTTCCAGTAACCCGTCAGAATCGAGCTCCATTCCGGTCGCCAGCGAGATAAACTTCGGCAGATTGAACAGATGATACGGCGGTGAACCGCCAAACTGGCCTCTGAATGATGATAACCAGGCGCAAGTCCCAATCGCATCATCCACGTAATGCATGGCTTCATTCCAATCGCAGACATTAACAGAAGCCTCAATTGGCATGTGTTGACGCGGTTCCCACTCCAGATACCATTTTTTAAACCTCTCCGGAGCAGCATCCCAATTTTCTACGAATTTTTTTCTTTTTTCTGTGTCAGCAAGTGGTGCCTGGGGGAATGAACCTTCAATCTGGGTGATATTCATCTTCTCGCCAGTGCAATACATCAGGAAGAACGGATAATTGATAACACCCAGCTTGAGAGGCACCTGCTCAACTTTTTTAGTAGTATTGTGATCAAAAGCTTCCGCGCCATTGCCGATCTGGCGGGCTGCTGCGTAAACCCCGTTAGCTAAGACATCTCCGATTCCTTCCCTCCGGACTACTTTTTCCAGGAGATAGAAAAAACGTGCCGCACCTTCTGATGGGAACTCCGGCAAATCCTTGTCCGTCAAAATTCCGGCTTCGTAAAGTTCGACGGCGAAAGCCAGAACCTGCGGCGTCGAGAATCCGTCCAGACCATACGCGCTGGTCAGGCCAAGTATGTCGTAATTAAAATCAATCTCTTCAAAAGCAGCCATGGCATAGGTCAGCTTGTTAAAACATTTCAGAAAATATTTTTGCCGGCCGGGATAGGAAATTGAATAATGGCAATCTTTCGGACAGTTATAGCAACCGTTGTCCCGTACCCGCACCTGCTTCCACTTTGCCACCCATTGTTCTTCACGCTCCTTGTTCCAATAGCCCTGCCTGCGCGTACGCGCATTGCCCCAGGCAAAATTGTCAACATGGAAGCCTTCATTATGGTCATGCGCCATCGGGTCGCCGCAGTTTTTGTTATCGTAAATTTCCTGATACTTGCTGTTGCACATTTCCCAAAGTTCAGCTGGATGGGCAACATTAATGTCCTTTGTCCCACGAACAGCAATCGCCTTTAAGTGTTTCGATCCCATCACGGCACCTACCCCATGTCTGGAGGCGCTGGAGTTGGAATGTTCGATGGTCGCCATATTAACCATGTTTTCACCTGCCAGGCCGATGGCAGCGACTTGGAGTTTCTGGTCCTTCAACTCCTGCTGAAGGAGCGCCGCAGTATCCTGGCAGCCTTTTCCCTGGAGATGGCTTGCATCGCGTATTTCTACCTTGTCATTATGTATGTACAGATAAACAAGACCGGCAGCTTTGCCGCGAATAATTATCTTGTCGTAACCGGCATGTTTCATTTCCGGCCCAAACCAGCCACCCATCAGTGAATTTACATATAAGTTGGTCAGGGGCGAGAAAGTACTGACAGAGGTACGATTAGCGCCGGGAACAGGAGTACTGTGCAAAAGTCCGGTACTGAATATCAGAAGATTGTCGGGAGAAAGCGGCTCCACCTCAGGAGGAACATTGTCCCACAGTATCTTTGCAGCGGTGCCCTGCCCTCCCAAATGAAGCTCGGTCAATCGCTGATCAGTCGCGATCCTCTTGATACTGCTATTGGAAAGATCGATCTCCAGGTTAAATCCGGTCTCTGCGTACCTCATAAGATCCCCCTCCGCATCAACTCTTCGCTAACACTACCCAGACCCAGGCCGTCCAAAGTTTCCCTGGCGGGTATACCATCATTGGTCCAGCCCCTGAATTCGTAATACGCATCCAGCAGTTTCTCCACCTCGAGTTCTGTTATCTTCAGAAACTCTTGCGGTGCCGCCTCATCAATCCTTCTCAAACCTCGACTCGTATCAATGGCTCTTACCAGGTTTCGAGTTCTTGCAGCTATTTTCAAAAGTCCGTCTGTATCAAGTTCCATGCCGGTCGCAAATGTTATTATCTCAGGCAGGTTATTACAGTGATAGGGAGGCCTTCCGCCAAATTGTCCTCTGAACGACGACAGCAGTGGGCAAATACCCAGGGCATCATCGACGTAATGCATCGCCTCGTTCCAACCGGCAATATTGACAGCCGCATCAATTGAGAGCTGTTGACCCGGTTCCCATTCAAAAAACCACTTCTTGAATTTTTCCGGCGCAGCATCCCAATTCTTTACGAACTCTTCACGTATTTTTTTGTCAGGCATTGGAATCTGGGGAAAAGACCCTTCGATCTGGGTGATACTCATCTTCCCGCCGGTGGCATACATCAGGAAATAGGGATGATTGGGCATTTCCTGTTTGAGTGGCAGATGCTCAATTTTTTTTGCGGTCTGATCGTATGCCTCGGCCCCCCTGCCAATCTGACGGGCGGCCAGGCAAACACCATTGGCCAAAGCATCTCCCACCCCTTCCCGCCTGGCAATTTTATCAAGCAGGTAGGAAAATCTGCTCTTGAAATCGGCTGGAAATTCAGGCAGATCCTCTTCGGATAAAATGCCTGCTCCGTAAAGTTCAAGTGCGAATGCAACAACTTGCGGCATGGCAAACTCATCAAGTCCGTAATCCTGTAGTGCGGCAAGAATATCATAATCAAATTCAAGATTTTCATAGGCCGCCATTGCACAAGCCAGCTTGCTGTAATTTTTCAGAAAATATTTACGTTTTCCCGGCAGGTAAAACGCCTGATGGCAATCCTTTGTGCAGTTATAGCAACCGGTACCTCGAAGCCGCTTGCTTTTATCAACAACCGTCTCATGTACCTCTTCCATTTCCTGGCTGTAGTTTTCCCACTGATAGTGAATTTCCTCCCGTTCAACAGAAACGGCCCACTCTTCTTCAAGTTCCTTGGTCCAAAAACCATTTACACGCTGACTTGCTTTGCCCCAGGCAAGATTTTTGACGTGCCAGGCATCGTCAGCTTCATGCAAAAATACATCCCCGCAATGCGGGCTATCAAAAATTTCCTGATACTGGCGGTTGCATATTTCAAAGAGCTCCGCAGGCTTGGCAACGCCAATGTCCTTTGTTCCACGAACAGCAATCGCCTTGATCCTTTTATCCCCCATAATCACGCCTACCCCTCGGGAAGCGCTGCTGTTGGCGTGTTCGATGCTGGCCTGATAGACTCGGTTTTCTCCGGCCAGGCCAATAGCGGCAACCTGGATTTTCGGGTCATTCAACTCCTTCTGAATAAGTGCAGCAGTTTCAAGAGCACTTTTCCCCTGAAGATGGGTCGCATCTCGCATTTCGACTTTGTCATTGTGAATCCAAATATAAACAAGACTTGCTGATTTTCCTCGAATGATGATCTGGTCGTAACCGGCCTGTTTCATTTCCGGGCCAAAAAAACCTCCCAGTCCCGAATTCACGTAAAGATTCGACTGGGGGCTGATACTGCTGATACTGGTACGATTGGCACCGGGAACAGGGGTGGCATCTAAAAGTCCGGCACTGAATATCAGAAGATTACCGGGTGAAAATGGTTCAACTTCAGGAGGAATCCGATCCCACAGTGTCTTGGCGGCAGCACCCTGCCCCCCCAGATAAAGCCTGGCTGTTTCCAGGTCAGATGCCATCTTGTCAAAGCTCCCGAGAGTCAGATTGATTTCCAGATTAAAACCGGTCTCTGAGTACCTCATTTTTTACCCCTTGACTGAATCGAGAGAGCTGTTCGTATCCCATAAAAACAATTACCGGTAAATTCTCAATTCGTCGATAAGAAAATATATTTCATACAGTGAAATAATATTTCATTTTATAAATAAATTACAGCATGAAAAAAGTTTTGTCAAGGATATTTCCAACCCTTAATTCACCACCACACCGGCGGTTTTATATTCGGTAAATTCTATTGGGTAGTTATCTTTAAGACTTGAATATGAAAGGAACCAAGCTGCTTGTTTCCAAAGCAGCCTGACTCCATTTTTTCTACTGGAAGCGATAAACGTGGGAATAGAGGAACACTGCTCGATATTTTACCGTTGAAGTAACCGAACCTGCTCCAGCAAAAGCTGAATCTCCGTCTGCTGCACGATCTTGCACTGTTCAGCCAGAACCGCCGCCAAAATTTCATCGGTCGTAAGCGGGTTGGCTAAAACGACACGCAGGACGGTGACTTCCCCATCATAGCGGGCCACCCGCAGGCGTGTCCGGGAGACAAAGGTCTTGCCTGCTTCGCGCTGGTGTTTCTGCAGCAGCTGGCAAATCTGGTCGAGAAGATCATTTATGCTGGTGCGCTGCTCAGACGGCGCATCAGACAGGGCCTGCTGTACTTTGAGTGGACAGTAGCGGTAGGTAAGGATATTCAGTTCCGGCTCGCTGGTCAGTTCGAAATCCGGATGATGGCGGATCATTTCGGCAAAGGTTCTCGCCCGCTCGATTCCCATATCGATCAGCAGTTCGTACCCTTTGCGGCCGATGATCGAAAAACCGGCGTGAACCAGCATCGCCATTCCCGGCCTTGACCCTTCAAGGGTATGGCTGCCCAGATCTTTAGAGCCATGGCGGAGAATATAGTTGGCGTGATGTTCGATCGCCGACAGGGCCGCGGGATCCTTGAATACTACCATCCCGGCCCCCATCGGAACATAGAGCTGTTTATGCGCATCGATGGTAACCGAGTCGGCCTGCTCGATGCCGCTGAGCAGGGATCGGTAGCGATCTGAAAAGAGTGTCGGTCCGCCCCAAGCTGCATCGACATGAAAATGGCAGCCCAGTTCCTGAGCAAAATCGGACAACGCTTCCAGCGGGTCGACGTTACCGGTTTCGGTCGTCCCGGCAATGCCGACCAGAGCCAGCGGCAGAACATTCCGGTCCTGAAGGCACCGGCATTCTTCCCGCAGTGCCTTCAGGTCGATACGGCTGTTCGCATCGGTCTTCACCTTGATCAGGTTGTTTCGGCCAATGCCGAGCAGGTCGGCGGCTTTGCCGAAGGAGTAGTGGCCGCGCTCGGATACGAGGACTGCAATTCCGTCACAGCCACGATGTTTCAGGGCTCTGCCCAACCCTTCCTGGGCAATTCCTTGAAAAGCTCCGTCCGGAGCGAAGAGGCGGTTGCGCGCCACCCACAGTGCCGTGACATTGGCGATGGTGCCACCGGAGCAGAAGGCTCCCAGGGCACGCTGACTGTTGTGAATCCAGGGCGGGTAGAAGTCGTCATCAAAGCGATAGACCTGATGATGAAGCATTGCGAGAACCTGCCGCTCCATCGGTGTAAAGGCCTTGGAGGTTTCCACTTTGACCAGATTCTGATTGAGGGCGGTCATCAGGCGCGCCAGGGGGAGCATGAAGTAGGGGAGCGCCGAGGTCATGTGTCCGACAAAACCGGGGGCGGCGGTATGGACTGAATGGGCGACCAGGTTATCCTTGACGAATTCGGTGTATTCCGAGACGTAGGTAGGTTCTTCCGGGATGGTGGCGGATGAGAAATTCGCTTCAATCTCTTCAAGACTGCGCTCTATGGCGACGATATGCGTCTGCAGGAAGCCGGCTACATCGTCGGAAATCGCGTGATCTATGGCTCCAAGCGTCGAATCCGGCGCTTCCGGCACGGTAAAAATACGGTAGAGGTTTTCAAGATTGGCGCTGGCTGCTTCACGACTTTTAGGCATGATTATTTCACCTTATAGTTCCGGACAGATAAACAGACTCACTCCGGAAGCAATTACGTTGAAATCATGAGAGGGGGCAACACCCATACTCCCCCTCACGTGTCTATAGGAGACAGTCTAGCCACGCAGAGTATCCCAGCTTAAGAGCAATTCAAAGATAAAATTTCACACTATTCCCAGCACTGCTCTGTGTAGATCATTTTACGGGTCATGCCGCCATCAACCACGAAGAAATTTCCCATGCTCATTCAAGCCCGTTCAGCGCGGCTTGAAAGGCACGCAGTGTTTTTGCCCGCCGCAAATTCTTGATGGTTTTTACCAGCTCCGGGCGCTCATCGGAGTGACAAATGATAGACTTGAGCTTGCTCAGTACCTGTAGATCGCCGCAAAAAAGCTCATTATAGCGGTTCAACATCTCCCGCAGATAGCAAACAAGCTCAGTTCTCCGTTCATCACTGCCCGGCTCGGGATTTGACCGCCCCCGCAAGCGCTGAAACAGTAACGGATCGGTAATTGCCCCCCGCCCCAGCATCAGTCCGGAAGCCCCGGTGCCCCGCAGGACCCGCCTGCCATCCGCTTCGTTCCAGATATCACCGTTGGCAATTACCGGCAGTCCGGTTTCCCGCACCACCCTGGCGGTCACCACATGGTCGGCGATACCGGTATACCTTTGGATCACGGTACGGGGGTGAAGCACCAGAAAATCGACCCCGCTCGACTCGAACAGAGGCAGCAGCGACAGAATCTGATCAGAATCGTCGTAGCCGGACCGCAGTTTCACGGAAAATGAGCCGCTGACGGCATCCCGCAGCGCGGGAATAATTTCCGTAAGATCGACGGGGCGTTGGAGCATGCCGCCACCGGTCAGACCACTGCTCATCCGGCCATATGGACAACCCATGTTGAGATTAATATGCGCCGCTCCAGCCTCCCTGGCGTTCCGGGCCGCCGAAACCAGCGCTTCGCGGCCATGTCCCACCAGCTGCACCACCAGTGGTACCCCGTCTTCTGCGGCGGCGATCTCCCGCAGGTCCGAAGCCGAGAAGCTCTCTGCCGATCCCTTCGGATTGACCCGAATGAACTCGGTGAAGATAACGTCAGGCCGGACCTGCTTGATGAAATAGGCGCGCAGAGCCCGGTTGGTCAGCCCCTGCATCGGAGCCAGCATCAGCGGGACCGTCCCTGTTTGCCAGGGGAGTGTAGTCATAGTAACCAACGGGAGGGAGTACATCTTAAACTATCCACATTGCTTCCTTTACCTAGTCAGTGCATTGCTGATCATTAATAGATTTCTGAGCGACGGCTATCTCGCCAGCTTCATCGTAGGGGCATATCATACATTTTTCAGACCGGAGGAGACATGCAATTTTTTTGTCCGGAAGCACTTACCGCGTGTCGTCGGCTTCCCGTTCGCGCAGGAACTCCAGGTGCCACAAGCCGTGCCGGTGGGAATCATGTGCCCGGGAGGTTCCCAGGGGAAGGCGGAGGGATCGCCGATGGGTGCAAGGCGCTTCAGGTCGCTCTCCCGGGTCGGAATCAGCTGGTTGCAAGCCCGGTGCAGGGCAGTGTCCACCCCTTTGCCGATTGTCAACAGCAGGAAATGGTTGACCATAGAAACATGCTCCAGATGTTCGGCCAGAGTCCAGGCATCGGGATAGGTCAGGCGCCGGTGCAGCCGGTCGGGGGCCGGAAGCAGAGGACGTCCAGGCGGTTGAAGGTCGAGTCGATGGTGCCGTTCACGGCTACTAAGGTTGACATGATGGCCATTTCTCACTCACTCCCGAGGACCATTGTGGTGCAGTTTGCCGTAAAAGATCAATCACAGAAACAGGAATGGCGGCCGATTGGCCGCCTTTTGAATCAATTATTGTATCCACGGATTTCGCATGAATGCCATGATATTCGCAGTTACGGTCGCCACAGGTACATGAAGCTCCCGGCAGCAAACGCGTCCACCCCGCTCAACATTTCCAGCGCACTGCCTTTGTCGCCGGCATCGGCATAGATACTCCCCTTGTAGGTGCCGGGACGGTTGTAGCTAACCACGCGGGCGCTGTCATCTCCCGCTGACGTTCTGATTGAGGCGATGACGTCGTCCAGGTAACCGACCCTGTCGATCAGTTTCCTTTCCAGTGCCTGACCAGCAGTATATACGCGGCCATCTGCCAGTTTGTGCAGTTCATCCCGGGTCAGCCTGTTGCCCGGCCGAGCAATGATGACGTCCAGGAATCGGGAATACAGCTGATCGATGATCTCCTGCCCCAGCTTGACTTCTTCCGGGGTTGCCTTGCGGAAGGGCGACATGATGTCCTTCTTGTCGCCAGATTTGACGGTCTGTTCCTCAACGCCGATCTTGTCCATCAACCTTTCCACGTTGAATTTCATCATAATCACACCGATACTGCCTGTAATCGCCGTCGGATGGGCGAATATTTCATCCGCCGCCGTTGCCACGTAGTAGCCGCCTGAGGCGCCGGTACTCATGATGCAGGCCACTACCGGCACGTGTTTGCGTTTCCTGAACTCAACCAGATCATGATGAATGATGTCGCTGGCGGTGACTGTGCCTCCAGGGGAGTTGATGCGCAGAATAAGTCCAACAATCCGGTCGTCTTTCTCCGCCTTCTGGAGCGATTCTCGGACTATCGAAACTGTGGATGGCGCACCTCGCCCCAGCAGACCGCCGGACTTTTCCTGTTCGGAGATGGTGCCGCTGATATCGATCAGCAAAATCTTCCCGGTTCCGGTCCCTTCGAGCACCTGTTCCTCCAGGGGCTTGGGGGTCTGCATGAGCGGCACGTTAACAAAGGCGCACCCGTTAAGGACAACCAACAACATGACCTGCATTACTACTATACCCAGATTTTTCACGACAGCCTCCTTCCTCCATGAAACAAGCATAAATATTACAATAGCGCAATAGCAATGAATTGTCATGTTGCCAACCATGCAAGGCACAGGAATAGCAGTTTTTGTCTTTTCAATAAGCAAAAGTGGCTGATTGACCGTCTTGCTCAACTTAGTCATCCTAGAAGCCCGACCCAGTTGCCTCGCGTTGATTCCAGCCTGCGTGATGGTCAGTTGGTCAGAGTACTGCCGGAATACGAGCAGGAGGCAGATATTTCGGCGGTCTATCCCTTGCGATTGTCCGAATCGGCAACGGTGCGTGTGTGCGTTGAGTTTTTGCAGGAGCGCCTGACTGCAGCAATTAAACGGAGTAGAAGTTTGAACTTGCTTTCGGAAAAACGTTATGGGACAGGCTATATTTCTTAAAAGCAACTATCCTAAGAGCTAAGAGGGATTTTGTCACTTTGCTGATTGCAGCATCCTGACTATTCAGCTAATATGCCTCGAGTTTTTTACCCTGCCAAGGAGCCCATATGCCCGCTAGCGCCCGTCACATTCTCGTGGAGACAGAAACCGTCTGCCTGCAGATCAAAGCCGAAATTGAAGCCGGCGCCGATTTCGCCGAAGTTGCCAAACACAATTCATCCTGCCCTTCCAGCACACAAGGTGGCGATCTCGGTTCGTTCCACCCCGGCCAGATGGTAGCGGAGTTCGATGAAGCCGTCTTCTCCGGCGAATTAAACAAGCTGCTCGGCCCGGTCAAGACTCAGTTCGGCTACCACCTGATCGAGGTGACCAGTCGGACGGAAACTACAGCAGAACAATCTCAGGATGGAACCGGACTAGATCAGGCGCTGCAGACCATGCGCCAGGATATGTCCAATGCCACCGGTCAGTCGAAGTTTTACGACATCTTTCTCAACACGACCTTTTGCGTACCAACTCTTGATCCGCAGGAACTCGACGGCGATTCGGCAATTACTGAAGGGGAAGTTCTCCCCTTGATCATTGAATCAGATGGAAACGATTACCTGATGCTTTTCGACACCGAAGAGCGTTTGAAGGACTGGGCAGGAGAAAGCGTCAAGTGGGTGGGGGTTCCGGGACACGTACTCGCCGCCACAACCATGCCGCCGCTCCACCTGGCAATGAACGTCGGCACCGAACACTCGAAACAGTTTCTTCCTGATGAAATTGACTGGCTCCGGGAGGCTGTGGAGCGCTGCAACCAGGCGGCAACAGAACAGGAGAAGTGATCCCGGAAGTGCACATCATTCAGCTTAATATGAGCGTAAAACAACAAAGGCGGCTGATTGGCCGCCTTTTATATCAAGTATACTACACCCGGAATTCCCTTCCCATTTCCAAAGAGATGTTGCGCCAAAATGGTGAAAATGCTACATATATAAGCCAATCTATTCAAGATGCCCTGAAGTGAATGGAGAATGCGAAGTCACATCACTTTTAATGGAGTTGAAACAATGACAATGAAACACTTTGGTCCGACAAAGCTGGAAGCGGCGCTCATCCCGAAAATAGCTGAGCAGTGGGGAACACCGGTCTACCTGCATGATCAGGCATACATCGAGAACAGCTGTGAACAGCTGCTGAACATGCCCAATGCCTACGGCCTGCATGTCCGCTACGCCATGAAGGCTAACTCGGATCGCACCGTGTTACGGATAGTCACCAACAAAGGGTTGGACCTGGATTGCTCGTCGATTAATGAAGCGGCCCGTGCCTTTGCCGCCGGCATTCCCTATGCCCGGATGATGCTGACCACCCAGGAGGTTCCTACCGGTGAGGAACGCGAAGAACTGGAGGAGATGATAATAGCCGGCCTCAAGTACAACGTCTGCTCCGTGACACAGTTTCAACTGATTGCCGATTTTGCCAAAAGCAACAACATCGACCTCTCCATGAGGGTTCATCCGGGAGCCACCGGAGGCGGGGAAAGCGCCACACGCGATACCGGCAGCGAATATTCGTGCTTCGGCGTCCACCTGAACAATGTCCCTACGGTAAAAGCCAAGGCTGACCAACTGGGACTGCGCTTTACCCAGGTTCATGTCCATATCGGATCAGGTGGCGACCCGGAAAAATGGCGGCAGAACATCGACCGCGAACTGGGTTTTGTGCGCACCTATTTCCCGGATGCCACCACCGTCAGCTTCGGCGGAGGGCTCAAGGTCGCCAGGATGCCGGGCGAAAAGCAGGCCGATATCGCCTCACTGGGCGCCTATGCAAAGCAGCGGGTCGATGAATTCAAGGGGGCGACCGGACGCGAACTGCAGATGGAGATCGAACCGGGAACCTTTGTGGTCGCCAACTCGGGCCATATCATCACTCGGATTATTGACAAGAAGCTGACCAACGAGCTGAACTTCCTGATCGTTGACGGCGGCATGGAACTGTTGACCCGCCCTCTGCTGTACGGCTCCGAACACCCCATCGCCATCGTGCGCCAGGACGGCACGCTGCTTTACAGCGAGTATGACAGCAAGCCAACTACCGGGCTGAAATCGTTCGGAATTGTAGGACGCTGCTGCGAAAGCGGCGATTCGGTTCGCCTGGACAACGACGGCAACATTGTACCGGTGCTGATTGCTGAACCGGAAATCGGTGACTATGTAGTCATCGGTGGCACGGGAGCGTATTCCGAGAGCATGTCGCCGGAAAACTACAACTCGCACCGCAAGCCGCCAGCCGTCATGAGAACACGCAATTCCGAACTGGTTCTGATCAGGAAGAAGCAGGTTCGTGAACAGCTTACTCAGAATGAGCTGGATGTAAAACTGTAATAGATCAACTATCGCAGACAGATAAAGGCCAAGGGGTATGAGTCCCTTGGCTTCTTTTTATATTGTGAAGTGATATACAGTTAAGAGGTATTTTCAGAAATTCTACAGATGCAGTAGAGGCGGCCGATTGGCCGCCTTTTGAATTAGATGTACTGTCCAGGTAATTAATCATCAATCGATGAGTTGCTCCGCGCAAACTTCCCGAACGCACCCGCGCAGCCAGCGATGCGCAGGGTCGGCATCCAGCCGCGGATGCCAGAGCAATGAGACCGTAATCTCCGGCAAGGAGAGCGGCAGGGAAAAACTGTGCATTCCGGCACGCAGGTTCACGGTATGCCGTTCGGGAACAGTGGCGATCAGGTCGGAGGCCCGGGCGAGAGCCATCGCTGCCGAAAAGCCGGCGACGATCGTGACAATCTCCCGTTCCAGCCCGAACGTTTTCAAGGCATCATCAATCGGTCCCTGGCCGAGCCCCCGCCGCGAGACACTGATGTGCCTGCAGTTCGCATAACGTGAGGGAGTGATCTCGCTCTGGCTCAGCGGGTGATCCATGCGCACGACGCCAATGAAACGGTCACGGAACAATGCCTGCGCACGCACCTCCGGACTGGTCGTCTCCCCCACAACGCCAGTTTCGAGATCGACGGTCCCGTCGCGAAGTGATGTACTATCCTTGTCCGGCTTCTGCACGAAGTGCAAGCGCACGCCGGGGGCTTCCTCGCCGATGCGGGCAATCAGGGCCGGCCCGAAATTTTCCACAAAGCCTTCCCTGGTCCGCAGCGTAAACGTTCTGACGAGCCGTTTGAGATCGAGCTTCTCGGCAGGGCGCAGGACCGTCACTGCGTCCTGAACGAGCTGACTGACCCGCTCGCGAAGTTCGAGCG
Organism: Geobacterales bacterium; assembly: GCA_038318485.1. GTDB lineage: Bacteria > Desulfobacterota > Desulfuromonadia > Geobacterales > Pseudopelobacteraceae > JACRCG01. Next base: position 16,706 of record JBBQCH010000020.1, read on the forward strand.
CCCGGGGTGTGGGAACAAGGCCGCGGCCAGCCCTGACCAGCAGCGGATCGCCCGTCGTCTCGCGCAATCGCGCCAGCGCCCGGCTCATCGCTGACGGGCTAAGGCGCAAACGCTGGGCCGCGCGGGCAACACTGCCTTCGGCGAGCAGCACATCAAGAGTGATAAGCAAGTTGAGATCGGGTGTCGACATGGGGTGATTATAGCACAGTTTGATTTTTCACATAGCTTCAAACGCATTAATAAAGTGCATATAGTGCGCCTTCCGCTATGTAATGCACAGGACTATACTCTATTTATGGCAGCACCCGCTCCGGGAGTCGCCAGAAACGGAGTTCATGATGAAAGCAATCATTGCAGAACAGTATCAGGCAGAAGCTGAAAACCTGGAAGCAGCACCTGCGGTCCGCTGGGCGCTCGCCAGTCTTTCGCTTTCCATGCTGCTCTCCTCGCTGGACACCAGCATCGCCAATGTGGCTCTGCCGACGCTGACGAAGTCGTTCAGCGCCTCCTTCCAGTCTGTTCAGTGGGTTGTTATCGCCTACCTGCTCGCCATCACCACCATGATCGTCAGCGTCGGACGCCTCGGTGACATCATCGGCCGACGACGGCTTCTGCTGGCCGGGATCTTCCTGTTCACGACGGCCTCGGCCCTGAGTTGCGTTGCGCCCACGCTCTGGCTGCTGATTGCCGCTCGGGCGGTGCAGGGCCTGGGAGGTGCCATCATGATGGCCCTCACAATGGCGATCGTCGGAGAGACAGTTCCGAAAGCAAAGATCGGCAGCGCCATGGGGCTGCTTGGAACGATGTCCGCCACCGGCACCGCTCTCGGCCCGTCGCTGGGCGGCTTCCTGATCGCAGGATTCGGCTGGCGGGCTATCTTCCTCATCAACGTGCCGCTGGGTATCCTGACCTTTCTTCTCGCGCAGTACTACCTGCCCATTGATCATCAGGAGCCAAAGACGGAACGGAACGGTTTCGACATCGTGGGTACGCTGCTGCTCGCTCTTACGCTTGCTGCCTATGCACTCGCCGTGACGATCGGGCGTGGCAGTTTCGGTCCGCTCAATATGTCCTTGCTGGCGGCTTCGGCCTGCGGAGTCGGCCTCTTCGTGTTTGCCGAGGCGAGAGCGACATCTCCCCTGATCCGCCTGGCGATATTCCGCAATCCTGTGCTGAGTGCCAGCCTCGCCATGAGCGCGCTCGTCGCGACGGTGATGACAACGACGCTGGTGGTCGGGCCGTTCTATCTCTCTCTGGCGCTCGGGCTCGATGCGGCGATGGTCGGTCTCGTCCTGTCGGCCGGTCCGCTGGTCGCCGCCCTGACTGCCGTGCTGGCCGGTCGCTGTGCGGACCGGTACGGCGCACACAGCATGACTATCATCGGGCTCATCGTCATGGCTACCGGTTCCTTCATACTTTCCATGATGTCGGCGACGCACGGAATCCCCGGCTTCATCGCCCCTCTCGTCGTCATCACCGGCGGATATTCACTGTTCCAGACGGCCAACAACACCGCCATCATGACAGATATCCGCCCGGACCAGCGAGGCGTTATTTCCGGCATGCTCAACCTGTCGCGCAATATCGGGCGCCTCACCGGAGCATCCGCAATGGGCGCTGTGTTCGCGTTCGCATCGGCGACGAGCAACATCACAACGGCGCATCCCGAGGCCGTTGCCAGCGGTATGCGGATCACGTTCGCAGTCGCGGCAGTTTTGATCGTTGTCGCATTCGCCATCGCGGTTGGAGTCCGTGGACTCGTAAAAAAATCTTCACATACCGGTCAAGGGAATATTGGGGTCAGGTATTGAAATATCTTGTTATCTCTGGGATGCCGACCAAAGGTGTCAGAGGGAGTTGGAAGTGGGGGGTTATGTTATAAGCTGCGTAAATCAGCTGTTAGTATACCTAATTCGCCGCACCAAAACAAGAGCACGTGTCTACCGTAACCCAAAGAACATTATCTCAATGGCCTACCTGATTGCAGGTAAGCTGGAATTTAACAGAATCTGTACGTAACCCACTTGAAACGACGTAGAGCCTTTCTTTTTCGCTATCAGCTACGGTTACATTTAATTTGAGTCAACTCGACACTCGCGCGGCAACCTTGTACAATACGGTAAATGCTGTATAATGTTCAAAAATTTACGTACATATCATAACAAAGGGGTGTGCGCATGAGAACACGACCAGGTATATACTGTGTTCTACTTATAGTGGCCACAGGGATGCTGTCGGGATGTTTATGGCGGGATGACGGGTATCGAGGTGACGTCTACCGCGGTGACCGCAACGGTGGCGGCAGCGTGAACTGGGAGGGAGGCAGCGTGAATTGGGAAGGCCGCGGTGACAAACAGAGGAAAGACGGCGCTGGTGAGCACAAGGAATACAGGGATGGTGAGCACAAGGAATACAGGGATGGCGAGCACAAGGAATACAGGGATGGCGAGCGCAAGGAAGGCGGCGCTGACCAGGAAGAGGGGGAACGCCGCTAGCGGGAGAATGGCGTTCAGCATTCATACTGTTCTTGATAAGCTGAGTAAAAGTTCAAAGACGAGAAAGGCGGCCGTTTGGCCGCCTTGTGAATTAAGGATTGTATCCCCGTAATTATAACCGGTTCAAGCCTTCATGTCGTTATCAGTATTCCCGATGGTGAACTGCGCGCCCTGAAAACTCTCAACAACCGTCTCGGGATAATTGGCGGACTCTCGATTCTTGGCACCACCGGCATCGTACGCCAGATTTCGGCCAAGGCCTGGACCGATACCATCGATGCCGCCCTTGATGTTGCCAAGGCCTGCGGCTGCGAAAATGTTGTGCTTTCTACCGGGCGTACCAGTGAACTGGCGGCTCAGAAACTATTCAAAGTTCAATGTTCAATGTCGAACCCCGAACCCAAAACCATGAACCGCTTCCGGAGGAAGCTTATGTAATGATGGGCGACCATATGGCCTATACCCTGAACGCCAGCCTCCAGCGCGGATTCAGGCACCCGGTTCTCGCCTGTCAGTTTGCCAAAATGCTGAAGATCGCCTGTGGACACCCCAACACCCACGCTGCCGCTTCAGAGCTGGATCTGTCTACGCTACGGATCTGGGCCGAGGAAGCTTACGTCGATCCCGAAATAATTGCCCTGATCACTCAGGCCAACACCGCCCGCGAAATTGCCGTAGCCAGTTCCTTTGATGCCTCGCTGATGAAGACCGTCGCTAATCACGCCATACAGGCGGCCGCACTGCATGCGCCTGGTATTGAAGTGCAGCCGCTGCTATGCGGATATGATGGTTCTGTTGTGAACTGCGGACACCCACCAATCGTAACAACCTGCCAAAACTGATAAATCAATCGAATTAACCAATTTGACCTTGAGCGGCCAAACAGCTAGGATACCCACTCAGTTATGAGGAGGGTATGTGAAGAGCTTTTGCTGTCTGATAATGTTGCTTTTCCCGGCTCTGGTCGGCGCCTCTGGTGTTCCTGGAGTCTGCCACAACGAGCTGCTTGATTGGATCAAGGTCAAGCGTCCGCTTGCAATTGTTGATGTACAGAATGCATCTGATTTTAGGGCCCACAATTACGACCATTCACTGGCAGCCGGCAGCGATTCGACGCGCCTGAAGAATATTACTGCGCGATTGCGTACCCAAAAGGGGCGGGTGATAGTGGTCAGCGCTGATGGAGGACCAGATGCTTTGCGGGCGGCGGAGGAACTTGCCAAAGGTGGGGTGCTTCGCTCCCGTTTGTTTATTTTGGAGGGGGGCATGAAGGTTGCCGTCAAGAACGCAGTATGTGACTGCTGCAAGCCAGGTAAAAAGGATTCGTTTAAATGAGCAGAGAGAATACTGCTGCTGCCGGGCAACTGCGCCCGGCGCTGACAGCGCTATTGAAAGATGAAGCGGAACGTTGCACCGGTTGCGGCGTTTGTGTCAAGGAGTGCGGATTTCTCAAGCTGTATGGTACTCCCGGAGATATTGCCAAGGCCTATGATTCCGGGGATTCCAAGAAAAGTGCGGTGGGGTTCGAGTGCAGTCTCTGCTCGCTTTGCAGTGCGGTTTGCCACGAAGGTCTAGATCCGGCAGCGCTCTTCCTGGAGATGCGTCGTGAGGCGGTAGATCGCGGCTGCGGCAGTTTTGCCGAGCACAAGGGGCTGCTGAGCTACGAGCGGACCGGCGTATCAAAGCGGTTTACCTGGTACGGTTTACCGAAGAACTGCGATACAGTTTTTTTCCCTGGATGCGCGCTGCCCGGTACCCGGCCGGCTGCCACCCATGAACTTTACAAACAGCTTGTAAGTTCAATACCTAATCTTGGTCTGGTACTGGACTGCTGTACAAAGCCATCCCACGATTTGGGTCGGCAGGATCATTTTCTGGAGCTGTTCACCGAAATGGCCGGCTGGTTGGAAACTCAGGGTGTGCGCCGGATTCTGGTGGCCTGCCCAAACTGCTACAATGTTTTTTCGGTGTATGCGCCGCAGTTTGAAACAGTGACGGTTTATGAAATGCTGGCTTTGTCACCACCTTACTTATCACAGCTGAGTTTATCAATACCGGTGACTATTCACGATCCCTGTGTTACCCGCAATTCATCAACTCAGCAGCAAGCTGTGCGGACACTGCTTTCCAGTTTGAACATAACTGTGGAAGAGATGCCGCATACCCGAACAACTGCGCTTTGCTGTGGCGAAGGCGGTTCGGTCGGAGCACTGTCCTCCGATCTGGCAAGCGGTTGGAGTGCGTTGCGGACTGCGGAAGCCTTGCAGCGCCCGATTGTTACCTATTGTGCCGGCTGCGCCAATCATCTTGGAAAACATTCCGAAGTATCCCATATTCTCGACCTTGCTTTCAATACTCCCAAAGCTTCCAAGGGGATGGTCACCTATCTGAACCGTTTGCGGCTCAAATCACGCTTTAAAAAAACTGTACCCGCCTCAATAACCCGTGAGCGAACCGTCGCTGCTGCCGGAAGAGCGTCAACGCTACGTCCGTTGCTGGTGTTGGCTGCCATCGTTGCAGTCATCATCATCTCTCGAACGAGCGGCATCAGTCAACACCTTGACCCGGACAAGCTGCGGTCGCTCTTTGCGGGTTTTGGTGTCGTTGCCCCGCTGGTGTATATCGGGTTTTATACCGTGGCACCGGCTCTGATGCTGCCCGGTTTGCCGATCAGTCTGGCGGGCGCCACCGTATTCGGACCGTTTTGGGGTGTGGTTTATACCATCATCGGTGCGACACTGGGGGCCTGCGTCGCTTTTTTGATTGCCCGCTATACCGCCCGTGACTGGGTGGAACAGCGACTGGTTGGTTCCCGCTGGAGCAAACTCGACAAAGAGACCGAGCAGAACGGCTGGAAAGCGGTCGCCTTTACCCGCTTGATTCCACTATTTCCCTTCAATCTGCTCAATTTTGCTTTCGGACTGACAAAAATATCATTTATGCAGTACGCACTGGCTACTTTCGTATTCATATTTCCCGGCACGATCGCCTTTATAACGTTTTCTAGCTCGCTGCTGGGGCTGCTCAAGGGGCAAGTTTCCAGCGAGTTTTTCATCGGGATACTGCTGATAATATTAGTTTCGATGCTCCCGCGAGCCATGTGCTGGCTTCAGCGCCGGAAAGAATGTCCCAAACGGCCTTCTGTTCCCTGGACACTTGCCCGAAGCCTGAAGATAAAAGCGATTGTTGCTGTCATCTTTACCGTTCTGTTTGTAGCCGGTTATGCTCTGATCCAGAAGTTTTTCTGGGCGATCAATGCCTACCTATATACGATTGAATTCAATCTTCTGACTGTTGCCAACCGCTTGAAGGATGGCAACCTTGCCGCTTTTGTCGAGTATCTGCGGCCAATGTCGGCCATCCGTGGTGCCGGAGTTGCGACGATCAGTCAGACCATGCAAATATTTGCATTCCCGTTTTCATCGTTGCCAACCACCAACGCTTTTCTCGCTGCCTTCGGGCTGCCGCTGGGAGCTTTGTATGTCTTTGCATCCGGAATTCTTGCTGTCAGTCTGGCTGCATGTATCGGCCGGTTTATGTTGGGAGATCTGCTGCCTTTGTACCGCCGCCGCAACGGTGTCGATCCTTTGAGCACGGCTCCCGCTTGGAGCGGTTGGTGTGTGGCCTTGTCGGCTGCCGTACCAGCTTTGCCGCTGTTGTTGTCCGGTCTGTTTGCCGGAGTATTTCGCATTCCTTTGTATCGTGTCCTGTTGCTTGTGGGCGCAGGGCTAACCATTCGATTTTTTATATCGCTTGCCGCATTATAACCAAACCACAGGAGGTCTGTTCATGAAACGTCTCAGCACTCGCATTACTCTTCTCGCAACACTTTGTCTGGCATTGGCTCTGCCGGCCGGAGCCGCCAAACAAAAATCATCCCATCTGAAAACCGTCAAGGGTGGCAATGACATCATGACGGTAGATACACAGGCCCGTGAGGTTCGCGTATCATCAACAGTTATGAAGGACTGTTCCCAACCGTCAGTCTGTGACTGGGGGCGTCGTTTCCAGGCTTTCTTCGGGGCCAAGGGGGGCAAGATGGAGCCGTTCTTCATTTTCACCACACAGGTAAGCCGGACCGATATCGACAAGGCGATCAAGTCCCTGGGCATTAGTTCCCGTCGGCAGATTCCGATGACCGAAGTCAAGCAGCGCTCCGGTCTGAAATCCACTACACAGAAGGACGATTATCTTGACGGTGATCCGTTGCTGGTTTCGGTTCGCTGGAAAAAGAACGGGAAAATGGTGGATATTGCAATAGAGGATTTGATCGAGGAAAAAATATCGGTTGATGGAAAGGATGTCATCAAGCCCTATACACCGCATTTCGTTTATCACGGTACGGCCGAGGCCATCAATTTTGCCTCCGGCTGCATCGTTTGTCCATCAGGCTGCAATGGCGGAATAATTGCCGATAACGCCATGCCGCTGAAGGAAACCAAAAACTATTACCGCTTCGATTGGAACAAGATGCCGCCATCAGGTACAAAGGTCGAGATCATTCTTAAATCGATTTATGGAAACAGGTAGCATCCGGGCAAATGCCGTATCAGCATCAAGGCATAAATAATTTTGAGATCTGTTGTCGTGATATTTTGCCCGCGAAACAAAAAAACAGTTCAATTCAATTTTATGAGTGGCGGTTTCAAGTTCTAAGTGCAAATAGTGCAGCATGATGCTGTTTGAAGTCAAAAACGTTTGGAGTGAAAAGCTCTGCAGGACATTTGTAACCCATAGACTTGCGTGGTCGAGTGTTTAGTTTCCATGCGATGGCATCCAAGTCCGCTTGCGTGATTGACTTAAATCACTCCCTTTGGGCAGATACTGTCGTGCCAAACCGTTGGTGTTTTAGTTCCGTCCTCGCTGCCAGGGACTGTGGGAGCGGCAAAGTAGACCTTCACCCCGGTTGCTTCGGTTAGCCTCTGGTGCGCGGCCATTTCCCGACCCTGATCGTAAGTCATAGAAAGTCGTTTTTGCGCCTCTATCCGATTGAGAACATAGCTGAATCCGCTTAGCGTGGCTTCAGCACTGGCATTCTCCAGTTTGCATAGAACCGTGTACAAGGTCGTGCGTTCCACAAGCGTCCCGAAGGAGGATCGATATGGGCACCCTTGATGAGGTCTCCCTCCCAGTGACCCGGTATCAGCCGTTCCTCAACTTCAGGTGGCCGGTCATGAATACTGATCATATCCGGTATTTTCCCACGGCGATCTTTACCCCGACTGCGAGGACGGCGCTTAGCATGGCCGAAACGCAACCAGCTGATTACGTCCTTACGCAGGTCGCCACGCGGCATGGCCTAGATTGCAGTGTAGACAATTTCGTGGGATATTTGTAACGTGGGCGTTTCAGGATGCACGAGCGCCAGGATACCAGAAATTTGTTCGGGCGAGTAGCCCTCTTTGAGGTAATCCATAACATTCTCCCATAATGGGGTTCCGGGTCTTAATCGACGCTCCGTACGCGGAGTGTTCAAACAAGAACAGGCTCGTTTTTGAGCCACCTCGGAACGATAACCACCCGCTACAAACGGAAGGCAGGGACCGCTACAGGTTTTTGGTCGCACCCAGCCATTACGAAGAAGTTCTCGAATGATTGTATAAACTGAACGATTGAGTACTAACGCAATCGCTGCTGGCCTGATTTCCATTCCCAGTTGGGTCTGGATCATGGTTCTCTCTGTAATACTCAACTGACTATAAATTTTTCCCATGAAACATTATCTCCTAATAAATGTTGCACTTGGTATTTGAGCGCGCCCATTTAAACTTTTGAAACTGATACTAATTTTTGTTTTAATGCGTTGCGTCGTCGCGTCGTTGCGTTAAGCCGATTTATTCTGTATGTTACCGGCTATGCCGGCTTAGGATTTTGAAAATTGAGGGGTAAATAATAAATGAGCACCGACAACAATGAACTTCCTATAACTGTGTATTCCCCCGAATCGCAGATGCGCTCGCCGGGCAAACTGATCACATCGATGTTTCATGACCTGAAGGAATCGCGGGAACTGGCCTGGCGGCTCTTCGTACGTGACACCTCCGCCCGCTACCGTCAAAGCGTGCTCGGAATCCTGTGGGCCTTTCTGCCACCGCTGCTGTCCGGCCTGGTCTTCATCGTCCTCCAGTCGCGCAATGTCCTCAACCTGGGCAAGACTGACATCCCTTATCCGCTCTTTGTCCTGATCGGCACGATCCTCTGGCAGGTCTTCACCGAAAGCGTTAATGCCCCGCTTAAGGCCGTCCAGTCCGCCAAGGCCATGCTGGCCAAGATCAACTTCCCGCGCGAAGCGCTGATTGTATCAGCCTTCTACGATGTGCTCTTCAGCCTGGCGATCAAATCGATCGTGCTTGCTGCGGTGCTGATCTACTTCAAAGTAGCGGTCAGTGTGGGGATGCTGCTGGCAATCCCGGCCATCCTGATGCTTATCCTGCTCGGCATGACCATTGGGTTGCTGCTGACCCCGATCGGCATGCTCTACACCGACGTAAGTTCCGCCTTGACGGTATTTATCCAGTTTTGGTTCTTCATTACGCCGGTTGTCTATCCGCCGCCAACATCATTTCCGTTTGACCTGATTGTCAAGTTGAATCCAGTTAGCCCTCTTCTTGTTGGTGTGCGCGATCTGCTTACCCTGGGCATCCTCAAGACCCCTGAGGCGTTCCTGCTGGTAAGTGCTTTGACATTTTTCGGTATGTTCTTTGCTTGGCTGCTGTATCGTCTGGCACTGCCTATCATTATTGAAAGGATGAGTTCGTAAATGTCAGACACCCTAATAAAGGTAGAAAATGTAAGTAAGAAGTTTTGCCGCAGCCTTAAAAAAAGCCTCTGGTACGGTGTCAAGGATATGGGGTCGGAGTTCTTCGGCAGCAGCAATAGCCATAACGAATTGCGGGATGGCGAATTCTGGGCCAACAAGGATATTTCCTTCGAGGTCAAGCGCGGTGAGACCATCGGCCTGATCGGCCACAACGGCGCAGGCAAGACCACGCTGCTGCGTATGCTGAACGGCCTCATCAAACCCGACAAAGGACGGATAGAGATACGCGGGCGCATGCAGGCACTGATTGCGTTGGGGGCTGGCTTCAACCCCATTCTGTCCGGGCGGGAGAATGTGTACGTGAATGCGGCTGTGCTTGGGATTTCCAAGGCGGAAATTGACCGTAAGTTTGATGAGATCGTGGCTTTTTCCGGTATAGAAGAATTTATCGATGCACCGGTGCAAAGCTATAGTTCTGGTATGGCGGTGCGGCTAGGCTTTGCCGTGGCGGCTCACATGGAGCCAGATATTTTGTTGGTTGATGAAGTGTTGGCGGTGGGAGATCTGGCCTTTGCCATCAAATGCAATGTAAAAATGAGCGAACTGAGAAACCAAGGCATTTCTATTGTCGTTGTGAGTCACAATATGCAGGCTATAAGAAATATGAGTAACAAGGCTGTATGGCTTGAAAAAGGAATGATTCAAGAAATAGGTGTAACAAATGTAGTTTGCGATGGATATGAAATAAATAATTATAAAAATAACAATATAAAAGCTACTGGTAGTAAACTTAGTTATAACGATAAAGTTGAAATATTGAATGTATTATTTTTAAATGAGTATTGTAAAACTACTGAAATATATAATGTAGGAAGCAAACTGATAATTGATATCGAATTTATAGCTAAACATAAAATAATTAAGCCCGTGTTTACTATTAGTATATTCAATTCAGAATTAATTTTAGTATGTTCAAATTATTCTACTTTTGATAATCTTATAATTGATGATTTAGAAGGTCGTAAAATAATTCGTTATACTATTGATAGTATAAATTTTAAACCAGGTGTTTATTTTTGTTCAATAACTATATCGGAAATAGAAGTATCTAATACGCTGGTGTGGCATGAAAAAGTTTATAACTTTAAGGTTGCTGGAAATTCAACTAATTATGGAATGTTTAATCCACATCCGAAATGGGACATTTTATTTTAAGTAATTTAAACTGATAGCAAAGATACCTATTGACCCTGATTTGCTGACTTCTGCCAATTTACATATTATAATACAATTAAAGACTGTTAAATAAGGGTAAGGTAAAAATGAGAATATATTATGCGTCACCAAATAGCACCAACACTAAAGTATTGCCGTCTTCAAATATATGGAAACATAATCTGTTGGATACCTTGCAACAAAATCATGATGTGATTCAACCGTTCGAAAATTATCAAGATCACCATGTTAAATGTTTGTATAGTACCCACTACAATTTTTCTGAAAGAGAAAGATATAGTTTAGTTTTGTTGGATGATATTAAAAAAAATAATAGCAATAAAAAAATAGATGTTTTCTTTAGTTATTTTTATAGCGCTTGCATAATTCCAGATGTAATAAATGAAATTAGACGTATGGGAATTATTACAATAAACTTCTATTGTAATAATATTCACCAATTCGATATGGTTTCAGAGATTTCTCCATATTATGATTATTGCATGTTTCCTGAAAAAGATGCCTATAATAAGTATTTGAAAATACAAGCAAATCCTATCCATATACAAATGGCGGCAAATCCTAGAGTATATAGACCTTATCAAGTGCCGAAGAAATATGATGTAATGTTCGTAGGTCAAAAATATCTGAATAGATATGACTATATAAGCTATTTGTTTAATAATAATATCGATATACATGTTTGGGGTCCATACTGGGGGCAGAAAGAAAAAAGCTTCATGCGGTCAGTAGCAGAGTTGTTAAAACCCAGACCCATTGGCAAAAACATACATGGACTGTTGACTGACGAAGAAATGATAAAAATGTATAGTCAGTCAATATTGAGTCTTAATTTTTCTGAAGTACTGGTACAAGATAACGCTGAAGATAGCGGATATATAAAGAGACATATAAGATTGAGGGATTTTGAAGGACCTATGTGTGGGGCATGTTATTTTACGGGTTATCAAGAGGAAATAATGGAATATTACGAAGTAGATAAAGAAATTGTTTGTTATGAGACAAAGGAAGAATTATTGGATAAGGTAAAATATTATTTAAAAAACCCACAGCAGGCCGAACAAATAGGAATTGCAGGATATAAAAGAGCCACAAAAGATCATACTTGGGAAAATAGATTTAAGAAACTGTTCGATAAAATTGGCATAAAATGACACAAATTTTATTTTACAAAAGGACTTTTCAATGCATTTCCCTTCAAATAAGAACATTACAAGCGACAGCGCAACAAGCATGAATGGATGCGTATTGCTGTAACTGCGAAATATTGTGATCCTCCTTAAAGAAGGGTTCCTGTTCAGCGAGAGACGGGCCTGCACAATTGTCGGGCTGTGCCGAAGCAGTTGCCGGTATCAGGCGAAACCCAATAATGACGACGAGATCAGATCACGCTTGCGTGAGCTGGCTGAAAAACGCCGTAGGTTCGGCTCTCCACGTTTGCACACCTTACTGCTACGAGAGGGGCGCGTGATATCAACCACAAGAGCACCGAACGTCTTTACAAAGCAGAAGGGCTATCGCTACGTTTAAAGAAAAACAGAAAGCGTATCAGCCATCTCAGGGTAGTATTAGACAAACCGGAACGTATCAACCAGCACTGGTCCATGGATTTCGTATCTGACAACCTCTACAGCGGCAGACGATTCCGTGTGTTGACGATAGTTGATAATTTCAGCAGAGAGTGTCCAGTACTGGAAGCTGATCACTCGCTCACAGGCAAACGAGTTGCCAGAGTACTTGACCGCATTGCCTTAACTCGTGAGCTTCCAGAAGTAATCACAGTCGATAACGGTCCTGAGTTCATCAGCAAGTCGCTTGATCTCTGGGCTTTTGATAACAACGTCAAGCTCAGATTCATTCACCCGGCAAACCGACTCAGAATTCCTATATCGAAAGCTTTAACGGCAAGTTCCGGAATGAATGCCTGAACGACAACGTTTTCGTAAGCCTGAATAGCGCACAGAAGCTCATTGAAACCTGGCGTCAGGATTACAACTTGGAAAGGCCGCATAGTTCACTGAACAACATGACACCAACTGAGTTTGCATGAACATTTGAAAAAGAACAACAGACCGAAAAACCTAAGTTAAAACTGGTACAAACAATGGGGTAAGGTCACTGGATCATGGTTCTCTCTGTAATACTCAACTGACTATAAATTTTTCCCATGAAACATTATCTCCTAATAAATGTTGCACTTGGTATTTGAGCGCGCCCATTTAAACTTTTGAAACTGATACTAATTTTTGTTATGGGGTAGGTAGTTAGCTCCTCCTGATGTATAATCGTCGTATCCAACCAACTTACTGGAGGGATTATGGCGAGCGAAAGTAGGAGTTTTCCTGATACCCACCGGAAATTTGTTTTGCAGTTTTATGATGATGTGCCAT
>JBBQCH010000021.1:0-29584 GCA_038318485.1 Geobacterales bacterium
TGTGACCTTCTCATGTTTTTACGTGATTTGGATGTCTTTTTCTTAGGTACTGCCATAATATTTCTCCTTTTTCTGTTGGTTCACTTAATTAAATACGACTGCGGTGTTAAACTACTTAGATACCTTGAAACCCTTAAGTGCACTGAACTTGAAACTTGTAATTTCATTATTGCATGAACATTGCGTCTCATTCAGATCGACACCGCAAACATGGCAGAGGCCTTTGCAGGAATCACTGCAGAGGGGCTTAAGCGGAATTTCCATGGCAATCTGTTCTTCAATTTCATGGGTCAGATCAATTTCGTCCCCCTGATAAGTGGAAGTCAGAAGATCCTCTTCCCCAAGTTCCAGTTCACCCTGATCCTCGTGTTTGCTGCCGGTCTCCTTTCGAAAAAAAAGGGTAAAACTGGAATCAACAAAAGAATCATAATCAACAAGGCAGCGTGAGCAAGAAAGTGATACCGGAACAGAAATGCGACCGGAAATCCGCACTTGTTCGTATTCACGAGCAGCGCTGAAATCTCCTTGAATCAACCCGGTAAATCTACAGGTCTGATCTTTCTGCATACCCGAAAGCACCGGAAATGTTTCGATCGGTTCTTCAATATGAAGGCTAAGCGGCTTGTCATGAATATGATCAACTACAATTTTCAAGGTTGCTCCGCTAATTAATATTAACAACAAAATTTAAAGCAAGTCAGTATAGTGAATATGCCTGGTTTGTCAAGAAGTTTACTAAGCTTCTTTCTTACTTCTACCATAACGATCGACCAGAGTACGCATCCTGCCGGTCAGATCAGAGCTCAGAATGTCCCACGAAAAGCGCCAATCCCAGTTGCCAAAAGCATTGCCGGGAGTATTCATCCGCGAATCAGAGTTTAGCCCGAGAAGGTCCTGAAATGGTAGAATAGCGGTATTCGCAACTGACATCAATGTTGAACGAATCAATGTTTCCAGACTATCCTCATTTTTGCCCCCCAGGTAATCCAGTACGTTGCAGCGTTGTGTGTTCGAGAGAGAATCTAACCACCCACGAGTGGTGTCATTGTCATGAGTACCGGTATAAACGACACTGTCTCTAACGTGATTATGCGGGAGATACGGGTTTGTAGGTCCGGAATCAAAGGCAAACTGCAGTATTTTCATGCCGGGGAAATTGTAACGATCACGCAGCATTTCGACCTCATCGGTGATAACGCCCAGATCTTCAGCAATGATCGGCAGCGATCCGAGATTGGAGATAACAGCATCAAAAAGTTCTGTACCCGGACCTTTTACCCAACTGCCATGCTGTGCGGTTTTATGAGTCGCCGGCACATGCCAGGCAGCTTCAAATCCGCGAAAGTGGTCAATGCGAACGACATCGTACAACTCAAACATTGACCTGAGGCGGTCGGTCCACCAGGAATACCCCTGTTCCCTGATTACATCCCAATTGTAGAGAGGATTGCCCCACAGTTGGCCAGTCTTGGAAAAATAATCCGGAGGAACGCCCGCAACTTCGGTTGGTTTACCTTTTGCGTCAAGAAGAAACAGTTCGCGCCGGCTCCAGACATCGGCTGAATCATATGCAACAAAGATCGGAAGATCGCCAACGATCGAAATACCACGTGTATTTGCGTGGTTCCGTAATGCCTTCCACTGTTTGAAAAACTGCCACTGCAGATATTTCTGAATTCCTATTTCGGGGCCAAGTTCAATAGATAATTTTTCATATGCTTCCTGTGTAAGAAGCGCAGCCCCTTTACCCCACTTATTCCAAGGCTTACCATTTGAGTTCTGTTTTATCGACATGAATAATGCGTAATCGTGCAACCAGGGAGTTGTGTCACAAAAATGCCAGAAATCCGGCATTAATGGAGTAGTCTCTTTATTAAAAAACGTTGAACCGGCTTGCTGCAGCAGCTTCAGCTTGGCATCAGAAACCGCATTAAAAACAACCCTGTTCTCAGAAAGGCTGTCAATGTAGTTACAGCCTGGCAGGTCTCCCTCCGAGACTATCTGTTCCAGATCTATCAGCAGTGGGTTGCCGGCAAAGGCTGAGAAGGCTGAATAGGGTGAGTTTCCGCATGAGGGTGGTGCTAAAGGAAGCACCTGCCAGTAGGACATCCCCATATCGGAAAGCAGATCGATGAAACGGCGGGCATGTTCTCCCAAAGAACCAATGCCCCCCGGTCCCGGCAATGATGTCGGGTGCAGAAGCACTCCGCAGCCGCGTTTATTAAGCATCCAAATCTCCTTGGTTACAGTTTAAACATAATAGTAAACACACTTAGTTATCCTTATGCAAATAAAATCCAAGTATTTTACCAATCCACTTTCCGGATCTCACCCGGCTTGACTTTCAACAGTCTGATGATTAACTCTTTATAGAAATTATTTCGAATATCAAAGAGGTTGAAAACATGGACTTCAACAGACTGACTCAAAAATCACAGGAAGCCTTTGCCGAAGCGCAAAGCAAGGCGGTAAATTTCGGGCATATTGAGGTTGATGGAGAACATCTGCTCTGGGCTTTGCTGGATCAGGCCGACGGCCTGGTACCGCGCCTGCTGCAGCGGATGGATATCAGGCCTGATATGGTCAAAAGGGAAGTAGAGGCTGAACTTGACCGTAAACCCCGAGTATCCGGATCGGGAACTGAAGCCGGCAAAATCTATGTTTCCCAGCGTCTTTCGCGCACTCTGGTGGCTGCAGAAAATGAAGCCAAAAGGCTGAAGGACGAATACGTTTCGGTTGAACATCTGCTGATGGCATTGATTGCCGAAGGTGACAAGGTGCCATCCGGCCGTATCCTGAAGCAGGCCGGCATTGACAGGGAGCGTTTCCTGAAAACGCTGACCGATGTTCGCGGCAGCCAGCGGGTGCAGAGCGCCAATCCGGAGGCTACCTATGAGGCACTGGAAAAATATGGCCGCGATCTGGTCAAGATGGCCAAAAACGACAAACTTGATCCGGTTATAGGCCGCGATGAGGAGGTGCGACGTGTAATTCGTGTACTTTCCCGCAAAACAAAAAACAATCCAGTGCTGATCGGAGAACCGGGAGTTGGTAAAACCGCCATTGTGGAAGGCTTAGCACAACGGATTGTGCGTGGCGACGTGCCGGAGGGGCTGAAGGATAAAACTATCTTTGCACTGGACATGGGCTCACTGGTGGCTGGCGCCAAATACCGCGGCGAATTCGAGGAGCGTCTCAAGGCGGTGCTGAACGAGGTCAAAGAGGCTGAAGGGCGCATCATACTATTCATCGACGAACTTCACACCATCGTCGGGGCCGGCAAGGCTGAGGGTGCCATGGATGCCGGCAACATGCTTAAACCAATGTTGGCGCGCGGTGAACTGCATTGCATTGGAGCCACCACTTTAGACGAATACCGACAGCATATCGAAAAAGACGCTGCACTGGAGCGCCGTTTCCAGCCGGTGCTGGTGGACCAGCCGACGGTGGAGGACACGGTTTCGATTCTGAGGGGTCTGAGAGAGCGCTTCGAGGTTCATCACGGAGTAAAAATTCAGGACAACGCCCTGGTAGCGGCAGCCACCCTTTCCAACCGCTACATTACAGAACGTTTTCTGCCTGACAAAGCCATCGACCTGGTGGATGAAGCCTGTGCCATGCTGCGAACCGAGATTGACTCGCTGCCTTCGGAACTTGATTCTATCAGTCGCCGTGTCATGCAGCTGGAGATTGAGGAACAGGCCCTGAAAAAGGAGAAAGATGCTGTCAGTAAGGAACGCTTGGAAGGGCTACGCAAGGAACTGTCCGGAGAGCGCGAAAAAGCTGATTCCATGCGTGCGAAATACGATTCCGAGAAGATCGCAATCCAGCGTATTCAAGGGCTTCGTGAGCAGATTGAAAAGACCCGCCGTGATATTGAACAGGCGGAACGTTCATACAATCTGGAGCAGGCTTCCAAATTGAAATATTCCGAGTTGCCGGGATTAGAAACCGCTCTTAAAAATGAAGAGAGTTCCCTGAATGAGAAGCAGGGGGAACAAAAACTGCTGCGGGAAGAGGTCACAGAGGACGAAATAGCTGAGATAGTAGCTCACTGGACCGGCATTCCGGTTACAAGACTGGTGGAGGGAGAGCGAGAAAAGCTGCTGCGATTGGAGGACATCCTGCATGAGCGGGTGATCGGCCAGGATGAAGCGGTACAACTGGTGGCCGACGCAGTGCTGCGTGCACGCTCAGGCATCAAGGATCCCCGCCGCCCGATCGGTTCATTCATTTTTCTGGGGCCGACCGGCGTCGGAAAAACCGAATTGGCCCGCACTCTGGCCATGTCGTTGTTTGACTCGGAAGACAATATGGTTAGAATCGACATGTCCGAATACATGGAAAAGTTTGCAGTTTCAAGGCTGATCGGCGCACCTCCCGGATATGTAGGATATGAGGAAGGAGGACAATTAACCGAAGCTGTACGCCGCAAACCATACTGCGTCTTACTGTTTGACGAGATCGAGAAGGCGCACCAGGATGTGTTCAATATTCTGCTGCAAATTTTGGATGACGGCCGGGTCACCGACAGTCACGGCCGAACAGTGAATTTCAAAAACACCGTAATAATAATGACTTCAAATATCGGTGCTCCACATTTGCTGGAAGGAATTACAGACAGCGGTGAGATACGCGAAGATGCCCGGCGAGCCGTAATGAACGAACTCAAACTCGGCTTTCGTCCCGAATTCCTGAATCGGGTTGATGACATTGTACTATTCAAACCGTTGCATCTGGATGAGGTCAAACGTATCGCCGGTCTGCTTGCAGAACAATTAAAGCAACGCTTAAAAGAACAGCGCATAACACTTGAAATAACTGACGATGCATTGACTTTTATCGCCCAGGCTGGTTATGATCCGGTCTATGGCGCCCGACCATTGAAACGATATATGCAACGGGAACTTGAGACAAAGATAGCAAGGGCAATTATAAGTGGCACTACTCAGGAAGGGAATTCATTGGAGGTGGATATGGAGAACGGTAAATTAATTTTGCGTTAAAGTCTTAAAGGGCGATCCTGTGGGTGTTATTAGCGGTACCCACAGGATCACATGAACATAATGACTCATTCTGTCAGCACGTTGGAAACCGGAATTCCCAGCCTTTCGGCGGCTGAAACGTCCACATTGTTGTAACCGGTCGCCAGGGAGATGTACTTTAGTTTAGGCAATGATTCCAATGCAGCCGCATTCATCAAGCCTCTTCAGTAACGGCTTCAACTTCAGTCCCGTCAGTACCTTCGGCTGGCTCCGTATCGTCATCGCTACGCTCCAGTTTCCGTTGTTTCTTTTCATCTTTTTTTTTGGTACGTTCCATTTCTTTTTTACGTTTTTCAAATGAATAATTCGGTTTGGCCATAACAATCTCCCTCTGTAAATGTAATGTACTCTGCCTACCCGGCCGCATGATGGCTTTTAGAGAGATAATAATCGTAACTTCCTTCATACACCCGCATCTCACCGTGATCAACCTCAAAGACGCGATCAACCAGTAATCTCAAAAAATGGCGGTCATGGCTGACTAGCAAAATTGTACCGGCAAATTCCAGCAAGGTTTTCAACAAAATATCTCTAGAGCGAATGTCCAAATGGTTGGTTGGTTCGTCCAGAATCAAAAAATTAACCGGACGACTGAGAATAGTTGCCAAAACCACCCTGCTCTTTTCGCCCCCCGACAGATGCTCAATCCGCTTGTCAACAGTGTCTCCCGAAAACAGAAAGGCCCCCAGCAGATTGCGGATCACACCGATGTTAGCCAGAGGCATGGCTTCCTGAAGCGTTTCAAAGACCGTCAACTGCGGATTCAGGAGTTCCATGGCATGCTGGCTGAAATACCCGATCTCCACGTTGGCACCGATTGTAATATCTCCGGTGGTGGCCTCGGTCTGACCGGCCAGGATCTTCAGAAAAGTTGATTTACCGGCACCGTTGACGCCGACTACAGCTATTTTATTCAATCGCCGCACCATGCCGGTTACGCCGCTGAATACCTGTTTTTCTTGGTCATCCGGGGTAATCCATACTTTACCAAGATTGCCAAAAGCGGCCACATCATCACCACTGCGGGGAGGATCTGCAAAGCTGAAACGCACGGTTCGCTCTTCGGCCGGAATCTCAATTCTTTCAATCTTTTCAATCTTCTTAACTCTGGATTGTACCTGAGCCGCGTGAGAAGCACGAGCAGCAAAGCGGGCAATGAACTCCTCCTCCTTAGCCAGCATATCCTGCTGGCGTTTGTGCGAGGCAATCAGCTGATCAAAGCGGATATTGCGCTCCCGCTCATAAAAGTCATAATTCCCGCCATAGGTGGTAACCGTCTTGTTGGCAACTTCAATGATGCGTGTAACAACCCGGTTCATGAAATCGCGATCATGGCTGGTCATCAGCAAAGCGCCGCTGAATTCGCTGGAGAGCCATTCCTCCAGCCAAATGATGGACTCCACGTCCAGGTGGTTGGTCGGTTCGTCCAGCAACAGAACATCCGGCTTGAGCGTCAGAACACCGGCCAGGGCGATACGCATCTTCCAACCGCCACTGAACGATTCCACCGGATGGTCATAGCGGTCCGGGCCAATTCCAAGTCCGGTAAGAACCGCCTGAGCGCGGGTATCCAGGTCATAGCCTTCCATGTGCTCGAATTCTTCTACCGCAGTTCCATAACGTTCCAGCAGTGCAGCCATTTCATCATCAGATTGCGGTTCGCACATGGCGGCTTCCATCTGTTTCATCTGCTCTGCAAGGCGCACTGTTGCCTCACAGGCCGCCATAACCTCTTCAAGAGCTGAACGCCCAGACATATCGCCAACGTCCTGTGAAAAATAGCCGATTGTGGTTTTTTTCGGAACGATCAGTTCGCCGGAATCAACTTCTTCCTGACCGGTGATAATCCTGAATATCGTTGATTTACCAGCACCGTTGGGGCCCACCAGGCCGGCATGGGTTCCGGGCAGAATCTGAAAACTGGCGTCGCGGAAAAGAACCTGCGAACCGTGCTGCCGGGTGATATTGGACAGATGAACCATTTAAGCAGACTCCCTGCTGTTATTTATTTTCAGAAGGCGGGTTACAGTACGATCGAAAGTGGATGCAAAGCGCTGGCGATCAACAAGGCCGAACTGGGCCGGTCCTCCGCCCGCAAAACCCTCGGCCCGCAACTCCTGCATCAGATCGCGTACTGAATGACGCTCTCCCACATTGTCTTCGGTATACAACTCACCACGCGGATCCAGGGCCACCCCGCCCTTCTCCACAATTCTGGCCGCCAGAGGAATATCGGCAGTAATAACCAGATCCTGGGGAGTGGCATGCTCGGCAATGTAATCATCGGCCACATCCGGACCTTCTGACACAACCACCGATTTGATAAGTTGTGAATGATGTTTTGCCAAAGGCTTGTTGGCTACCAGGCAAACTTCAACCTGCAGTCGTTCTGAAGCTCGAAACACAATTTCTTTGACAATCCTGGGACTGGCATCGGCATCAATCCATATTTTCATGCGGCTAATTCCTTGCCATGAGTTTCAGCCAGCGAAACAAGCCAAACGTAAGGAATCATACCGTAGTTCCATGCCAGGCAGAGACGTCGGTAACCTGAAAAAAGCAATCCTTCACCATTACTAACCAGAATTATGGGAACCTTCATATTTAAAGTCCCGTTGCTCTGCAGGGCATCTTCCATTTTGGAATAATTTTTTCTATAGCCACGTTTAGCTTTGGCAAGATAGAGCTGATATTCCGGATAGCTATGATACGAAAGTGCAACTGGTACTTCACCTATCAGGCCGGAACGGGGATACGGAACGAGTTTCCCGCTCACGAAACAGGATTCGATCTGTTCCCAGTATACGCAATATTTCTGATACCACTCCTGCTTAGAGGGATGGTTGAAAAACTCCCAGCGTTCTTCCTGCAGATCCGGCTGCAGCCAGTCTATAGTAAGAGCCGAATTTGATATCAAGTTGTCTCCTGTCTGCACATAAACAATCTGGCTACAATGACAACTCGGCATGGCCATGATAATATTCATCTCGTTCCCGAGACACATCCGCATCTTCCAGATACTCCTCGAAGCCCATCACTCGATCAATCACACCGCCCGGGGTTATCTCCATGATCCGGTTGGCAACGGTTGATACGAATTCATGGTCGTGCGAAGCAAACAATATCACTTCAGTAAAAGCGATCATACCGTCGTTCAGAGCTGTTATAGACTCAAGGTCCAGATGGTTGGTAGGCTCGTCCAGAATCAGCACGTTGGCGCCAGTCAGCATCATGCGCGACAACATGCAACGCACACGCTCACCACCGGAAAGGACGCTGGTCTTCTTCATTGCTTCTTCGCCTGAAAAAAGCATGCGTCCCAGGAAACCGCGAGCAAAAGTTTCTCCCTCGGTGGGAGGCGAGTATTGCCCAAGCCACTCGATCAACGTCAGATCTTTTTCAAAGTAGGAGCTGTTTTCTTTCGGGAAATAAGCACTGGTTATGGTTATCCCCCAGCGGAAGCTGCCGCTGTCCGGTTCCATCTCACCTGCCAGGATTTGAAAGAGAGTTGTACGGGCCAACGAGTTGCTGCCGACAAAGGCGATCTTGTCTCCCTTGCGTACGATCAGGTCCAGCTTATCCAAAACCTGGATCCCATCGATCTCCTTGGAAACTCCTTGGATTTCAAGAATAATATCTCCGCAGGGACGTTCCGGCTTGAAGACAACGTGCGGGTACTTACGTGAAGAAATCGGCATATCTTCCAAGGTAAGCTTATCCAGCAGTTTCTTTCGCGAGGTGGCCTGCTTGGCCTTGGATGCGTTGGAACTGAAGCGTTGGATAAAAGCCTTCAGTTCGTCTGCTTTCTCGGAAACCTTGCGATTTTCGTTCTGCTTCTGCTTCAGATTGAGCTGGGCGGCGTGATACCAAAAATCGTAATTACCAACATAAACCTGTATCCGGCCAAAATCGATGTCGGCCGTATGCGTGCAAACCTGGTTCAGGAAATGACGGTCATGGGAAACGACTACAACTGTATTCGGAAAACGATACAGGAAATCTTCCAGCCATTTGATCGATTTCAGATCCAGGTTGTTGGTAGGCTCGTCCAATAGCAACACGTCCGGATTGCCGAACAAAGCCTGAGCCAACAGCACACGAACTTTATCGCCGCTATCCAGTTCCTTCATGCGTTTGCTGCGCAACTCCTCCGAAATTCCTAGCCCATTCAGCAGAACGGCTGCCTCGGACTCGACTTCATAACCGTTCATTTCAGCAAAGTCGCCCTCAAGTTCAGCTGAGCGAACGCCATCTTCCTCAGTAAATTCCGCCTTGGAGTAGATTGCCTCGCGCTCGGTCATGACATCATACAAGCGCTTGTGGCCCATTATAACCGTGTTGAAAACGGTTTCTTCGTCAAATGCAAACTGGTCCTGAAGAAGTACGGCAATCCTTTCCCTGGAACCGACGCTGATTTCACCCTTGTCAGCTTCAATCTCTCCCGAAAGTATTTTTAGAAAAGTGGACTTGCCGGCGCCGTTGGCACCGATCAGACCATAGCAGTTACCGGGGGTGAATTTGATGTTTACGTCCTTGAAGAGGACCCGTTTACCGTAGGAAAGTGTTACATTGTTTGCTGCAATCATGCTTGTCTGGTGCTCCTTTTTATGGTTAATGCACTTATTCGGTTTGTCCCGGATTGAAAATAAAAAACCACAGCGGCGGGTGACCTCTGTGGTTCACGAACTGGTATATATAACATTAATATCAACCGGTGATCAATATTTTTGTGGACGCAAACAAGTTAAAAAGTAGTTGAATCATCTGCAATTAGGGACTATGTCCCCTCCCCATAGCTATTACGGTTACATGCTATTTATCAGGAAAACAACATTCAAGATCAATTTCTTGCGTAATCGATACGATTTGGTGATCTGCACAAGTAGCTCGCACCAAAGGAAAAGGCGTATTCACAGCCAGCCTTATAGATTTGGCATAGATAGAAGCCATCTACAAGCGAGCTGGTCCTGCAGTTTGTTTTCCGAAATCCTTTACCGGACTTCAAATGAGCCTTTTCGGTGGTTTCGAGTTGATTTATTACAGCACCCATCCCGTCCCTCATGTTCACCCTCCTTTACCATATTTAAAATGGCGGGTTGTGATCAAATTAGGTTGAATTGCCAATCGACACACTCGCATTACAGTATCGTGTATTGCAAATAAAATAGTCTATGGGGCTTTTTGCTGACTTTGTTACGACAATTCCTAAGATTTTAAGCTGAAACGATCGCTTTCGCGTTCGGGCCAATTTCCAGCAACCGCTTAACAGCCTCCTGACCACCAATTCCACCAGTAACGGTCAGGTCCATAATTACGACCTCAAAGGGTTTATTTTGTTTTTTTTCTCTGCAGATAAAGATCAACAGCCTCAGAGCCATTACTCGCACATTCAACACTGTTAACCTAGTAGTTCAAGCATTGCCTTTGAAATATCCCGGAGCATTTGCTCATCATCCATTACTAGAAGATTAATTATGACATTTTGAAAGCTTTCATCATCAGTTCAAAATCCTCAAGCAAGGACTGCAGATCTTCTTCGTGCTCAATTTCCTGCATCAGGATGGTGAGCACCATGTTGTGAGTGACCGGATCATTGTCCTTGGTGAGGTCCAGCAGACGTTTGTAAACACCGATGGCGCACTGTTCGCCCTTGATGTTCTGCTCCAGCAGGGTCTTCACGAACGGATCATCCGGCGCATCGTAGCCGCAGTTGGTATGCTTGTACCACTCTTCAGGTTTGGTCACAGGAGTTCCACCAAGCTGGATGATACGCATGGCAACCATGTCGGCGTGCATCAGCTCTTCCGTAGCATGCTGCAACAGTTCAGCACCGACGGCATCCTTCATGGGGCCCTTGACAAGTTTTGCCCCCAACCAGTACTGATAGTATGCCAGCCACTCATCACAGTATGCCCTGTTCAGCAACCCCAAAAGTTCATCCACGTCCATTCCCAGAATTTCTCTGCTTTTTGATCCCATTTTCATCTCCTTTCGCGTAAGTTTTTAGTGTATATCGACTCAGCAACTAAAATTAAGTTTTAAATCGACCTGATACGCCTGGTTCCAATGCAACTACAATGGCATCGGCGGATAATCCGTATAACCCTCCTTGCCGGCAGTGTAGAAAGTATCTTCGTTTGGAACAGCCCACGGATGCCCCTTCCTGATCCGCTCCACCAGATCCGGGTTGGCAATGAACGGCCGTCCGAAAGCGACCAGGTCAGCCATACCGCTCTGCAGATCCGCTTCGGCACGATCACAATCATAACCACCGGAAAGGATGATTGCGTTACCACCGGCAGAGCGGAATTCACGGCAGATGGCCTGAACTGTGACCGGTTCAGGTTTCGGTGCTCCCATGGACGAATGGTCCACCAGATGCAGATAGGCCATTCCCAGACGTCCCAGTCCTTCAGACAGCTTGATATATTGTTCAGCAATCCCATCATAGGTGCCGCTCATGTCGTTGAAGACACCATAGGGTGAGAGGCGGATGCCGACCCGGTCGGCGCCGATTGCGGCAATCACGGCGGCGGCAACGTCAAGTGCGAAGTAATTGCGTCTGTCGGCATCGCCTCCATAGGCATCATCACGTCGGTTGGAACCCGGGTCGAGGAACTGGGTAACCAGATAACCATTGGCACCGTGAATTTCAACGCCGTCAAAACCGGCACCAATAGCATTGCGGGTTGCCTGAGCAAATTCGTCAATGGCTTTCCGGATTTCGTCCGTCTTCATCTCACGCGCTACCCCATAGGATTGTTCGCCCTGGCTGTCTGTCCAGATTTTTCCGCCCATGACAACCGCCGAGGGAGCCAGCAGTTCAGCACCGGTCGGCATGTTCAGAGTACTCCCTACCCGTCCGGTATGCATCAGCTGGACAAAGATTCTCCCACCCCGGTCATGAACCTCATCGGTCACCAGCTTCCATCCAGCAGTCTGCCCCGGTGAGAAAACACCCGGAATACGGGCATACCCCAAACCATTGGGGGATGGTGATGTTCCTTCAGTGATGATCAACCCTGCCTCTGCCCGTTGGCCGTAATACTCGCCCATCAGGTCGTTTGGCAGGTTGTCGATCGCACGGGAGCGAGTCATGGGAGACATGACGATGCGATTTTTCAGTTGAATCTCCCCCATTGTCAGAGATGTAAAGAGTTTCATGACAGCCTGTCCTTTCATATCTTTTTAGAATCAGTCAAACGTACCAATTCAGCTTTGATTTTTTCGGGAGTCATTGGAAGCGAACGAACCCGCGCACCGGAAACGGCAAACAGGGCATTGGCAACCGCCGGGGCGATGGGTGGCAAACCCGGTTCGCCAACACCTCCGGGAGGTTCAACGCTGCTGATGATATGAACCTCCACCTTCGGCATGACCTCCATACGCACCAATTGGTAGTTATGGAAGTTGCCCTGCTCCACCCGACCGTTCTTAAGTGTGATGGCGCCGTAGAGGGCAGCCGAGAGGCCGAAGGTAATGCCGGACTCCATCTGGGCCTTGATCGTGTCCGGATTAACTATTCGGCCGCAGTCTATGACACAGACCACCCGATGTACCATGATGGCTCCTTTGCTATCCAGCGACACCTCAGCTACCTGGGCTACAAAACTGCCGAAGGATTCATGCACAGCGATGCCCTGCCCATGCCCTTTACGAAGCGGCTTGCCCCAGCCGGCCTTTTTGGCGGCAGTTTCCAGTACCTTCATAGGGCGGGGGTGTTTGGACAGGAGCAGTCGGCGATATTGATAAGGGTCTTTTCCGGCGGCATGCGCCAGTTCGTCCAGAAAACTCTCCATCACGAAAGCGGTATGGGAATGCCCGACCGAGCGCCACCATAGTACCGGCACAGCGTTTCTGGGGCTGTGCAGTTCCACCTGCAGGTTTGGGATGGCATAGAGCATGTTAGCGGCGCCTTCCACCGAGGTATCGTCAATGCCGCCCTTGACCATGCCGGATTCGAAGGGAGTGCCGGCAAGGATCGATTGTCCAACTATGCGGTGATGCCAGGCCAAAGGCATCCCCTTATTGTCCAGGCAGGCGGATAACCGGTCAAACCACATCGGTCGGTAGTAACCGGCCCGCATATCATCCTCGCGGGTGCGGATAACCTTGACCGGCATTCTGACAGCCTTGGCCACCTGCACCGCCTCGACTACGAAATCCGATCCGGTAGAGGCCCTCCGGCCAAAACCGCCTCCCAGAAAAGTTGTTTCAAGAGTGACCTGCTCCGGCTTGAGCCCGGCCACCCTCGCTGCGGCATTACGGTCAGCGGTCTGGGATTGGCTGCCGGTGCGGATCAGACAGCTGTTTTTTTTCAAATCGACGAAACAGTTAAGAGGCTCCATCGGCGCGTGGGCCAGATAAGGCACCTCGTAATCCGCCTCGATGCGCTGTTTTACAGCTGACAGCACTTTCGGTGCGTCCCCATCCCTGCGGGCCACCAGACCGGGCGTGGCTGCCAGAACAGCATATTCCTCGCGTATGGCAGCTGTGGAAACCTTTGCTCCCTCGCCTTCCTCCCAGACTATTTTCAGCAGGTCACGACCCTTCAGAGCCGGCCAGAAACCGTCTGCCACCACTGCCACTCCCGCATCCACGGCCACCACCTGTTTTACTCCCGGAACGGCCAGTGCCTTGGCAGCCTCAAAACTCCTGACCTTGCCGCCGAAGACCGGTGGCCGGGCAATAACGGCGTTCAGCACACCGGGTCCGGAAACATCGATGCCGAAGATGGCCGTGCCATTGATCTTGACCGGGCTGTCCAGACGGTGGAGCGGTTTGCCAAGCAGATTTTTTGCACCTGGTTTCAGTTTCGGTTTATTTGGCACCGGTAGTTTGGCGGCCTTGGCAGCCAGTTTGCCGAAGTTGAGTTTTTTGTCGCCAGGGCCATACACAAAGCCGTTCTCGGCCCGGCACAAGAACGGTTCGACCTGCCATTGCTGCGCAGCTGCCGCGATCAGCATTTCACGGGCTGCCGCACCGGCAAGGGAGAGACGTTCCCACTCGGAATGAACACTGTTACTGCCGCCAGTGACCATCATCGGGCCGAACTGGGCATGGTTGTATTCCGGAGCAACCGGCGATGGTTGATAGGATACATTCTTCCAATCACAGCAAAGTTCCTCTGCGATCAGCATTGGCAACGAAGTATAGACACCCTGCCCCATTTCGGATTTATTGACGATGACGGTAACGCTGTCATCGCTGCCGATTCGCAAAAAGGCGTTGGGTGCAAAATTACTCCCGTCCGCCGAAAAAGCTTCGCGACGACTTAAAGGGATATGGCAGGCCAAAAGCAGCCCCCCGCCAGCCATGGCACTGGTTTTCATGAATTGTCTCCGGTTTATTTTGGTTACTTCGCTCATGGATTGTCCTCCCACTCTCCGGCAGCGTCATGGATGGCGTGGCGAATGCGGCCGTAGGTACCGCAACGGCAGAGGTTGCCGCTCATGGCGCTGTCAATGTCAGCATCGGTCGGTTTGGGTTTTTTCTTCAGCAAAGCCACTGCCGACATGATTTGACCCGGCTGGCAGTAACCGCACTGGGAGACTTCCCGGGACAGCCAGGCCTTTTTAATTGGGTTGTTTTCAGGAATACCCTCAATAGTCAGAACTTTCTTTCCCTGCACATCCCCCACCGGTGTAATGCACGAACGTTCAGGTTTGCCATCGATATGAACCGTGCAGGCACCGCACAACCCTGCGCCACAACCGAACTTGCTGCCGGATAGACCCAGATTTTCACGCAGAACCCACAGAAGCGGGGTATCGGGACTGACATCCACCTGCCGCTTCTCTCCGTTGACATGGAACACAATCATCATAAGCCTCTCTTTCAGTCCGGTCCGGCCGTACTAAAACATTTCAATAACCGGACAGCTAAACAACAAAATAAAAAAACGCTGTGGTTTTAACTTGTAAATTGTAGCACAATTTAAAGCGTTCGCAAGCAGTAGACTGAGAGGATATTAATCAAGTTACGGTATTCGGTGGATAATCGCCGGCCCGTGCTGCACGGTTCTGGCGTAGTGAACTGCCGGCAGACCGAAAGCCATGGCATAGCCGATCAGATGGTTGTCCGGAATACCGAGCGTCTGGCGAAACTCCGGCAGCAGGTCATCGATGGCCCTTCTGGCAAGGCCATCCCACACAGTTCCGATACCATTGGCCTGGGCAAATAGATCGAAGTAAGACAGGGCGATCAGGCAGTCCGGCAGCGGTGTCGGTACATCCTTTGGTGCCGAAACAACCAGAAAATGTGGCGCTCCGCGGAACAGTGTATCAATTCCCTCTTGTTCCCATAAGCGGACAAAGTCGGCAAAGTAAACCAATCCCTCGGGCAGGGCGTTTTCCTTGACCAGTCGGCCAAGTTTGGCCATCATCTGTTCGCGCAGGTTCGCCAGTTTTTTACGGTCATCCACGACAGTGAAACGGACCTGTCGGGAGTTGACGCCGGTGGGCGCATACCAGGCAACTTCCAGCAGATGCTGCAGCAGCTCCGGCTCAAGATTTTGCTGTTTGTAGCTCCGTACCGACCGGCGCCCCTTGATAAGCGCTTCCAGTTTGTCAGGATCGGAGAATAAACCCGCCAGCGGTCGGCTGTTTTCCGGTTTGAGTCCCAGAATGGAAACCGCCCCGGTGGGACAGATTGCCAGACAGTGCTGACATTTCAAACAGGCCGACTCATTTGCTGTGGTGATGGCCGGAAAACCGCCGTCCGCCATCTCGATGATTCGGGTCGGGCAATCTGACACACACTGGCCGCATTTGGTGCACATATTCGCATCTATTGTAAACGACACCATCAAAGGCTTCCTTTCATGTTTGAATATCTTGAATAATTTTATGTCCTATAATTCCTACTGGTCGCTCATCGATGCTATTTCAGCGAATGAAATTCATGTAGATTTTAGACTCTCTCTCTGGTGGCGTAACCTTGCCTTTACCGCTTTCAACCAGTTTCATCAGCCAGGCCATATTTTTACCCAGCACCCGCATGATCTGCCCCCCCTCCTCGTCCTGAGTCGCTTCACCCGGTCGGGTGCCATGGATGACATTCCAGTAATTTGAGGTTGGCAGCAACATCTCGGAATACATCAGGAAGTTGTTCAGTTGGTCAAATGTCGGCAGACCGCCGGAACGCCTTACCGCGACCACTGCAGCCCCGACCTTGTGGCGCAACATTCCGCCATTGACGCCGGTTACATAAAATGCCCGATCCAAGAACGATTTCATGGTTCCGGCCATGGCGGCGTAATGGACCGGGGAAGCAAGGATAATCCCGTCGGTCTGCTTCATTTTTTGTATCCACTCGTTGACTTCATCACCCGGCAGCACGCATTGCTCATTTTTGTTTTTTATGCAATGACCGCAGGCTGTGCACCCCCTGATGATCTTGTTTCCAACATGAATGATTTCGACCTCTATCCCCTCACGTTCAAGCTCCGCAGACACCATTTTTAGCGCATGCCAAGTATTGCCTTCCTTGTTGGGACTTCCGTTAAATGCAACTGTTTTCATAAAATTATTCTCCTGTTATTAAAGTTGTGACATCAGCACTTTACCACACTTCGGTTCCGATCAAAGGATTTCACGGTCTGATACCGGCTATGGGAGCACCGCAGTCTGGACAGACTCCTTCTGTGATCTTGTCAGACTCGATGATGTAACCGTAGCGCTTTATCAGCAAGCTTGAACAGGACGGACAGTAAGTGTTCTCACCACCCTCGCCCGGCACGTTGCCTTCATAAACATAGTTAATTCCGGCGGCGCGACCGATTTCCCTCGCTTTGCGAAGTATATCAACCGGTGTCCTGGGACGGTCGGTTAATTTGTAGGTTGGGTAAAACTGGGTCACATGCCAGGGAGTGTCGCCCCCCAGGTTGGCAACAATGAACTTGGCCAGGCCCTGCAGTTCGCTGTCTGAATCATTCAATCCCGGAATGATCAGGGTGGTGAGTTCGGTCCAGATTCCATGCTTGCGATATTCGATGATTGAATCCAGCACTTCGGAGAGGCGGGCATGAACAAAATCGCGGTAGAATTCATCGGAAAAACCTTTCAGGTCGATATTGGCCGCATCCAGATACGGTGCAATAGTTGCCAGCGCTTCTCTGCTGATATAGCCGTTGGTGACAAAGATGTTTTTCAACCCGGCTGCATGGGCGAGTCTAGCAGTGTCATAAGCGAACTCGAAGAAGATGGTCGGCTCAGTGTAGGTATATGAAATCGAACAGCAATCATTGTCAATTGCCCGCTGCACGATCTCCTGCGGTGTTCGATCTATTCCGCGGATGGGCGCGTTACGTTCCACCTGGGAGATACTGTAATTCTGGCAGTGGCGGCAGTGGAAGTTGCAGCCCTGCGTGGCTATGGAATAGGTCCGGCTGCCGGGCATGACGTGGAAAAGCGGTTTTTTCTCGATCGGGTCCACATGCTCGGCGCAGAGCCTGCCATAAACCAGACTGTAGAGGACGCCATCCCGGTTTTCCCGGACGGCACAGATGCCGCGCGCCCCATTCCCGATCAGGCACCTAAAACGGCATAAACCGCAGCGCACCTGATCGTCTTTCTCTCGTTCGTAAAACATGGCTTCTTTCATGGTACCCTCCCGCAGTTATTTTAAATTTTATCAAAAATATTAACATAGTCAAATTCCATGGTAATATTATCCATAGATCATGGCGCATTGATTTTGTAATGCCAGGACAGATAACAACCCATTACAACTGGAATCCAGTTACGGAGGTAACAGTAATGTACGGGTATGTCAAACCGGTATTTTTCCTGTTTTTGATTGCTTTTGCATCGGGTGTGATCGGAGGAATTATGGCAGCCAACAGAGGAAGAAATGTTCCATTCTGGTGTTTGATCTGCGCCCTGCTACCACCGTTTCTTCCGGTAATACATTTTGCCAAGCCATTATGCGAGGTCGAAGGAAAGTTCAGGCATTGCCGGCATTGCAGGGAGTTTATCAAGTGGAACGAAACATTCTGCAAACATTGCCAGACAGAGCAGAAAATCACGTCAGGTTCTGATCTGTAATCTGTTTGGGAAACGTCCAGGGAGGTATCATGAGAACCGAAATAAATATAGTCAGCATGGTAGCTGCGGCAATGGAGCGGGAAAAGATGGTCAATCTCCACAACTTTTCAGTTCAGCTGGGATTTGATGCCGGTGTTCTTACCATGGAGGGAGATGTGGAACATATCATGGCCAAAAAACGGTCATTGGAAGTAGCTGCATCTGTTCCCGGTGTAGAGCGGATTGTTGATCGACTGCGGCTGATCCCGGGCGAACAGATGCAGGATGGTGAAATCAGGGACCATGTTTGTAACTCCCTTCAGGGCGAAAACCTGCTGAGTTCCTGTGCAATATGGGCTATCGTCAAGGGAAAGCCGGAGGTGGTCCGCGAATCGATTCAGAATCTGGATGGAAGTATTGATGTGACTGTAAAAGACGGCATTGTGCTGCTCAATGGCGCGGTTTCAAGCCTTACCGCCAAAAGGATGGCCGGGGTGCTGGCCTGGTGGGTGCCGGGCAGCAGGGACGTAATCAATGGCATTGAGGTTGTACCGTCGCAGTATGACAATGATAATGAAGTTGTGGACGCTGTTCGACTGGTTTTGGAAAAGGATCCGTTTGTCAACGCCCCCCAGATCAGGGTCAGCTGCAGCAATTATTCAGTCACACTGGATGGGATCGTAAAAGACAAACTTCAAAAGCAGATGGCTGAGGCCGATGCCTGGTATGTCTTTCGGGTTGACACGGTCTCAAACCGGTTGCTGACCGAGGAATAGTACCCTGAGTTTTAATCGGGGTTTAGGGAGCAATGGTAAGGTTATACGAAGCTCAACATAATCGTTCCGTTGGACTTTAAACCCCTAACCCTAAAAAACATAGCTTATGCCAAACATGTGCATATCAAGACCCGGATTGGGAGTTCTTTCTGCGTAGATTATGT
This sequence comes from Geobacterales bacterium, assembly GCA_038318485.1. Classification (GTDB taxonomy): domain Bacteria; phylum Desulfobacterota; class Desulfuromonadia; order Geobacterales; family Pseudopelobacteraceae; genus JACRCG01. The sequence continues at coordinate 19,011 of JBBQCH010000021.1, forward strand.
GACCATTTGAAATGTGCAGCAAACGATATCCAAATTTGAGTCCGTTCTTAAAGCTGTAATTAATGCCTATATAAGCACTAAACTGGAGAATGCTTCCAAAATCCATGCGACCGAATTGGCGCCTGTCAAGCAAATTGGCATTAATTCCAAGATCCGTTGTAAAACCAGGTTCTCGTTTATTAAGAATAAGGGCAGTGCCTACTGAACCAATAAAGCCGATCTCACCCCCGCCATCAAGAGCACCGAGAGTAAAACCGGCGTTAGGAGTCACTCCCCAACCGGAGGAACTGCGCCAATCCCAAGGCAGGGTATGAACCGCAAAGGCTTCATACCAATGGAAATACTGATCTCTGGAACTGGCCTGGACACCCATTCTGATTCCAGTTTCATTCCACCATCCGGACTCAGCAGAAAGTCCATAAACAGGAAATATGCATATTAGAAGTGATATCAGAAGAATATCAGGAATATTAAATCTCATACATAACACCCATGTTTGAGTTAGAGTCGGATAGCATTTGTTTGTCATCTGGGCTACAATGTCAACCCCGGCGGTGAAGCAGGCCCCTCCCTTTTTTCCTGGCACCCGACGCAACAGGTGGAATACGGGGCAACCCGCAGACGATCCTCGTCAATTTCATTCCCGCAATCATCGCAAACGCCGTAACTCCCATTTTCATACTTGATAAGAGTTTCCTCGATCTGCGTCAGTTGCTGCCTGCGGATATCGATTACTGCCAGACCGGTATCCTCAAGCAAAGTCAGTATTCCCCGTTCACCAATGTCCTGAGGTATGTCGTACTGGGTATGCAATCCTTCACCCAGTTCATTGAACAATTCAATACGCAGTTCGTTCCATAGACTGCGCTTTTCGTCTTGCAGAAGCGCCTTAAGCCTCGTTTGCCTGTTTTGATCAATAGATTTCATGGCTTCCCCCTGACACTGGTTACATAAGCACTTAATCCTTGAAGCGTGATAAGACTGTATCCAGTGTGCGTTTCAACTCACCGGCGGCTTTTTCCACGCCTTCCCTGGTTGTGCTCCAAGCTTCGCTGCCCGACTTTAGCAAGTCTTCCCATTTTTCTTTAACAACTGCTTTTTTACTGCGTAAGATTGTTATTTCTCTTAATAGCTCTGCTTTTGCCTCCAAGGTAAGCGTTGAAGCTTTGTCTTCAAGTTTATCAATTTTAAACTTCCACTCCCTGAATTGCTCCTCAAGTTTCTTCAGGTATTCCTCTTTGGTATCCATACATTACCTCCTTTTTGAACAAAAATATTAGTTAGATATAATAATAACATAAATTGCATCAACTACAAGTTTACTCTTACGCGCTCAGAGACAAGACAACCAGTCATGAGACCTGCGAAAGTTGATTTGTCCAGATGTCTAATAGAATAATTGACGCGACAGGTGAGTTTAAATTAATCAATATTTGCAAAGTTCTGAGTGAAACAGATAAAGCCCCGAAAACATTCGAGGCTTTATCTGTTGGCTGACTGACGCCGGGTGCAGATTCTTTCTTCGAATTCGTCGGTGGGCAGAGTACTCGGGCCGTCCCTTATGCCCACTAGTGAGAACGCACCGGCACTACACTTTCTCCAGCCCCCTTTTTCAAGCAGTTTAGACATGCCTGACGAATGAGATCTAAGGCCTTCGGCCTAATCTCACGGAGCGTCAATCAGGTTTATGCCTGTTTTGGTTAAAAGGGCTATAATATGACCATAAGTAATCTGGGTGAACATTCAAATATCAAGTTGAAAAGCAAACCAGAAGGCAAGAGAAAGGGGGTGGTTCTGATGAATGCAAATAGGTGTGACTGTGATGCTGAAAAACCGGAAAAATGCCGGAGTTGTCCGGTAGCTGAAATCCTTCAGTACTGGTGCGAGACATGTAATCGGGCTCTGTCTGAAAAACGCTGCCCGAGTTGCGGGCTTAAGACTCGCAGGATAAAGTCAGGGCAGGGATAACTGGTTAATTGCAAAGCCCGAAAATTAATGCTTTGTTTTTCATTCTCGTTTTACGTCAATCTTTCTAGATTCGATTAACCTGCCTGGAATCACATCCCCGATTGACAGTTCCAGCAAGAGTCTCCCGGTCAGTAAATCTTCAACTTCTTTCAAGGCGACCGGGTTGAACGGTACACTGTCAAGTTTGCCACCCGCCATCATCCCATGTCCCCCGGCCGTTCCTCTTCCCGCCACCAGGTTTTTGATTATAGCCCCGGCATTGAGAAGATGGCTGTTCGTGCGGATTGAAAGTATCATTTCATCGTTATAATGTCCCATACTCAGCACGGTCTCAATACCCTCCAGACGGATCAGGTAATCGGCCATTTCCGACACTACCTCGGGAAAGCAGATTGCCTGAAGGTTAACGACCAGCAGCTTCCCGAAAATTAATGAATTTTCAACTCCGCTATGAATAGTCCGGAAGTGTTCGACCGGCAGTTTTGGATGGGTAATTTCATACAAAAGCCGCTTGTTAGATAGGGGGAAGAGGTGCAGATAAGCGTCACGGTCGGGCTGGTTCGCTTCCCGCCCCAGATCCTGGGTCTCGGATTTGATGGCATAGAACAAGGCCGTGGCCAGTTTCGTACCGATCGGGATGTTTTGCGCCAGCAGATACTCGTACAGAATCGTGGCGGTAACGCCGTAATCGTCGCGAACATCCGCCCAGCGGCACTTTTGGGTTTCTTTGCGCAGGGGGTGATGATCAATGACCATATCCACCCGGCAATCCGGGGTAAGGGAGTTGTTGCCGGTGCCAGGCTGGGTGTCGAGCATGCAGATCGCGCTGACTTCATCCAGATTGACCAGATTAAGCGGAATCAGGGTTATCTCCAGTTCCTTGGCCATGGCGATATTCTCACTGCGTCCGATCATGCCGGAAAAAGTGAGAATAGCATCCCTGCTCAGCTTCATGGCTAGCAGGTGGCGCAGCGCCATGGCCGAAGCCAGGCAATCCGGATCAGGATTGTCATGGACGACGATGATGGTCTTCCCTTTGCCCCGTAGCCACTCCAGCATACCATCGGACTGTTCTTTTGATCTTTTAAGGTATTCGGGAACGCAGCTGTCATTGATCATGGTGTTTTCCCTCTTCGTATGCCACATCTGATCCACAGTATGCGATCATATTTGATTGTGCCATTGATAAAGACCCATTGTCACCCTTAAAAATGAGGTTGTAAAAGCAATAACCCAATCAATTGCAGAAAGTTAGCTGTCCACTTAATTTATAAGGCCGAGAGGAAAATTGGGGTCACCCATTGCAAAAATGGAAACTTTGTCGCAACTTTCCAGACCGAATCCACTTATTCCGCTAATTAGTTATCTTTTTTGCAACATTGCAATCCCTGACCCCATTTACTCCTCATTCCAAGCACATCGCCCACCTGCACCCGCTGTCCGACAAGTACCATTATACTTCCCGACTGCAAGTGGCTATATTGAGTGGTCCAACCTCACCCCGTTGCCACCTTCCTTCCCCTTCAGGCTGGCCTTGTCACGCAATTTGCCAGATACGCCTTCAGCACAGCTACTTGCTTATTTAACAGCCAATGAATTTGGCTGCCATCACATACAAACTTCGATAAAAGCCCGTACCACGCCTTATTACAAACGGCAACGATTTTAATGTTTAATGGGAACTTCAATCACAAACTGCTCTGGTGAAAAAATCGATCTGCATTTTGAATAACAATAATTACGTCCCCCCCTTGAAAATTTGACACCAGATGGTTATCTTGCCTACGTTGCATTTATTCAAATCAAGGAGACTCACCCCCATGTCAAAAACCACCAAACAGTTCCAGACCGAGGTACAACAACTGCTCGATCTTGTAATCCACTCGCTTTACTCAAACAAAGACATCTTTCTGCGCGAACTTATCTCCAACGCTTCCGACGCGATCGACAAAGTCAGCTTCGAATCGCACTCCAATGAGGCGCTTCTGGAAGGTGACAGTGACTGGAAGATCAAACTGATTCCGAATAAAGAAGCCGGCACGCTGACCATACGCGACAACGGCATCGGCATGACTATGGCCGAAGTGGAAGAGAATATCGGCACCATCGCCCGTTCCGGCACCAAAGCCTTCATGCAGAACCTGAAAGATAAAGCCGCCAGCGACAGCCCGGAACTGATCGGCCAGTTCGGTGTTGGTTTTTACGCATCTTTCATGGTTTCCGACAGTGTCACACTGGAAACCCGCAAAGCCGGTACTGCTGCCGAATTGGGCTGCCGCTGGGAATCCACCGGTGACGGCAGCTACACTGTCGAAGATTGCAGCCGTGAAAAGCATGGAACTGAAATCACGCTGCACCTGAAAGAAGAATTCAAAACCTATCTGGATGAGTGGAAAATCCGCTCGATCGTCAAGAAATACTCCGATTACATCCAGTATCCGGTCGTGATGGACATCACCCGCACCGAAACCCCCAAGGGTGTAGATGGCGAAGAGATCGAAGGCGCCGGCACAATTGATAAGACCGAGGAGCAGACCCTCAACTCGATGAAGGCGATCTGGGCTCGCCCAAAAAGCGAAGTCACCGAAGAGGAATACACCGAGTTCTACAAGCATGTTTCCCACGACTACGACGCACCCTTCCGCACGATCCATTTTTCAGCCGAGGGAACCAGCGAGTTCAAGGCCCTGCTCTATCTGCCGGGCAAAAAACCTTTCGACATGATGATGAATGACCGCAAAAAGGGACTGCAGTTGTATGTAAAGCGGGTTTTCATCAGCGATAAATGCGAAGAGTTGATTCCGGATTACCTGCGTTTTGTCAAAGGTGTCGTTGATTCTTCCGATCTGCCGCTGAACGTATCGCGCGAGGTTCTACAGGAGGATGTGCAGATCAGGCGCATCCAGAAGAGCCTGGTCGGCAAGATTCTCTCGACACTGGCAGAAGTTAAGGAAAAAACCATTGATGAGTATGTAACCTTCTGGAAAGAATTCGGCCAGGTCATCAAGGAAGGGATACATTTCGACTACGCCAACAAGGAGAAACTGCAGGAGTTGATGCTGTTTGAAAGCACTTCCACCGTGGCCGGTGCGTTTGTTTCCCTCATGGAATATGCCGAGCGTATGCCTGAAGGACAGAAGGAAATCTACTACATCACAGGCAGCAGCCGCGAAACACTGGAGCAGTCACCGCACCTGGAGATGTTCCGGGCCAAGGGTTATGAAGTTCTGTTCCTGACCGATCCGGTTGACGAGTGGGTTGTACAGTCGCTGACAGATTACAACGAAAAGCCTCTCAAAGCGGTTGATCGCGGCGATATCAGCCTAGATAGCGAAGAAGAGCAGAAGGAAAAGGAAAAGAAGCGTGAAGAAGCCCAGAAGGAATTCAGCGATCTGATCTCCCTGATCAGTGACCGTCTGAAGGACAAGGTCAAGGAAGTTCGTTTTTCAAACCGCCTGACTGACAGCGCCTGCTGCCTGGTGGCCGATCAGTACGGCATGAATGCCAACATGGAACGCATCATGAAGGCCATGAATCAGGCTGTACCTGATTCCAAACGCATCCTGGAGTTGAACCCGGATCACGCCATTCTGAAAGCGATGGCCACTATCCACGAGAAGGATGCTTCGGCAGCTGCCCTGGCAGATTATGCTGACCTGCTCTATGATCAGGCCCTGCTGACTGAGGGTTCGATCATCAAGGATCCGCTCCGCTTCACAAAGCTGGTTAGTGACCTGATGGTTAAAGCCGCCCAGTAATACTTTCAATGGTTAAATCAAAACGGCCCGTGAGACATGATCTCGCGGGCCGTTTTGCATTCTGGTTTATATGAACTCAGTATAGTGCGATCAGGAATTTTGCCAGATTTTCCCCGATACTTTTGGCCTGATGCGGGAAAAGTTCTTTATATGACATCATCGACATGGAGCCCAAATAGCCGGTCTCGCGGTCTTCAAATGTAGCCAGCTCTTTACCGGATGCATCCACAAAACGTCCCTTGAACTTCAGATAAGCCTTGCCGGCACCGAATCCAACAAAAAACTTCAAGGCCTTGCTGCCGGCATTGAACTCACCGATTTTACCTTCCAGAATAATTTGTTTGCCACCAGAGGCAGAGTTTCTGGCAACCTCCTTGAACACACCTTTAGCCTTCAGCTCGGCGATCAAAGCATCTGCAATATTATTCATCAACATCGGCATCATCTTAATGATTTCAGCCTTTTCTTCATCGTTAACACTGGAATATTCAGCACCTTCTGCGGAAAAATCCTTTATGACCAGAGTATCGTAGTTGACGGATATTTTTTGAGTCAGGAAGATTGTCTCCTCGCTCAACGCTTCAGGTTTCGGCAGGGTGTCGGCTGACAGAGCAATACCGGATGAAACAAAAACAAGAAACAGTGCTAAAAGTGCTTTTTTCATAATTCCTCCCAATCTGTTTATTAATGTACAGTCAACAATCACCATAAAATACAACTCTAACATAAGCAATTTGTTAGTCGGCTTTATGCCCGGTATTTTGAATATTGTTACTGTTGGCAGTTGCATCAGCCTCTGTCAGATATTCGGCACCACTTTCTGCGATTCCAACAAAATGATCCATGCGTATGCCGGTTGCCAGAATTTCCCCGACAAAAGGATCCGGGTCCACCATATCTTTCCGGCAAAATGAATGAGGTTCAATGCGCAAGTCAATATTACGGGTCAATTTCATAAGACGTAGATCGGATTCAAACCGGTCAATGGAATCCTCGTCCCAAAACACCGCAAGATCAATATCACTGTCATGCTTCTGTGTTCCCTTTGCACAGGAACCAAACAAATAGAGTCGTGAAACAGGAATGTTGTTTTCTGTGAGAGTCTTCAAGTAGCGCTGAATGGTACCTTCTATCAGGCTGTAATCTTCGTTGTAAGCCATTGGGCAAACTCCTTAATGGCATTGATGCGCTCGGCAGTATATGTGCGCGTGGCTTTTCGCTGAAAATCCTTTTTGTAGTCCGGATAACGACCTTTGATATTATAGGCAGTTACTTCCAACAAGAACTATTTTTGTGAATCATCCAGTTGAAGACCTGACTCACGCGCGAGCTTAAGAAGATTATGACTGTACGGTGTGTCTGACCCGATTTGATGCACATAAAACGCTTTGAGCTGTTTTTCCAACACCAAATGGCCAAGAAAAAGTGACCAGACGTAGTGTCCCTTTTCAAAAAGGCTTTCCATGACTTCGAGATCGTCTTGAGCAGAGACCGTCCAGTAAGCCACAAGTTCCTCTCTGGTCATGTAATACTCCATAAATGTCGAATATACTGTTTTTTAGTGGTCTTGCCTGATCTGACAATAACCAAAAGATAACTTGATTGTCAATTAGTCAATCATAACGAAGCATGCCCGACGGCTTACTCAGACATCTTGCGCTGGAAAATTAAAACCGCAACGGCAAACAGCACGACTGCTGATATCGAGACCTGAGTGACGTGAAAAAAAGACAGTTCCCCTGTAACCAGCGCTTTTCTGGCCCCTTCGAAAAGAGCGGTGGTCGGCAGTATCCGTACCCATGGAAGCACGGTGGCTGGATAGGAAGAGAGCGGAAAGAACAGGCCCGACATGAAGATCAGCGGCATGACCAGCACCGCCTCAACTTTGCCGATCGTCTCGGGCTTGTCCATGATAGTGCCGCTGATGATCCCAGCACAGGAAAACAGCGCCGATCCTGGAATTAAAAATAACAGGTAGTAAATTAGATTCTCCAGAGGAAACCGAAAGGGGGTGATGGCAAAGATCACCAGGCCGACCGTACAGCCCTTGATGATGCCGTGAGTAAAACCGGTTATAATCTTTGCTATGACAATTTCGGATACGGAGATGGGGCTTACCCGGTATGATTCGATCGTGAACTGCACCCGGCGATGGAACCAAAGGCTCCAGACACTCTCGCTATAGGCGGCGTTGACCGCAGTCATAGTGATCAGGCCGGGTGCTATAAACAGACTGTAGGGAGTCCCTTCCACATTTCCGATATAGCCCTGCATACCGATGCCGAAAGCCAGATAGATCGTCAGCGGATAAGCCACCACAGCCACCAGTTCAGATAAAATGGCACGGCGCAACACCTGCATGTCGCGCAGCCAGATCGCCACGGATCCACGCATGATCATTCTCGCACCTCCGCCCCGGTCAGACTGATGAAAACATCTTCAAGCGTCCGTTCCTTGAGTGAAATACGACGCACCGGTGCGCCATTCAGGGCCGTTACAATTTCCGACAGGCATTCCCAGCGTTCAAGCGTCACTTGAAGTTTATTATTCATAGTACTGATATCTTTAACACATGACATGTTTATTAGCAGTGTGAAGTATCGTTCAACATCCCTTTCAAACTCGATTTCGTAAATTGTCGCACCACTCAGACGGTCCTTCAACTCCTGGGTGCTCCCCAATGCAATCAGCCGACCGTGATCCATGATTGCGATCCGGTCGCAGAGCTGCTCAGCTTCCTCCAGATAGTGGGTAGTCAGGAAAATTGTCATGCTGCCGGCCAGCGAGCGGATATAATCCCAGACGGCCCGCCGTGATTGCGGGTCCAGACCGGTAGTCGGTTCATCCAGAAAGAGCAGTTGCGGCTTGTGTACCAACGCCCTGGCAACCACCAGACGACGCTGCATTCCGCCGGAAAAGGTATCCGGGAAGTCATGCTGGCGACCGGAAAGCCCCATTAAGTCGAGAACTTCATCAATCCGGCGATTATAAAGTTTCTTGTCCATGCCGTGCAAACGGGCATGCAGCACCAGATTTTCCCGGGCAGTCAGGTAGCGGTCAAGGCTGTTTTCCTGTGAGACGACACCGATCATGCTGCGAATTTTCATTCCGGATATACGGGTATCCAGCCCCTCTATAAAAACATCACCAGAACTCTGACGCATGAGAGTAGTCATGATGCGGATCAGGGTCGTTTTACCGGCTCCATTCGGCCCAAGCAGACCGAAGATAGAGCCTTGCTCCACCTCAAGATCGAACGAGTTCAGGGCGACAAGATTTGCATACTGTTTGGTGAGTGAGCGGGTGATGATCGAAGCGGTCTGCATATCAGATAATTCCATGCAGCGGGCCGCCTTTGGCCCCCAAAGCGTCAACCCTACGTTCAACTTCCGGGTCATCAATCAGTCCGGGAGCATGGAACGGTTTGACACGGGCATCGATCACCAGCGGGCCGCTGCAGCCCCAGTGGCGGCCATGTGATTCAGCCTTGACACCGTACACGTCGGTGGCCGGGTTGGAGCGGGTAAAGGTTACCCAGAGAAAATTATTCAGTGTCGCGGCAAGAAATTGGCTGTCGTCACAAATCACAATCAGCGGCAGTCCCTCAAAGTAGTCCTTTTGGTCATAGAAACGGCAGAAAGCCTCAATCAACGGATCGCATTCCCCCCTACCCTGTTTTGAGGCTGGTCCCTGTATCGCCAAAACTCCCGGCTGACAGATAACCGCCGGACCAAAACCGGTCGGCAATTCCATTCCGGGCGGAACCTGCGTTGCCAATTTGCGACGGGTAGGACCGGCGGCGGCTACCACCAGCTTTGACCCTTCGTTCAAACCGCTGCCGCTGTAATCAAGGGTATCGATGGTTGTAGCAGTCTGGAAATGCAGATCGCAGCGCCAGTCAGCCCGTTCCAGAACATGCCCGATAAAAGCTGCTATGTCGTTGGTATTCAGATTCGGAGCATCCTCCTGGGCAGCTATGAACAGGTATTTGGCCAGTGAAAGCTGCCCCTGGCCCAGAATGGCGTTGGCGACCGTCAGCAATTCCTGAGGCTGGCGGACGGCGGCATAGGGGACATAACGTTCACTGGCGATCGCCAGCAGCAGCGGATGGACGCCGGCGGCATCCACGGCATGGACTTCTTTGACTCCACTTACGACAGTCGGGATCAATGGTCCGGCCAACTCATGGATAAAGGCTCCGAAGCTTGTATCTTCCTGGGGCGGGCGTCCAACGGTTGTAAAGGGAAATATGGCATCACGGCGATGATAGACCGCTTCGACCTCGATGAATGGGAATTCATGGGCCAGACTGTAGTAACCCAGATGATCGCCAAATGGACCTTCCGGCAGGGTTTTTCCGGGGTGGACTACGCCACAGATGCAGAAATCGGCCTCGGCCGACAACGGCGCATGTCCCGGCAGACGTGTCATCGGGATGCGCTGGCCAGCCAGCAACCCGGCAAAGGAGATCTCCGGCACCCCTTCCGGCAGCGGCATAACCGCCGCAACGGTCATAGAAGGCACACCACCAATAAAGACGTTCACACGCAGAAGATCACCACGGGTAATCGCCTCGGCATGGTGTGCACCGATTCCACGATGAATCTGGTAATGCAAACCGACCTGTTTGTCCGGTTGATAGCAATTGCCGGATATCTGAACCCGGTACATGCCCAGATTGGATTTGGCGAATCCGGGCTGTGACGGACTTTCGGAATATACCTGCGGCAGGGTAATGAAAGCGCCGCCGTCTTTCGGCCAGGATACGATCTGCGGCAGATTTGAAAGCGTTGTGCGGCATTCCAGAACCGGCGCGTTTGAAGTCACCCGCGGCAGCAGATTATAGGC
>JBBQCH010000022.1:0-29532 GCA_038318485.1 Geobacterales bacterium
AGCCGTGGTCTGGTATTCTATCGTCTCATGGAGCAATCTGTTGCAACCAAACCAGTTGTCTTAGATGATGTAACATTTGGTTATGACTGACTAAATCACGGGAGGAGGAGCTAACTACCTACCCCATTAATTGTATTTACTGATGATTATGTTCGCCCGGTGGGCGGGTGGCTTTCATCCTATTGGCAGGCATTTCAAGAGCATCCAACCGGTTTATACTTTGGTGGTCCAGTGGAGAGCGAGTTTGAGGGGCAAAAACCTGATGATGATGTTCTGCGCTATGCTACTACGTGTATTAGCGGACTTACCTATGGAAGTAAGCAAAGACAATTGCCACCTGGCTCTGATTTTCTTGCTGTGACGTGTGCGATGTTGTATTGAATCTCTCCTCTCAAATTAGGTCGGTTCATTGTTTATACACCTGTCTCAATATTTGGGGCCACTTCAGTGCTTCTGTCAGTTTGGGGATCCGTTTGACCATGACAATATTTTCAGAAGCTTCCTTTTTCATAGTGGTCCCTTTCGCCCCTTCTCGCGCCCCTACATCTCCTTTGCAGGCACCAAATGTACCTCCAGCTTGCACCCGACAGCCTGGGCATACTTCTTCAAGGTGGCGATGCTCGGTGAATGCCTATTGTCAGAAAGGGCCGTTTCAAGCCGGGTGACCGCCGGTGCCTTGGTTCCCATCTTTTCAGCCACTTCGGCCTGCGTCAAACCGGCCTGCTGACGAGCATGTAACAGTTCCCGCAGCAAGGTGAACTCGGTTTCAAGTTCGTCATAGGCAGCAACAAACTCCGGGTCTTTCTTCCATTCAGCAACCATCTGCTGGTGAGTTTTGGTTAGTAGTTTTGTACTCATGATCCGCATACCTCTTTTTGTCTTTTCCGTGCCACATCAATCTCCCGCTTGGGCGTTTCCTGGGTTTTCTTGACAAAGGAGTGAAGCACGACAATTCTGCGTCCTACCATCGTACAATAGAAAACCAGCGCGACCCCTTCCTTGCCGCGTGGCCGCAACTCAAACAGCCCGCTCCTCATAGCTCGTGAATGCGGCATGCGAAGCCCAAGCCCGAATTCCTCTAGCATTTCGGCCAAGCGGACGTACGCAGCCCTGATACCTATCGGAAGAGCTGCAATCTCACGCCGGATGTCTTCACTGTAATATTCGATTGTCCAATGCTTGTTCATAAATAACATATTTGTTATGTCAAGACAAGATGATAAAAAAAAGGCAGCCGCTCGGCCACCCTTCTCAGGTCAACTATTTAAGGTTTTTCTTTATCCTCTCCACCGCCTCAATCACATTCTCTCGATGGCCGAAGGCCGACAACCTGAAATACCCTTCCCCGCTCGGGCCGAAGCCGCTGCCGGGGGTGCCGACCACGTTGCATTCGTTGAGCAGTTTGTCGAAGAATTCCCAGCTGGTCATGTTGCCGGGAGTCTTGAGCCAGATGTACGGGGCATCCACGCCGCCGAAGATCGTCACGCCAACTTCCGTGAGACCTTCACGGATGAGGCGGGCATTCTCCATGTAATAATCGATAACTACCTTGGTCTGTGCCCATCCCTCTTCGGAATAGACCGCTGCGGCGGCGCGCTGAACCGGGTAGGAAGCGCCGTTGAACTTGGTGGTGGTGCGGCGCAGCCAGAGCTTGTTGAAGCTGTAGCGCTCGCCAGTGCTGGTGGTGCCCATGACCTCTTCCGGTACGACCACCAGACCGCAGCGGACGCCGGTGAAACCGGCGGTCTTGGAGAAGGAGCGGAACTCGATGGCGCACTTCTTGGCCCCTTCGATCTCGTAGATGGAGTGCGGAATATCCGGGTTGGTGATGAAGGCCTCGTAGGCGGCGTCGAAGAAGATCACGGCGTCATTGGCGTTGGCGTAGTCGACCCACTTCTTCAGCTCGGCCTTGCTGGCCACGGTGCCGGTCGGGTTGTTGGGGAAGCAGAGATAGATGATGTCCACCTTCTGGGTCGGGAGCGCCGGGATGAACTTATTGGCCTCGTTGCACGGCATGTAGACGATGTTCTCGTAATAGCCCTTGTCACTGGCTTCGCCGGTGCGGCCGACCATGACATTGGTGTCGTTATAGACCGGGTAGACCGGGTCGCCGATGGCAACTACGTTGTCCAGGGCGAAGATGTCCAGTATGTTGGAGCAGTCGCATTTTGATCCGTCGGAGATGAACATTTCCTCGGTCTTCAGGGAAACACCCAGCGGCTTGTAGGATTTCTCGATGATGGAGTTGATCAGCCAGTCATAACCCTGCTCCGGGCCGTAGCCGGCGAACTTGTCGGTGGTGGCCAGATCGTCCACGGCATCGTGGAAGGCTTTCAGTACAGCAGGTGCCAGCGGACGGGTAACATCGCCGATTCCCAGGCGGATGATCTTGGCATCCGGGTTGGCGGCGCTGAACTCGCGCACGCGACGGCCGATCTCTGGGAACAGGTAACCAGCTTTCAGTTTCAGGTAGTTGTCGTTGATTTTTGCCATGTAAAAAGAATCCTCCAGTTGTTAGTTTATATAGTAAGGGCGGCCTGAGCCGCCCATTTCAATTATTTTAATCCTAGAACATCCTGCATGTCGTAAATGCCCGGTGCCTGTCTGACCACCCATTTGGCAGCGCGAACACTGCCGCGCGAGAACATGTCGCGGGTCATGGCACGGTGACTGATCTCGATCCGCTCACCCATGCCGATGAAGTAGACAGTGTGTTCGCCGATAATGTCGCCGCCACGGACGGTCTGCATGCCGATTTCTTCCTTGGTGCGCTCGCCGCATATCCCCTCACGGTTGTAGTTGGCGACTTGGTTATAGTCCCGACCCAGAGCTTCGGCTACGATCTCGCCCATGCGCACGGCAGTTCCTGACGGTGAGTCTTTTTTCTTGTTGTGATGCAGTTCTACAATTTCCACGTCGAATTCGTCACCCAGGGTTTTGGCGACGTCTTTAAGTACCTTGAAACAGACATTGACACCCACCGACATGTTTGGAGCCAGTACAACCGGAATTTCCCTGGCCAACTCTGCTGCAAGAGCACGCTCCTCAGGGGTAAAACCGGTGGAGCCGATTACTATCGACTTTTTCTTGAGGGCACACACTTCCAGGTTCTTGAGCGATACCTTTGGTGAAGTGAAGTCGATCAGCACGTCGCAGCCGGCCACCACAGCATTCAGGTCATCGGAGATGTTGACTCCCAATGCGCCGCACCCTGCTACAAGTCCCACATCCTGTCCTGCCTGGGGATGACCTGGGCGCTCCAGGGCGCCGGAGAGCTGTACACCTTCGGCCTCGATCACTGAATTTATGATGCGCTGTCCCATACGTCCGGCGGCGCCGCAGACTGCTACTTTGATCATATTATCTCCTCATGCAAGTCCCTGGAACCGTTAATACGACACAACTCAAGGAAAAAGCTTGCCAGACTATTTGTTGACTTTTGTTGTACTTATAAAATACGGAAAATTCTTTTTAGTCACGCCGCTCCCTTTAAGAGAGTTGCCATTCAATTCAAAATCCTCATGCCATCCATTTTTTCCCTTACAGATAAAAGTCACTTTCGACTTATTTTCTCCCAGCTCACAGTTGTTAAGTTTTATCTCTCTGGATGGGTAGAAATCACTGGCTGACTTAATTGAAACTTTACCGGTCTCCACATTGACCTTCACAATCTCGATCGAGTAATCATAGTCTACCATCATTCTCCCACCCTGCGAAAAGGTCAGTTTGCCCTGATAATTACCAACAATACTTTCAAGAGAGGCCGCCGCAGACTCTGATTGCGCATTACACACTGAGCCAGTTGCCGCAAAAATACAGAGAGCCAACCATCCAGTCACTGATTTCATAAGACCTCCTCGCAGGTTTTTTCTGCAGCCGACGATTCGCCCGCAGTTTTCAAAAATCGTGTTAGATCAGCTTGTATTCCTTCATGATGGCAGCCAGTTTGGCCTTGTTGGTATCAGACATCGGACAGAGCGGCAACCGCACTTCATCCGAGCATTTACCCATCAGACCCAGAGCGGTTTTGACCGGAATCGGGTTAGACTCGATGAACATGGCGTTGCCGATCTTCAGGGTATCCAGATGCAGCTGGCGGGCTTTTGCAAAATCACCGGCAAAGAAGGCATCAGTCAGGTCGCCGACCGTTTTTGGCATAATGTTGGCCAATACCGAGATAACCCCTTTGGCACCGCAGGCCATCATCGGAAAAGTGATGAAGTCGTCGCCGGAAAAGACGTCGATCTGGGCGCCGCAGAGTGCAATGACTTCGGAAGCATGCTGCAGAGAACCGGTAGCTTCCTTGATGGCCACGATATTTTTATGCGGAGCCAGCCGTGCTACAGTTTCGGGCAGCAGGTTGACACCGGTTCGGCCAGGTACATTGTAGAGGATCTGGGGAATGTCAACAGCATCGGCGATGGCGGTGTAGTGGCGGTAAAGTCCTTCCTGGGTCGGCTTGTTGTAGTAGGGAGTCACCAGCAGTACGCCGGCCACGCCCATTTCCTTGGCCTCACGGGTCAGGTTGATGGCTTCGGAAGTGGAGTTGGAGCCGGTGCCGGCGATAACCGGAACCCGTCCTTTCGCCTGTTCAAAGACAATCCTGATCACGTCAAGATGCTCAATATTGTCCAGGGTGGATGATTCACCAGTAGTTCCACAGGCAACAATGGCATCCGTGCCATTCTCGATCTGAAAATCTACCAGTTCACGCAGTTTCTTTTCGTCAACAACTCCGTTGTTGAATGGTGTCACAATTGCAACTATGCTTCCTTTTAACATAACTTCGTACCTCCATATCTGATTTTTACTGGAATGATGCTATTTTTTCGCCCTTGACCATGACCTCTGCTACGCGGGGAAGGCTGTTGCAGAAACTGCTCATGGCAAAGCTGTAAGCGCCGACCGATGCGAAAGCAATCGGGTCACCCTGTTTGAACATATGGTGTTTATCGATTGAATCGACAATTTGTGGCCAACTCAGTCGTATACAAAGAAAAAAGTGAATACTTGTAGCACAAAGGCTATTGAAAGTCAAAAAATAAGGTCGATTACGAGCGGAAACAGCCGGAATGACCGTTTCCAAAAACCACATAAATATTTGTGTAATGTAGCCCGTTTATTGTCTGCTATAATCGCAACAAAACACCAGATCAGGGAGGACAAAATCATGTTAATCAGAATACTGATGATGATTGTTTTTGTTATTTTAAGCTGCCATCAACTCCAGGCTGCACAGAAACCGGACAGCGGCAGTGCGGCTTTTACCGGCCTTAAATCAGCGAAAGTCATATTCGACGTACGGGTCCAGGATCAGGAGAAGCTTGTTTTCAACCTGAATCTTATCAATGAAACTTTTGAAGGTATTCGAAAATTGGGTCTCAAACCGCGGATTGTAATCGGCTTTCGAGGGCCGGGCGTCAAACAACTGACCAACGCCGCAATTGACAAGGAAGCGCACGAGTTGATCGGCGAACTTATAAAGAAGGGTGTTCGTATCGAAGTCTGCTCGGTTGCCACACGCGTGTTCAAAGTTGACAATGCGGACATAATCCCCGAGGTCATACTGGTTGCAAATGTTTTTAATTCATTTATCGGCTTCCAGAACAGGGGTTATGCTATGATTGCGATCAACTGAATGATGTTTTCGGGAATCAATCTTCTGTCTAGTAAAACGACTATAGGCCGAAGGAAACCAATCCCCTCAGCCTATAGTCGTTTTATCCAGCCTTCTGTTGCCTGATCGTCAGAGGGAAGACCGTCGTCCTAACCTTCCTCCTCACCGTCAGCATCCGCACACTCCGGCAGGTTGCACCGGTGCAGCAGAATATTGATGCAGCCGTCTGCCCTGCTGAACTCGAAGTCCAGATAATGTTCATAAGCCAGTTGCGCCACCGGCTCCAACTGGCCAAGATCGCGCAGGCGGAACATCACCCGGTTGCCGCCGGCAAGTAAATTTAGAAAACCAGTAGTGACGGTAAACTCGACCGGGTCACTCTGCCCGGTCAAATCCACCAGAGTGCACTCACCGGTCAGTTCCGAGACAGACCCAACATTCGTTTCCTGCTGCGCATCTTCCGGTGCTGCCGCTATGAACATTCCGGCCGACATGGTGGCGTTGGTGAAACGGTCAATCAGGATAAAGCTGCCGGTATCCTGATTCTGACGGTAGGAATCGAACGAAATCGGGCGGTCCAACTCCAGCCGTCCAACCCCGATTTCGTTCAGTCCCAGCGTGCTGACCTGCTTCTTCTCCAAGGTGTTGACGTCCACTGCGTACTGCACGGAGGTGACACGGCCGGGTGTCAGGGCGGCGGCACTTTTGACGAGGTAGCTCTGCCCGAGCTTCAGAGGTTCGTCCTGGAACCAGACCAGATTGACCTCTGCGTAGCGGGTGAAAATCGGTGGCGCGTCGGGAACAGCCAGAAGGTCCCCACGGCTGACGTCGATCTCGTCCGCCAGGGTCAGGGTCACGGCCTGGCCGGCAATCGCCTCTGGCAGATCACCATTCATCATGACAATCCGGGTTACCTTGCTGGTTCGCCCGGACGATGCGACCTGAAGTTCATCCCCCGGGCGAACCGTGCCCGAGGCGATCGTACCGCAGAAACCACGGAAGTCGAGATGGGGACGGTTAACCCACTGGACCGGCATCCGGAACGGCTGTTGCCTGTCCTTTGGTTCAACCTGCACGGTTTCCAGATGGTTCAGCAGGGTCGAGCCAGCGTACCAGGGGGTATTGGCACTGGCTTCGATGATATTGTCGCCGTTTAGTGCCGAAATCGGGATGGCCGTAATCGAGGTGAAGCCTAGTGAAGCTGCGAATTGCCGGTAATCGTTCAGCAGTTCCTCGAAGCGGCGATGATCGTATTCGACCAGGTCCATCTTGTTGATCGCCAGCACGATATGCCGGATGCCGACCAACGAAACCAAGAAGCTGTGGCGTCTGGTCTGGGTCAGAAGCCCCTTGCGGGCATCCACCAGGATTACCGCCACCTGGGCGGTGGAGGCTCCGGTCACCATATTGCGGGTATACTGTTCGTGGCCGGGAGTGTCGGCAACAATGAACTTGCGTTTGTCAGTGGAGAAGTAGCGGTAGGCAACGTCAATGGTAATACCCTGCTCCCGCTCGGCCTGCAACCCATCCATCAGCAGGGCATAATCGATAGCCCCACCCTGGGTGCCGACCTTCTTGCTGTCCACCTCCAGTGCAGCCAATTGGTCTTCGAAGACCATCTTGGAATCCCACAACAGCCGACCAATCAATGTGCTCTTGCCGTCATCGACGCTACCGCAGGTAATGAAGCGCAGCAGTGATTTCTCTTCCTGGCTTTTGAGGTAGGCCAGAATATCCTGTTCGATCAGTTCGGATTGGTGTGCCATTAGAAATAACCCTCCTGTTTCTTCTTCTCCATCGATCCAGCCTGATCATGGTCGATCAGGCGCCCCTGACGCTCCGAGGTGCGGGTCAGCAGCATTTCCTGGATGATTTCAGGCAGGGTATCCGCTTCTGATTCAACGGCGCAGGTCAGCGGATAGCATCCCAGGGTACGGAAACGAACTGATTTATGCTGGATAGTTTCCCCAGGTTTGAGTTCCATCCGCTCATCATCCACCATGATCAGCATGCCGTCCCGCTCCACTACCGGCCGAACTGCAGCGTAATAGAGCGGCACGATCGGCACATTCTCCAGGTGGATGTACTGCCAGATGTCCAGCTCGGTCCAATTGGAGAGCGGGAAAACGCGAATGCTTTCGCCCGGCTTGACCTTGGTGTTGTACAGGTTCCAAAGCTCGGGGCGCTGGTTCTTGGGATCCCAGCGATGGTTGGCACTGCGGAAGGAGAAGATCCGTTCCTTGGCCCGGGATTTTTCCTCGTCCCGACGAGCTCCGCCAAAGGCGGCGTCGAACTTGTAACGATCCAGCGCCTGTTTCAGCCCTTCGGTTTTCATGACATCGGTATAAAGCGCCGAGCCATGGGTAAAGGGAGAAACCCCCTGATCCACACCTTCCTTGTTGATATGCACGATCAGGTCCAGTCCGCATTCGGCCGCCATCTTGTCCCGGAACTGGATCATCTCTCGGAACTTCCAGGTAGTGTCAACATGCAGCAGCGGAAAAGGCGGCGGTGCCGGGTAAAAGGCCTTGCGGGCCAGATGCAGCATAACCGCCGAATCCTTGCCGATGGAATACAGCATGACCGGATTGCCGAATTCGGCCACCACTTCGCGCATGATATGAATGCTTTCAGCTTCGAGCTGCTGTAGATGGGTAAAATTTTCGCTCATTTAGTTACTCCTTATTACCCCCCTTCAAGAAAGGTGGCTAGTGGGGATTTGCTTTTAAGGTTCAAAGGCAAATCCCCCTGAATCCCCCTTTTAAAAGGGGGAGTTAAATGCCTGTTTCATCTCCTATGAAGCCCGCATTCCTTGTTCTCCGCATTCTCCCACCACCATCTTCCATCCCTGACATGATCCCAGGGGCCGATTGAACGGGTGCAGGGTGCGCAGCCGATCGAGCGGTAACCCTGCTTGTAAAGACGGTTGTTCGGAAGGCTGTGTTCCTTGGCATATTCCATCACCTGGCGTTCACTCCAGCTGATCAACGGGTTGATTTTTAGAATTCCTCCATTGGCTTCATCGGTTTCAATCGCTTTGAGTTCGCCGCGGGTGACACTCTGGTCGCGGCGCATTCCGGTCACCCATCCCTTTAAATCTCTCAGCGCTCTGGAGAGAGGCTCGACCTTGCGGATGTAGCAGCATTCGTGACGGTTACCCAGCGATTCGCGGAAAGAGAACAATCCCTTCTCCCGCTCCAGCTTCTCAACCTCTTCATGCTGCGGGAAAAACCAGTCGATCTTCAATTGGTAGCGCTCCGTCAGGGCGTCGGCCACTTCGTAGGTTTCCTCGTTCAGCCGTCCGGTGTCGATTGCAAAAACATCCAGTTTCAGTTCGGCCTGATGGGCGATGTCGATGATGGCCACATCTTCCATTGAAAAGGAACAGGCCAGGGAGACCGGGCCTTTGGCGGATTCCATGCCTAGACGCAGGATTTCGGTTGGTGAGTCGTCAGCAGAAATAATGTGGATGTTGTTCATAAGATACCTTCCTTAAATTTTAAATCCGATTAATGGCCAGACAAAATAGGCTGACGCTAAAAACAGAAACCATGAAATAGTCATGATCAACATCCCCGGCATGATCATTTCCCGGCTTTTAAGAAAACCGGAAGAGAAAACTATTGCATTGGCCGGAGTACCCATTGGAAGACAGAAAGCCAGGCCGGCCGGCAATGCCACAGCCAGTGTAATGATTCTCGGGTCCATTCCCATGGATTTCGCCAGACTGATCCCGATCGGCAACATGATGGCAATTACGGCGGCATTGCTGATGCATTCAGTCAGCAGCAGGGATATCAGTGAGATGGCCGTAATCACCAGGAAGGGTGAACCGCTCAATCCTGCCAGCCCTTTGCCGGCAAGCCACTGGGCTGCCCCGGTTTTCTCCAGGGCCGAGGCGATGGAAATTGCTCCTCCATACATCAGGATCACTCCCCAGTTCACATACTCCTCGATGGTCTGCCAGGAAACGACACGGCAGGCGAACAGGGCGGCCACTGCCAAAATGGCAATGCTGGCCAGACCAAGCTGCTTTCCCAGAAACACCCATGAGAAGATTGTAACCACCATGATAACCGCCACGATCAACTCATTATAGCTCATTCGTCCTGCTTCAAGGCGCTTCCGGTTCATAAATTTGAGGCCGTCATCCACGTTAACTATATTCTGCGGAAAAAGCTTGAGCAGCAGCAGAAAACCGATCACAAGCAGCGGAATCACGATCATGATCGCTGCCATGCTCCATTCGAAAAATGAAAAATCCAGCCCGGTGCTTTCCTTGAGCATCCCTACCGCCAAAGGAGCCCGTGCTCCGCCAAGAAAGGTGGCGATGCCTCCGATTACACAGCCCCAGGCGATACTCATGAAGAGAAGTTTGCCGTAGCTCTGCTGCTCTCCCTTTAGCTCGAGTCCGAGTGTGATTTCAGCCACTATAGGAAACATCATGGCGGCCACGGCATGTTCGCTCATGCAAAAGGAAAGAGAGGCGCATAAGAGATAGATGGTCAAAGCCAGCTTTTTCGGGGTCTTGCCGAAACGGGCCAGCATAGCCCGCGCCAAACGGGTGGAAAGTCCGGAACCGGTCATGGCTGCCGCAAGTATGAATGCGCCCAGGATAAAAAAGACCGCCTCATTACCGAACATGGCGTATGTTTTCTTCGCCTCCAGAATTCCCAGCAGGGGCAGCATCGCCATTGCCAACAGCGAGGTCACGGCCAGCGGCAACAGGCCGGATACCCAGAGAAAAATCGTGGCACCAAACAGGATCAGTGAATGATACCCCTGTGTCGTCAACCCGGCTGGCGGGTTGACGAAGAACAACCCGGCGCAGATTATCAGCAGAGTCGCAAAGATCTGATAATGAAAGGTGCGATCAAACAGGATCATCCAGAGCGGTCGTGTATCAAGCTTGAGTGGTTTGTCCAGGTTATTCATCACAGCCCCGCTGATTCAAAGGATGCTTCAGCACCGCTCGTACGAAGATGTCGGCGCAGATCGGAGGTTGCAATGGAACTGCGATCCTGTATTTTATCAATAACATTACGCAGAAAGCCGGGCTGTTCAGTCAGCACAAAAGGAGTGGTCAGCCGCAGAAGCGACATGATCGGCTTGAGCGGAACGCGGTACTTATGCCATTCGGTCGCCAGGTATTCGTATATATTACCGGTTTCTGCAAAACTCCAGAGGGATCTGTCGCTGGCCGCTTTCAGCAGCGGAATCACACCTTTTTCAAGCAGTTCCCTGATGTTTTCGCGCACCGTTTGCGGGGTTGCATGTTCAGCATCAATCGTCGAAATCACCGACCAGCGTGTGAATGTGGCCCTTGCAGCCTCGATCGCTATTCGCCACCCGTCACTGCCATAATCAACTTCAGAACCTGAAAAAATGTCATAAGAACTGCGTTGGATATCCAGCAGATCCAGTCCGGCCAGGTAAACCCGCTCAATCTGTGCTGCTGATAAGCGATACTCGATCCGCCCCATCAGGCGGATTGAAAAATTTCGCTTGATCTGGCGGACCATCTCAAGATTGTGCTCAAACAACCCGGCTTCTCCGAAAGTGACATGAAAAAGTTCGCTCGACTCCTGGCAGTAGCTTTCGTACATGGTTTCCAGGGTACTGTGAATCGGCAGATTGGCACCGATAAAAAACAGTTCCCCCACCCGATGCAGCAGTTCGGGACTGGCGTAGATATCAGTAGATTTTTTCAGGAGCTCCAGCCTATGTGAATCGATCTGATGAATCATGGCTTTATCCGATTCGGGAATGATTTGAGTGGCATACAAATATTATATCCATATGTTTTATAGACAATGTTGACAAAACTAGAGGAGATCAAGCGATCCCCTGCACTTTTTGACACAGTTCATCCAGTGTCAGGGATTTTTCCGTAGCGGTTCCAAAACCCTCATCACTAAATCGGTACAGATCAAAGCGCGGGGTGCGCTGTCCGCTTTCGTCCTTGTGCAGCGAAGAGCTGACGATGCCGACATCGGCCAACTGCGGCTGAGTGCATGAATTGTGGCAACCGGACAGTGCCCACTTAAGGGCTCGTCCCCGTTCTCCGATTAACCCGGCCAACTGGCCAGCAACATCGCGGGTTGCGGTCAGTCCCATCAGGCACTCATGGCTGCCAGGACAAACACGCAGCACAAGTGATGGACCCAGTAGCGCCAGACCGGTCAAATGCTGCAGCGCATTCAGTTCAACGTCTGCATCGACACCATCTGACAGCAGCAGGGCTATATTCTGGTCAGCTGTAACCATCAGCATGCCGTCAGCAATTTTTTCGGCAGCCGCGGCGATATCACCAAGCTGGCTGGCGGTCAACTTGCCGGTAAAAACCGGAAGTTCCAAAAGTTGGCGACCATCTGCAGGGTCAATCAGGTTTTCCGGCAGACCGCTAACCGGCGGAATTACTTCATTGAATACGGGCTCGGACTTTATCAGCCGGCTAAGTTCCGCTTCACCAAACTGATTGGCCAGGTACTTGAGGCGTTTAGGTGGCGGGGCATGGGCTGCATAAACCGTTACAATCGCTTCGATAATCGCAATAATCCGCTCTTCTGCGACGTCTTCGGCAAACAGAAAACCGGGCTGCGGTTCACGTCCCAGGCCGCCCGCAATCCAGATATCATAACACGCCCCACCCTCGTCAACTCCGACCAGCACCAGCCCCACATCCTGAATCAGGTGCCTGCCGCCGACCACATCCGCTTCCAGGCCGATCTTGAATTTCTTCGGCAGACGCTCAAAGCGCGGATTGCCGGTGAAGTGGCGATGCAGACGCCGCGCGAGAGATTCCAACACCGGGAATCCCTGGGCTCCCTGGCTGCCGCAAGTGATGCCACGCACAGCGCCGCCGCAGGCGCCCCGCGATGTCAGACCGGCTTTAGCCAGTTCACGTTTGACCTGCGGCAGGTCAGGTTCTTTCAGCCAATGAATCTCCATGCTGCCGCGGGTGGTCAGGTGAACGGTGCCCTGGCCGTAACGTGTGGAGACCGCTGCGACTGTAGCTGCCTGTGCGGCGGTGATGACACCGGCAGCCAGTTTGACTCGCTGCATGTAAAATCCTTCCTGGCGCTGTTTGTAAATGCCGTCCAGGCGATATTCGGAACCAGTTGCAGTCATAAATCAAATCCCCTCAAACAATGCAGTTGATAAATAGCGCTCGGCGCCGTCCGGCATAATCACAACAATCGTCTTGCCGGCAAATTCATCCAGATGGGCCAATCTGACGGCGACCGCAGCAGCCGCGCCGCAGGAAATGCCGACCAGCAGCCCTTCTTCTTTTGCCAGACGCTTGGCAAATTCGATCGCCTCATCACTTGAAATCTGCTCTACCCGGTCGATTATCGAGAGATCAAGAGTATCGGGAATAAAACCGGCGCCGATGCCCTGGATTTTATGAGCTCCGGGCTGAAGCGGCTGCCCGGCCAACTGTTGAGTTATTACAGGGCTCTCCTTCGGTTCAACCGCTACCGAGATAATCTGCTTACCTTTGCTGTTTTTGATATAGCGGGATATGCCGGTAATTGTGCCGCCGGTTCCAACCCCGGAGACAAGAACGTCGACAGCTCCGTCGGTGTCATTCCAGATTTCGGGGCCGGTCGTCTTCTCGTGAATTTCCGGATTGGCCGGGTTCTTGAATTGTTGCGGCAGGAAATATTTCTCCGGTTCGGCAGCTGCCATTTCCTCAGCCTTGGTGATGGCACCCTTCATCCCTTCGGCTCCGGGAGTCAGGATCAGGTTGGCGCCCAGAGCGGCCAGCACGCGGCGGCGTTCGACACTCATGGTTTCCGGCATGGTCAGGGTCAGCTTGTAGCCGCGGGCGGCGGCAACATAAGCCAGGGCAATACCAGTATTGCCGCTGGTTGGTTCGATAATTTCAACACCCGGCTTGAGAACACCACGCTTTTCGGCATCCCAGATCATACTGGCCCCAATGCGGCATTTTACCGAATAGGCCGGGTTGCGTGCCTCGATTTTGGCAAGAACGATTGCCTTGGCTCCCTCCGTAACCTTGTTAAGCCTGATAAGGGGGGTGTTGCCTATCGACTGGGAGTTGTCCTGAAAAAATTTGCTCATGATGCATCTCCTTTCTCTATTAACGGCCATAACTAGTTTATCAAACATTTTTACAAACTCAATATCTATTATTTCTATAGATATAAACTTTTGTTGTCAAGATTTATTTTCAGGCAATTGCCAGCAACCGATTACCAGCTAAAAATCACTCCCGCCAACCAATAACCTGTGTTATAGTTCCTACAATTTGAACCAAAGGATATTTTTCCATGCTGATTCCGAACAACTCTCCGTCCTTCCTGCCATGGGAGGATAACGACGCCCCTCCCCGCTGGACCGAGATCTTTGGCAACAACAACCCGCTCGCGCTGGAAATAGGCTGCGGAGTTGGCGATTTCATGGTGCAGATGGCAGCATTGCACCCCGAACTTAACTTCATAGCACTTGATTTCTACAATAAGGGCTGTATCAAAACCTGCAAGAGGATCGACAAGAGCGGATTGACCAACGTAAAAATATTAAGGGCAGAGGCCAGGAGCTTCATTGAATCCTGCATACCGCTAGATACTTTGCGAAAGGTCATTATTAACTGTCCCGATCCGTGGCCAAAATTGCGGCACAGAAAACGCCGCCTGGTCAATACTGAATTTGTAGCCTGGCTGGCCCAGTATTTACAAAGCGGTGCAGATTTCCATTTCGCGACGGATTTTGATGATTACGGGCTTGATGTTGCCGAGTTCATGGCCGAACAAAAAGGTTTCGAAAATCTGCTGGCACCTGACAATTACCGCCACAATCTGGAAGGATATCCGATCTCAAAGTATATGCGTCGCTTTCTGGACGAAGGAAAGCAGATTTATTACGTTCATTACAGCAAGGATAATCGGTGACTTTCAAGGAGATCTTCGTGAAAAATGCCTCAAGTTCTAAAAACCTCAGTTTTTTCAGGCCACGGGGCAAAACCATGAGCGGCGAAACCCGGGTCATAAAACTTATTCTGATAAGCTGGCTGGCTGCCGTAGCCGGTACCCAACTCTACATATACCTGCTTGAACGCAGTTACTCCGAGCTGTTATTGAATGAACTGACTATCTTCAATCTCCCGATACACTTCTGGGTGACCGGCCAGTTCCTGCCGCTCTGGTTCATAATCCTGTGCATAATTTTCAACCTCTGGATGGATCGTCATACGCCTCGCAACCATTCAGAATCGCTTCGTTTTCGCATTAAACCATTCGACGGGGAGGATCAGTAAATGGCAGACGGAACTGTCCAGCTGTTGCCGCTCGCCATCGTGGCCGGCATGTTTGCGCTTTTCATCATATCCGGACTGCGAACCCGCAGCAGACAGGCCACTGAATACGGCTTCAGCGGCGGCTATACCAGTAGAATCGGCATCGGCGCTTCAATTGCCAGCAACTGGATGAGCGCCGCCAGCTTCCTGGGCCTGGCAGGGATGTTTTACCTGAAGGGCTATTATGCGATGGCCTTTGTTGTCGGCTGGACCGGTGGTTACGTTCTGCTACTGGTGCTGATGGCCACCCAGATCAGGCGTTTCGGCAAATACACCGCGCCAGACTTTGTCGGGTTCCGCTACGAATCCGACACTGCCCGCACACTTGCGGCCCTGATTTCCATCGCCATCGCGATCATCTACAGCGTGGCCCAGCTTCGCGGCATCGCACTGCTGGTTTCATGGCTGTTTGGTGTTGCTTATATTCCGGCCGTATTGCTCGGTGCCTCATTGGTGGTTTCGTTCGTTATCGTGTCCGGCATGCTGGGAGTCGCCCGCAACCAGAAACTGCAGTACTTCGTTATAATCTCCGCTTTTATTCTACCGCTGATGCTGCTGACGCGCAAACTGGGGTATTTCTGGATTCTGCCCCAGTTCGGTTACGGCACCGCCATCAGCGACCTGCAGCAGCAGTTCGGCTTTTGCTGGTCGGACCCGTTTACCGGCAATTCTCTTTTCCAGTGGCTGGCACTCTGCTTTACACTGATGTTCGGGACCGCAGGACTGCCGCATGTTCTTTCCAGATTCTACATGGTTCCAGGCATTCGCGATGCCCGCTGGGGTGTGGTTTGGGGCTTGTTTTTCATCGCGCTGATCTACTGGTCGGCACCGGTCTATGGCGTATTGGCCCGGCTTTTCGAAGCCCGGGCCGGTCTGACTTTCAATGCCGGCGGAACAGAGGCGGCCGACATGATTGTATTATCGGCGGCCAGGCTGGGTGGATTACCGCTATGGGTGATTGGTCTTCTGGCAGCCGGAGGGATAAGCGCCGCCTTTTCAGCTACGGCAGGACTCCTGATAACCGGATCGGCATCTTTCTCCTATGACATCTACCCCCGACTTATCCGTCCCGAAGCCACCGAAGCAGACAAGGTTTTTGCATCCAAAGGTTTTTTTCTGGTGCTGTCGGCCATAGTCATGGTTCTGACCCTTAAACCGTGGGGTATGATCGCCGAAATTACGGCCTTTGCCTTTGCTCTGGCCGGCAATACTATTTTTCCGGCCTTCCTGCTGGGAATCTGGTGGAGCCGGGCCAATGCAGCCGGAGTCATATCCGGAATGCTGCTGGGTATTGTCATTACCTTTGCGCCTGTTTTAGCCGGTGACTCAATACCACTTATATCCAAATATTTTCCGATAACATCGTCTGCATTTATCGGTGCGCCGCTTGTAATGATAATCATGATCCTGATTTCACTGGTAACCGCCCCGCCGTCAATTTTTATCCGTCGGTTTCTCAGCCGTGAAGTTCATGATTGTCAGGAGGATTAGTGACCTTTCTGGTATCTGCAAAAGGTAACGACATCAGGACTTGGCGTGCTGCCACCGAATTTGCCGAATCCTACCGCCGGATAATACTGGAACAGGCAGCTTCCGGCATCCACGATAACGCTTCGGAGCTGTTTGACAACGCTTTTTCATCAATTGAACAGTTGAGCGTTGAACATGAAACTTTGCTGGCGCAACTTGACGATCTGCTTGTTAAAATTGCGGTAACATCACCTTCGGCCGGTCTCAAGGAGCTAACTGCCGACTTTTACAAAAAGCTGTATCATCACATGGATGTTTTTCATTCAGCTCCGGTTTTCTATCAAATGAGCATGGCCTTTCTGCGGCAGGTCTGTTCGTCGCTGGTCAGCCATACATCTGAACAGCTGGGGCTTTTTGCAAAACGGATGCCGGCACTGTCCCTGATTGCTCTTGGGCCGGCGGGACGTTTCGAATATTCACCTTTCTGCCCGCTGCAGTTGATGATGGTTCATGGAGAGGCAGACGCATCCGGACGTGAGACACTCAGCCTGTTCGGCAGCATCTTACACGCGGCTATTGAAGAACTGGGCCTGGGTATTGACCCGGAAATCACACCACGCAACCCGGCCTGGCGAAAAAGTCTCGCGGAGTGGCAGCAGCACTGCACTAAAGGGTTTGAGCAGCAGGATCATTCCGACATCATCGAACTGCTGCGGTTGGCCGAGCAGTATGTGCTGCCGCCGCACGAAGAGATCGGTCAACAACTAAGGCAGATCAGTATTCCACTTCTGCAGGCCAACCGATCAGCCCTTGGAAATCTGGTTTCGCGCATGGTTTCTCTATCTAACGGGCTCAGTATGATGGGCAACCTGAAACTGGAACGACGCAAGCCTGAAACCGGCCTGTTCAGCCTGCTCGATCATGGTCTGCTTCCGTTATCATCAGCCATATCGGTTCTCACACTCATCAAAGGTACCAGTGTCAATGGCACCCCCAACAGGATCAGAGAGCTTCTGAATCGCCACGAACTGGATGTGGAGCTGTCGGAGAATATCCTGGCAGCCTGGCACACTCTGCATGAGTTTTTGCTGCTGCGCGAAAAGTCATTCAGGATTGATCATAACAACCGGCAGCCGCTATACCTGAACCAGCAGGAACTGAACGGCAATCAGCTTAATGCGCTGAAAGCCGCCCTGGAGTCGGTCGATGCAATTCAGCGTCAGGTTGGTGCTATTTTCTACAGGATGGGAGAATAGGCGCCCATGATCATTTCTCTTTCCACCGGCAGCCTGTTTACCCTGCCACTCAGAAGAGTTTTAGAACTGTCGGCGGAATCCGGTTTCGACGGTGTAGAATTGATCATCAATCAGGATTTCCAGAGGGTCAGTCCGGTCAAGCTGATCAGATCACTCCAGGAGATAACAACCATCCATTCCATACATTCCCCGTTCATGCAGCTTGATGGCTGGGGCGGCCCGATTGATTCACTGAGGCTCAGCATTGAACTGGCTGCGGCCTGCGATATCCCGCTGGTGAACTTTCACCCCCCTTCATGGATGGGATTTGAAATAGGCTTCTGGCGTTGGCTGTACAGCGTCAGGGATTTTCAGAAAGAGCTGGGAATGGATGGGAAGATAGCCATAACTATCGAAAACATGCCCTGGACTGGCAAGTTCAAGATCAATCCGAACATACTTTCCAACACCCAGCAGATGATTGATTTTCTACGCGAACACAACCTTTTCATGACTTTTGACTGTACCCACATGGGTTCCGGGAAGGCTAATTTTATCAACGATTTTTTTATGTTTTACGAATCTGGAAGAATCAAAAACATCCATTTTTCTGACTATGGCCATGGACGTGAACATCTGCTGCCGGGGCACGGCATTTTGCCACTAACCCGCTTCTTGAACCATCTTCGCAATACTGATTATCAGCGTACGGTTACACTCGAGCTTGACCCATCCGAATTCCCCAAGGGAGAACGCATCATCCTGGAGAGCCTGAAAGAGATATTGGCCTTCCTCCGGACGGAAACCATCTCGCAGGCAGTATATGATAAAGCTCACGTCCATGAAGTAGTTCAAGTTTTTTCAGCAACCTGACATGTATAGCCTGTTATCCATCCTCAAAACGAAATGATTCTATTAAATGCCTGACAGATACGTTGAAAAGTCTTTTCTATACCTGATCATTGCCTCTCTGGTGCTGCATATAGGCCTTTTCGCTGCGCTGTACTATTGGCCGCAAAAAAGTCCTGAACAACCCAAAGAACCGGTTTTTATCGATCTGCAGCATATACCGGAAATCAAACCACCTCGTTTGGAGCAACAACAGGAAACCAGACGAAAATCCGAAAAGCGGATCCGGGTGGAACGCGAGACGGCGCCGCGCGGTGATGCGCAGAGAGAAACGCGAACGCCGGTGCTGCAAACCAGGCCCCGGCAGCAGGAACAGCAATCTGCAGATGCGATCAAACCCAGCCTACCGACTCCAGTTGAACGAAAATATTCGCCGGAAGTTCCCGGTTCGTCGACTGCCAGCCTTTTAAAACCAAAATCACAGAGAATTCAGCAGCAGGCCCAACCGCATCTTTTCCCAGGGGCAAGCCGCCTGGCAAAACTGGAAGAAAGCTACCGGAGCAAATTCGAGAATGATATTGCCGAAGGTGATACCCGTTTTCTTAACAGCGACGACATCCAGTTCGGCTCGTTTCTGCGCAGATTTGAAGGTGCTGTCTACGGTGTCTGGCGCTATCCGCAGGAAGCTGCCATGAAAGGCATAGAAGGAATCACGCCGGTTAGAATCACCTTCAACCGGGCCGGAGAGATAACCGATATTCAGCAACTGGAGAGTTCAGGAGCCCGCATACTGGATGAAGAGGTGCTGCGTACCCTGCGTGCCATCGGCCCGATTGGTGGTTTTCCCAAAGGATATGACAAGGATGTGTTCCACTTGATAGCTTTCTTTCAGTATGGCGGTACACGGAGGGCATTGCGCTGACATGACAGAACACGCATTTTTGATTGCCGCTCCCCAGAGCGGCAGCGGTAAAACCACCGTCAGTCTGGCAATCATGGCTGCCCTGAACAGGCGAGGACTGGTGGTGGCCCCCTTCAAATGCGGCCCGGATTTCATCGACCCCGGTTACCATCGTCTGGTGACCGGACGTCCATCGATCAATCTGGATGCCTGGATGTGCCCGGCGGAGTTTGTGCGGGACACATTCCGTCTCAACTCCCTGGATACCGGTATTGCCATTATAGAAGGGGTTATGGGCCTTTTCGACGGGATGGGAGCCTCTTCGACTGAAGGTAGCAGCTCCCAGATCGCCACGATTACCGGCGCTCCGGTGGTGCTGGTGGTAAACGCCCGCGGCATGGCGGCCAGCGCGGCAGCGCTGATCCGGGGCTTTGCCGGTTTCGATCCGCAGATTCGGATTGCCGGGGTCATTTTCAACAATGTCGGCAGCGAATCACATGCAAATCTGCTGCGAAGTGTCATGTCTCAGCACTTGCCGGAGATAACTGTCTTTGGCTGTATTCCGAGGGATGAATCCCTGGCGATACCATCGCGCCACCTAGGTCTGGTGACGGCCGAAGACAACCCTCTGCCGCCAGAGTTTATCGACCGTCTGGTGGAAATGGCCGAGCGCTGCCTGGATCTGGAGGAACTGGTCAGTTTAAAGACAAATCTCCCCCGGCCCCCCTTTCTTAAAGTGGGGAGCGTTTTTCTCCCTCCCCCTCCGGGAGAGGGTCGGGGTGAGGGAACGGTTCGCATTGCCGTGGCCCGCGACGCAGCCTTCTGCTTTGTCTACGAGGACAATCTGCGCCTGCTGCGGGAAGCCGGGGCCGAGATCTTCACCTTTTCGCCGTTGAAAAACGCCGCATTGCCGTATGACATCTGCGGCATCTACCTGCCTGGCGGCTATCCAGAACTTTACGCAACAGAACTGGCTTCAAATACTGCAATGATAGAAGAACTCAGGAAAGCTGTCTCAGAAGGAATGCCGGTTTATGGCGAGTGTGGCGGATTTGTTTATTTGACGGAGGGAATCGAAGAAGCCGGGGATCAGCCAGCGGCTGATTTTGCTGGCATATTTCCAACCCGCTGCAAGATGCTGCCCCGCCGCAAGGCACTAGGCTACCGGCAGGTGGAGTTTCTGCAGGACACTGTTATCGGAGACAGCGGAAGCGTCTGCCGTGGGCATGAATTTCATTATTCGGAAACCGGTGCGATGCCGGACAGTATCAATCGCAACTACAACGTGTCGCGTCAAGGCGACCTGCTGGGCACGGAAGGCTTTATAGTCAATAATTGCCTGGCATCATATATTCACCTGCATTTCGGCAGTAACCCGGAGATTGCACCTTCATTCGTCAACGTCTGCCGAAAATTCAGTTCTTCTCCAGCGCCTGATCAATCCTTTCGCAGAGCGTCTTCAACACCTTGATGCGGGCATAGTACTTATCGTTGGCCTCCACCAGCGTCCAGGGGGCAATGTCGGTGCTGGTGCGATCGATCATGTCGCAGACCGCCAGTTCATAATCACTCCATTTTTCCCGGTTGCGCCAATCCTCATCGGTTATCTTGAAACGTTTGAAACCGATCTTTTCCCGTTCCTTGAAGCGCTTCAACTGTTCCTCCTGGCTGATTGAAAGCCAGAATTTTAAAACCACGG
Organism: Geobacterales bacterium; assembly: GCA_038318485.1. Taxonomy (GTDB): domain Bacteria; phylum Desulfobacterota; class Desulfuromonadia; order Geobacterales; family Pseudopelobacteraceae; genus JACRCG01. The sequence goes on from JBBQCH010000022.1 coordinate 21,094, forward strand.
TGCGGTTACGCACCATCTGCTCCTCGAAATCGTTGATTTCACCGTAGGCCCGCATCCAGTCGATCCGATCGCAATATCCTTCTACCCGCTCCACCAGCACCCTTCCGTACCAGGAGCGGTCAAATATGGCAAAGCGGCTTTTGCGGGGAATGCTTCGCCAGAAGCGCCACATATAGGGTTGGGCCCGTTCTTCCTCGGTCGGAGCGGCTACCGGAATGACCCGGTACTGGCGCGCATCCAGCGCCTGGATAATCCGGCGGATGCTGCCCCCCTTGCCGGCGGCATCATTACCTTCAAAAGCGATGACTACCGATATTTTTTTGAAATCGTCATGACGGGTCAGCAGGTTCAGCTTGCCCTGGTATTTTTCCAGTTCGCTTTCATATTCTGATTTATCAAGATGCTTAGTCAGGTCAAGGGTCTGTAGAATCAACAGATTGTCGATAGTCGGCAGGATCGGCGGGATCGGTTCTTCGTGACGGGGTAGCTCGACGGCGTCCAACCGTTGACGCACCGCGTTGAGAATGGCCTTGCCGATAGTGAGATAACGATAGCGCGGATCGGTCCCCTCAACAATGGTCCAAGGGGATTCGGCCGTGCTGCTGGTGCGCAGCATCCGCTCAGAGACCTTGCGAAATTTATCGTAAAGCTTGTAGTGATCCCAGTCGGTCGCGGTGACTCTCCAGCGGGTTTTGGGATCCTTTTCCAGCAGTTTGAGGCGTTTCTTCTGCTCGTCTTTGGACAGGTGCAGCCAGAACTTGAGCACCAGAGCCCCTTCATCACAGAGCATCTTTTCAAAGCGGATGATCCGCTCCAAGCGCTGGTCCAACTCGGCATTCTTGATCGTACCGTAGACATTTTCCACCAGCGGCCCCGAATACCAGGTGCCGATAAATACGCCGATCTTGCCCTTGGGAGGTAGAACCCGCCAGTAGCGAAACATTTGCGGACGTTCCAGCTCCTCGTCGGTCAGGTCACGCAGGGCATGGGTTTCCACATACCGGGGATCCATCCACTCGTTAAGCAGATTGACCGTTTCACCTTTACCGGCACAATCGACACCTGCCACCAGGATTATGACCGGAAACTTTCCGGACTGGAACAGGTCCAGCTGTGCATCCAGCAGCCCCTCGCGCAATCCGGGGATTTCCTTCTTCCAGACGGCTTTGTTGATCTTGTGGCCCAGTTCGGCGGATTCAAACATGATGCCCTCTCGGAGTACAGCTTGAAGTTGGTCAGCCAGCGCAAGTGTAGCAGATATTTATTTCCCGGCCAGCTCTCTTGATCTGAGAGTGGCCGCTTCAACGGCATTCATGACGATACCGCGAAAGCTTCCGTTTTCCAGCGCGTGCAGGCCGGCAATGGTTGTTCCGCCGGGCGAGGTAACTTTCTCTTTCAAAAGCGTAGGATGTTCGCCGGTTTCAATAACCATGAGAGCAGCTCCCATCACTGTCTGGGCCGCCAACCGGGCAGCCACATCCCTGGAAAGGCCGTTTTTCACGCCGGCATCGGCCAGCGCTTCAATAAACGTGAAAACATAAGCCGGACCACTGCCGGATAAACCGGTAACAGCGTCCATCTGTTTTTCATCAACAGTAACGGCCGATCCGGTCAGCGAAAACAGCTGGCGGGCCAGATCCAGATCACTGTCAGAGGCCTTGCGGCCGGCACAGACCGCTGTCGCTCCGGCTCCGATCAGGGCAGGGGTATTTGGCATGCTGCGCACAACCCGACAACCGGGTGCCAGATTTTCCTCTATCTTGGCAGTAGTTATCCCGGCCATGATCGATATTACCAGTTTCTGAGGCGTCACAACGCGCTCTATCAGATCCAGAGCGCTGGCTGCGTGTTGTGGCTTGACCGCCAGGATAATTACTTCGCCCCAGCCTGCAGCCTCAGCAGCATTATCGACCACGCGAACATTGGGAAATTGCGCAGTCAGTTCATCCCGACGCTTCAGACTGATTTCCGCCACGCAGACACCGATCCCCACCTCTTCCCGCATCAGACCGCGAATGATCGCCTCGGCCATGTTACCGCCGCCAATTAAGGCTATTTTCCGAACATTAATCATTTGCCCCCCTATCCTTTCAGCTCACGCTGCTTCTGGTAACCATCGCTACACCGGCACAGATCAGAAAGATACCGGCCCAGCGCATCGGGCTGACATTCTCCCCCAAAAACCACTGGGCCAGGAAAGCCACAATAACGTAACTCAAAGCCTGCAGCGGCAGTGCCACCGACAGATCCTCCCATGACAGCACCGCCAGCCATAACCCGAAATAGACCGCCTGCATGGAAGTTCCCAGCATCAGACGCCAGTTGGTCAAAGCCTTGAATACCGTGTCAACAATCTGTCTGAAATTCATGGCGGAAATATCACCGAAGCTTCTCATGCCCTGTGTCAGAAAGATATCGCCGACAGCTCCGGCTGTAATTGCAAACAGCATCACGATCAACGTCTTCAGCATTTCACATCTCCACGGTAATTTTGCACAGCTATCTGCAACTGTTTCAATCTGTTTCTAACTGCGGAGCTGGTGATGGCTTCCAGTTCCTCTTCGTGCCGGTAATCGGGCATGCGCCGGGTAATTTCTTGATCCGGCAGAAGGCCGGGATGAAAATAGATTTCCGTCAGACCATCCTGCAGATCTTCGATAATGTTAAGGATGTAGGTTTCAGTCATACGGCCGGAGTTGAGTACGCCCTTAACCTCAGTGGCGTAGCGGATATTCAACTCGTCAAGCCTGGGTTGAGCTTTTTTGGCCAGCGAACCGAAAATAATCCGCTCGACAGTCTTTCCGAAGCGTCTTTCACGGTCAAAACGCAGGTTGTGTGACAGCCGTTCCCGCGAAAGCCGGAAACTGCTGATGCCGTAACGGGGCATAAGTTCGGTCAGAATGGAAAAAACGGTGGGATGCAGGTGGATGTTGAGATGGCCGTCGATATGGGTCAGCGGAATACCGGCATCGAGCACCCGGACAATCTGGGCCTCGATCTCCCTTTTCAGCTGACAGTACAGCCCCCTGTCGAAAAAATAGCGCATACCGGCCGCCACAGGATTATCCGTGAAGCAGCCTGCCTGATTTACCAGTTCCGGAATGCTGTCCTGCGGCAACACCGCCCGCCCCTGCACCAGCGTCAGGTGCAGACCGACCTGCAGGCCGGGATTGCGCCGGGCGATGGCGACCGCCTCGTCAAAGGCGGCCGCCCCCGGCATGATTGAAGCACAGGTCAGCAGACCATCCTGCCAACCCTTCTCTACGGCACGGTTGACACCTGGGGAAAAGCCGAAATCGTCCGAGGTTATGATAAGTTGCTTCACAGTTGGTTTTCCAGTGCGCACTTACTTGCAGTCCGAGCAGGACTCTTTACGTTTGCGCATGTACTGCAGGTACTGTTTGCCTTCCTTGAGCAGCTTTTTGCGCTCTTCGGAATTGACGATCATCCTGCCGATGCTGCGGGCAATATATTTGGGGCGGAAATAGAACTTGTCGTAAAATTCCTCTACCGAATTGAATATTTCCTTATTGGAAAGGTTGGGGTAATTGATAACGCATTTCTGGTGACCGGTGTCATCGATGAAGTTGTCCGACGAAATCCAGCCGTTCTGCTTGCAGAGATCGTAGAACTCGGTGCCCGGATATGGCGAAGCCAGCGAAGCCTGAATCGAATTCAGATCCATATCCTTTGCAAACTTGATGGTTTCCTGAATTGTTTCCTTTGTTTCTCCCGGCAGCCCCATGATGAAAGCGCCATGAATGGAAAGCCCCAGTTTCTTGCAGTTTTTGGAAAATTCGACAGCCTGTTCTTTGGTGACCCCCTTCTTGATGTTCTTGAGGATCTGGGCATTGCCGCTTTCAAAACCGACCACCACATGCCGCAGGCCGCACTCGCGCATGACCCGCAGGGTTTCATAATCGGTATTGGCCCGGGCGTTGATTGTCCAGGAAATGCCCAGCGGCTTGATCAGACGTGCAATATCCTGGGCATGCTGGCGATTGGCGCTGAAGGTATCATCATCAAAAGAAAGTTCCCGCATCTCCGGAATGTTTTCGGTGATCCACTTGATCTCTTCATAAACATTCTGGGGTGAGCGAACCCGCATGCGCTGACCGGAAAAAGTCTGGGGCCAGAGGCAGTAGATGCATTTTGATGGACAGCCACGGCTGGAATAGATCGAAACGTAAGGACTTTTGAAGTGCGGTATGACATATTCCGAGATCGGCAGGTCACGCTTGTAGATCGGCGCTACAAAAGGGAGCGCATCCAGATCTTCGATCATCGGACGGTCAGCAGTGTGAACAACCTTGCCGTCCTGCATGAAGCTGATGCCGTCCACTTTCCCCCAGGCCCGGCCTTCACACAGTTCCTTGGTGGAATAGTCAAACTCGCCGCGACAAACTATGTCAATGGCGCCTTTGCTTGCATTCAGCGACTCCTCCGGCAGGATCGTCACGTGCGGACCGGTCAGGACGGTCACGATCTCCGGTTTGACCGCCTTGATGCGGCGTGCGGTTTCTATATCGATCATCAAGGTGGGGGTAGAGGTGTACATCACCACCATATCGAAATCTTTGGCGATTTCCAGGCATTTCTCAAGATCGAACTTCTGCACCGGGGCGTCCACCACGCGGCTGCCTTCGATCATGGCGGCCGGGAAGCAGAGCCAGGTTGGATACCAGAAAGATGTTACCTCGCGGGATGCCTGATAACGTGCACCGGCACCGCCGTCAAAGTCTTCAAAGGTCGGGGGATTCAAAAAAAGCGGTTTCATTACTACTCCTTATCTGCGTAAAAAAAGGAACAGACTAGCAGGTTTCCCGTGAAAAAGTCAAGGTTTACGCGGCAGCTTTCACAACAATAACTGGGCATAACAAAGCGGATACTCCTTCTCAGAGATACTATCAACCAGAGTTACAAGGACCCTACAGATGCTTCTTGATAAAACGACCATACGCAGATAAGGTAAAATTTGAGCAGCATATGTGCCATTTCAAGGAGATACCCCATGAGGAATATTGATATCCTGGATTACGAAGGAGCTATTTACCGCCCCCCCAGCGAAGCTCGCTCAATCATTCTACAGGCAACAGTTGGTTGCGCTCATAATAAATGTACTTTCTGCACCAGCTTCAAAGACAAGCGTTTCAGAATCAAGGACCGAACCATCATTGAGACGGATCTTAAAAAGGCTGCCCGCCTTTATCCAGGCGTCAAGAGACTTTTTGTCGCCGATGGGGACGCCTTGATCATGCCCATGAATCACTGGCAGTGGCTACTACCGGCAATAAGCGAATATCTGCCGTGGGTTGAACGGATCGGGGTTTATGCCACGGGACGGGCAATCCGTAAAAAAACTTCCGGGGACCTTGAATGGCTGCATAAAAACGGGCTCGGCATCATCTATCTGGGAGGCGAAAGCGGCGACCAGCAGACTCTTGAGTATGTACAGAAAGATTCCACCGTCGAGCAACAGATAGAAGCGGGAAACCGGGTGAAAGAAGCGGGAATCGATCTATCTGTAACAGTCCTGCTCGGAATCGCACCCCATGGGCGCAGCCTAGATCACGGCCGGCAGACCGGCCGGATGCTTACCGCCATGGATCCGGATTACGTCGGGGCTCTTTCGGTAATCATGTGTGCGGGCACAGAACTGGAAAAGTTGGTAAACCTGGGAGAACACCAGCTGTTGACACCTCATGAACTCCTTATGGAACTGCGGGAAATGCTTTCCCACACGGAATTATCACAAGGGCTGTTCATGGCCAACCACGCATCCAACTACCTACCGTTGAAGGTAGAGATGCCTCAAGGCAAAGTCCGTGCAATCGCACTGCTTGAAGCTGCGATCAATGGGCAGGTAAATCTGCGGCCCGAATCATCACGAGCTTTATAAGCCTGTTGGGAATGTTTCAGAAATATTCAGCCAGCCCCACTGTGACCCTCTCAAACCTGAGCAGTTCGCCAGGAAGCTCCGTTTGCGGAGATAAATCGTCAAACAGAGATGCCTCAACCGGTATGAGTGGTGAAACCGGACGTTTCTCCACAACTATCAGCTGACCGGACGGCAATGGAATCTCTACAACCGGCTGGCGCTGATTACCGCCCGGCAAAGTGACCGCCTCGAAATATTGTACACTCCCCGGGCTGACAACCCGCAAATAACCGGCTTCCGTGACCGTTTCGTGACCGGCCTGAATAAAGCGGATTCCCCGGGAGCGGGCGGCCGCGTGCTGATAGCGGCGTTTATACGGGAAAGAACAGTAGTTGACCGGCAGACCGATTCCCTGTTCAATTGAGTAGCGTACCAGTCGCAACGCAGTCAGCTCGGATTCCAGGACAGTCACTTTTTCTCCATGAATAAAAGTGTAGGGTCTGGCCGCCAGATGTCGGAAATTGTGGGGCGTCAATCGCATTTGATGCAGATTAAGATGTTTGACTCCAGCAGCCGCCATTTCAACCATCTTGTCCCGCATCATGATTTCTTCCTCCGGGACGGCAGGGATTTCTACCGTCACCGTCGGAATGATACCGACCGCAAGATGGAGTTTGGTAAGATCATAATTGGTGGCGCCGATGTCAAAGCGGATCTCACAAAGACCGGCATCCTGCAACTCGTTGACGATCTCTTTGGTAAGCAGTGTGCCGTTAGTGTACATCCAGAGATGCACGGCATCACCGCAACGCCGCCGCACAGCGTTCAGATAGGCAAGGGTCCGATCCAGGGTCAACAGCGGCTCTCCACCACTTACGCTGACTCCGCTGAATCCGAACAGGGCAACGTATGCGGCATAATCTTCGGGAGTACTAAAGGGGATACCATTGGATAATGGCCCTTCGGTTTCATCCTGTGAGGTGGGGCAATAAAAACAGGAAACATTGCAGCGGCCGTTAATGAACAGGCACGACCAGCTGCCGACAGCGCAGGAACTGCAGCCGGGGGAAAGCTTGCGGCAATCAACCTTGGTGTCGCAACAACCGAATTCGGCATTTTCGCGCAGCCAGACCAGCAATCCGGTCCTTTCGGCATCTGCAGTCGCTGACTGCTCGGGTGTATTAAACTGCAGAAAATCATAATCGCGGCCATATTCTTTGCGATTGGCGGCAATCAAAGCGTCTTGATAAGCATCTATGGTCATCTGCTCCCCTTTTGGTTTTTGTGGCGCCGTATAAATTTCACTGCCGGCGGCGGATATGATCAGAGATGTTGTATTGATTCAAAAGAGTCTCAGATAACTTTATTGTTTTATCGATCAGACTACCACGAAGCATCTGATTTTCAGTACTAATTTATCCGCGTTGCCTTACCGGCACGGCAATTGCGTAGTAAAGCATGCTAAACGCCCTGGCCATACTGCAACACTGTTGTTTCTGACTTCTGCATGATTACCAATCACTCTGTATAGAACTTGATCATATTCGCAATTAATCCATCTTCCGTGCGAATGCAATAATCGCATCAACATCACATAACGCACGGTTTGGCGGATTTAATTATTGTTTGGCACAGATTGTGTAATTCAAACAACTAAGTGACCGAAACAACTGTCACCACAAAAACCATCAAATTCTGTCAACCAGGCATCTACGCCCCGCTCTCAGCCATGAGATACGGGGCGTTTTTTTGTATCATTTTTTTGTTTGACTACACGATGGACGACATGAATGGAGCATGAAGCTCAAAAGGCCTGGGAATCATGGCGAACGACTTTCAGCCATCCATGAGGCGCCTCATTTCGCCACCCTGATACATGCTGGCGTCCACAACCAAAGGACGGGGGAGAAACTAACATGAGACAGATTGCTATTTACGGAAAAGGCGGTATCGGCAAATCAACCACAACCCAGAACACGGTGGCCGGTCTCGCGGCTTTAGGGAAAAAAATCATGATTGTAGGTTGCGATCCCAAGGCCGACTCTACCCGTCTGATTCTGCATGCCAAGGCACAGAACACGGTCATGGACCTGGTCCGTGAACTGGGTACCGTAGAGGACCTTGAACTGGAGAGTGTGATGAAGGTCGGATACTGCGGTATCAAGTGCGTCGAGTCCGGCGGGCCAGAACCGGGTGTCGGTTGCGCCGGTCGTGGTGTTATCACAGCCATTAATTTTCTGGAGGAAAACGGTGCCTATTCGCCGGACCTTGATTTCGTTTTTTATGATGTTTTAGGGGACGTTGTCTGTGGAGGGTTTGCCATGCCGATTCGCGAAGGAAAAGCGGAGGAGATCTATATCGTCTGTTCCGGTGAAATGATGGCCATGTATGCCGCCAATAACATTGCCAAAGGTATTCTCAAAAATGGGGTAGGTAGTTAGCTCCTCCTCCCGTGATTTAGCCAGTCATAACCAAATGTTACATCATCTAAGACAACTGGTTTGGTTGCAACAGATTGCTCCATGAGACGATAGAATACCAGACCACGGCTTTTGGACTTA
>JBBQCH010000023.1:0-29232 GCA_038318485.1 Geobacterales bacterium
GCCGGACCGGCGCCAAGAATGATCAGCGGATGATGAATTGTTTCCATGATTCCTCCAGCAGAAGTTATGGCGGAACTTTACCAGCAATCCATCCGATTGCCAAGTATGTTTGACCATACAAACTCACTCTGTTACTATCACACCACATTACAAATGGAGTCCACCTAGATGCCCCTTACCGAACTGATTTCAGACGCTTACGACCGGCTCAAAAAACGTGTCCGCCGCAGTGAGCTGATTTATTCGCACTATTATTCCGAGCAACTAGGCATTCCACTTTTTTTCAAGTGCGAAAACCTGCAAAGGACCGGTTCCTTCAAGATCAGGGGAGCGCTCAACTTCATGACGTCACAACCCCGTGAAGAACTGGTTAACGGAGTCATCACCGCATCTGCCGGTAATCACGCCCAGGGAGTGGCCTTCTCTGCCGACCTGCTGGGTGTCAAGGCAACGGTTTACATGCCCGAGATCACCCCTCCCCAAAAGGTGCAGGCCACGCGCGATTACGGTGCAGAGGTAATTCTGACCGGCCGCAACTTCGACGAAGCCTGTGCTGCAGCGTTAATAGCCCATAAAAGAAGCGGCGCATTGTTTGTACACCCCTTTGATGATGACTTGGTAATGGCTGGACAAGGGACCATTGCATTGGAGATTCTCGAAGAGCTGCCAGACGTACGCAATCTGATCATCCCCGTTGGCGGAGGAGGTCTGATTGCCGGCATGGCAGCAGCAATCCGGGACAAAGCGCCACAGGTCAGGATCATCGGGGTCGAATCAGTGGCAGCCGCTTCCATGTCAGCCTCCTTTGCTGCAGGAAGGCCAACAGAAAGACCTGTCAGCGTCACCCTGGCGGACGGCATTGCCGTAAAGCTGCCCGGATCGAGAACCGTGCCGGTTATCTGTGATTATGTCGATGAAATTGTCCAGGTTGAAGAAGAGGAGATCGCACTGGCTATTGTTTCTCTGCTGGAGAAAACCAAGATGCTGGTTGAAGGCGCCGGGGCGGTAACCCTGGCAGCAATCCAGAAACACAGAATACCTGAGATCGAGGGCAAGACGGTTTGCCTGCTGTCGGGCGGCAACATTGATGTAAAAACCATTTCCCAGGTAGTTGAGCGAGGGTTGATCGCGGGCGGACGCTATCTCAAATTGACGGTTGTACTGGATGACCATCCCGGTGCGCTGGCAGCGTTGGCAGAAAACATAGCCGCTACCCGCGCTAACATCTTCCACATTACGCACGACAGAAGATCTAAAACATCAGCGATCGGCCGGACAGACGTATCACTGGAGCTTGAAACGCGCGGCTACGAGCATATCAGGGAGATCGTAGGATATCTGGAGAGTAAAGGTTATAATCTTACAGTTATGTGACTATTTGCCAAAAAAAAATCCATCGAAAACTCGAAGGATTTTTCAGCAACTGTACAAATGCCAGAATTCATTGTTCTGAATTTGTTCTCAAACCGGCAGCGACATTAAAGTCGATATCAATCACAATAGCCAGTTTCTCTGGATCAGGAAAAGCCATGACTTCGAACAATCGTTTATCAATAAATATACTCAGGTTGAGAATGTCTTCTCGCAGATTTTTGGGTAGCGGATTTTCCGGGTCAGATAGCTCCGCCTGAAAAAAACTCCACACTTTCTGATTGAATTTAATAGCCTCGAGCAGCTTCTGATCACGATCCGGAGCGTCCCAGTTGTCCTTGACATTTTTCAGCATGAGACCCGCCCTGGAAAGTACAGATGCCTCCAGTTCACGTCCGCTCAAACTTTCCTTCTGAATCGCTGTGTAGGCATTAACTGAGTTTTGTTGCATGGTCCATTAGCTCCTCTTCGTAGGATATCAGCTTCCTGGCGGCCTTCAAAGCCTGATAAAAACTTGTATCGACAATATACGCGCTGATCTGGGAAATCAAGTCATTTGTACTGGGCGCTGCCGCAAGAATATCTCGCACCAAATCCCAATACAACTGAGCCAATTCGGGTGTCAAGCCATCTCCGATGTACATCAGCTGAACAACCAGATAAATCCTTTTACAGGGGGTATTCGCCTGAGCCTCGCTCAGAATGTCTTTTTCCCTGAGCAACGACACGCGGTTTTCAACCAGCAGATGCGCAACCGTAGGGCCGTTGGTAAGAACCGCCCCCCCCACAATGATCCGCTCCCCCGGCTTCAGTGTCAGTTTCAGCGGCATATCAGAACATCCCCACAGAATTGCTCATGGACTCCTGCACCAGACCAATTTGCCCGGAAATAACGTCCAGTTGTTTGGCGGCGGCGCTGACATGGGAATCCGGAGCATTCTGCGACAGAGTCGGGGCCTGGATTGAGCTGCCAATTCCGCTTGTCAGGCCTTCCCATAAATGTTTGACTTTCTCATACACAGGCTGAGGCGGTGGCGGTAACATCAGACTCAGAATCTGTTTTTGAAGCGATGAGTAGTTCATTAACTGTTCAATCCGTTCCTTGCTTTCAATCGGATAAGGGGGAAAGTTTTTGATAATCTTGTCCAGCGACGCCTTCATCTGTTCCGCAATAGCGTTGGCAGCCGTAAGTCCCTCATTGGTCTGGCGAAGAGTGGTCGCAACCGAATTGAGAAAATCGGAAATATTACCCATCCTCTGTAAAGTATCGACTGTTTTTTGGGGCAGTTCTACTTTAATGGAAACTTTGTCACCCACCAAAGATTGTGCAGTATCGGCCTTGTCGTTTTTTTGTGCGTCCTGCTGCTGTGGTGATTTGGGTGCCATAACCTGCTGAACACCGGTTTGTTGCATCTGGGTGGCTGTTGCTGCCGCCAGTCGCTGATCATTGCCTTCAATTTTCATAATCGTTCACCTCGCAAGGCTGAGTCCTGATAAACTGGATAAGTGCGTTAACGAAATTATTTCTGCAAAAACGCAGGGAAAAACTTCTAACTTACTAAATAAGCAAGCGGGGAGAGGTTGCCCTCTCCCCGCTCAGGAGTTACTGTTTCATCATCTTCAGTTACTACTAGAAGAGTCTGAGGACGGACTGTGCTGCCTGTGAAGACATGCTAAGAGCTGTAGTTCCGAGGGATTGACGGGTCTGCAGCATCAGCATGTTAGCGCCTTCATTGTTCATGTCGGCCAGCGTCAGATTGTCAGATCCGGTCTGCAGAGTGTTGATCATCTTGTCAGTGAACGACTGGCGAGTAGTGATGATGTTCAGGCTGCCGGCCAATGATTTGGACTGACTGCGCAGTTCGGTGATGGCACCGTCCATTTTGCCCTGGTCTACCTTGATAGCAGCTGCCTGAGTTGAGGCATTACCTGTGGACCAGTTACTAGCAGTGGCCGGGGCCCCGAGTGAAAGTCCTCCAGCAGCTGAAGTTGCCGAGAAACCGGTAACTACCAGTTTTGAAGAAGAATCTTCGTTGAAGTTGACGGTCAGCGTGTCACCTTTCAACAGGTTGGTACCGCGATACTGTGAGTCGGTAGCGAGTGAATCAATCTGGGTTTTTATGGAATCGTACTGTGAAGCAAATGCTTTGCGATCGGCTGTGATCTGGGTGCCCAGTGCCGCTTCGGCAAGACCTTTGGCGGCTGATACCAGTGCGGTGATGGCGGTGATGCCGGCATCAGCGGCCTTCACGTTCTGAATGGCCTCACCCATACCGTCTTTACGGGAGCTGAAGTCATTAGCGCGGTTAAGGGCGGCCTGGGAAGCGAAGAAGTTGGTCGGGTTGTCAAGGGCGCTGTTAACCTGCTTGCCGGTGGAGAGACGCTCCTGGGTGCGGTCGATGTTTTTGGACGTGTTTTGCAGCTGGAGGAGGTTGCTGCGCATACCTGCGGTCAATGAGATGTCTGAGAGTGCCATGGTGATGTCCCCTTTCTGGGAGTGTTTTGTATGTGGCCTTCTGGCCACGTTCTGTTACTTAAACTTATCGGGAAGGACTCTCAGAACTTTAATAAAAAAAGAGCCTGTAACAATTTTTTTCAACGCCGGCTCGAATCAACTGTGGGCACGCTCCACCATCCAGCGATAGGACTGCTCCAGATCGGCTGTAAAGGTGGTTACATCCAACAGCGCGGAGTCTAGCATCTTATCCCGAATTGAACGTCGGTACTCCTGAAGTCGCGTTGGGTTTCGTCCCAGTGCCACCGCGATCTCCACATACTGGTCGCTGTTCGTCGCAACTAGCTCAGCTAGACCGGCATTATTCAAGATACTGATTCCGACACGTGCAGCATGGCTTGCACCTGCCAGTGTCACCACCGGCACGCCCATCCAGAGCGCTTCGCAGGTCGTGGTTGTGCCGTGATAGGGATAGGTGTCCAAAGCAATATGGCAGGTTCCATAGCGCTGCAGATGTTCCTCCCGTGTCACAGAACGCGTTGCAAGAATCAGGCGAGAAGATTCGATCCCACAGGCAGCAAAGCGGTCAGTCAATCGATCACGCACACCAGCATCCCTGAGTGAACCGTTTTTAAGAGCAAACAGTGAATCAGGTAGGTTATGCAGAACCTTGGCCCACAGTTTTATTGTTGTGTCAGATATTTTAGGGAAATGGTTAAAACAACAGAATATGATCGGACCTTCCGGCAGCGGAGCTACCGCAGGTGTCGAGATTGGTGGCGTATAACAGAGAAATGAATGTGGAAGACGTACGAGGCTCTCGGAATAGAGATGATCGGTCATACCCGGTGGGTCCGCCCAGGCGTCAGTCAGGCGGAAATCTATCTGCTTAAGGCCGGTCGTATTGGGGTAGCCCAACCAACTCACTTGTATGGGGGCAGGGCGCAGGGCAAAAACACCCAGGCGATTGCCATCTGTGTGGCCGGACAGATCCACCAGGATATCAATGCCATCATCCTGGATTTGCTCAGCGACCTTGTTGTCCGAAAGGCCATAGACAGTCCGCCATGCCCAGCCGAGATTCATCATCCTACGTGTCGTGTCATCAGGCACAGATACCATGTCGTAACAAAAGATCTCAAAATCGTCCCTGTTGTGGTTACGCAAGATTGGTTCAAAGAAAAAGGCTACCGAATGGGTCTTGAAATCTCCTGAAATGTAACCGACCCGAATTTTATCACCTGATCGGTGCTGTCGCGAAGTGTGTTCCTGAACAGGTCCGCTATAGATATTAGCCAGGCGAATGTGTTCATTGCGGATCTGCTCAGGGGTATAGCTATCGGAATAGTTCAAGGCGAAGAGCAAGTTATCGGCAGCGATGCGGAAATCCGGCTGCAGTTTCAGAGCAGTGTTAAACAAGACCACTGCCTCGGTAATATTGCCTTCCAGGGTGGCTATCCACGCCAGGTTGCTATAGGCACTGGCAAAGTCGGGCTGTAACTCGATTACTCGTTTATACTGCTCGCTAGCCTCTGCCAGTCGCCAATACCGCACAAAAAGATTGCCTAGAAAGTTGTATGTATCAGCGTGGTCTGGTGCCACCTGAATAGATTTGAGCAGATAACTTTGAGCCTCTTCGGGCCGGCCCAGCTCAATCAGAAAACGGGCCAGGTTGTTGTAACATTCAACACGGCTGTCATCCAACTCCAATAATCGGGTTAAACAATCCACCCCTCCAGCGAAGTCCCGCCTGTCTCCCAGCATTGTGCCCAACAGGCACAAGGCATCAGCGTAAAACGGCGAATGCGCGGTTATACCCTGCAGAAGCGGCAACGCCTCCTCTGCCCGGTCGGCCAAATGATACAACCTTGCCAGCCTGAAGATTATTTCGTCGTTATCAGGGTAGAGAGACAAGATATCAGCATACAGTGCAATGGCTTCATTGGTATAGCCCGCTTCGTGAAGTTTGATTACCTTTTCAATAGAAAGATCGATAAAACGCTGGGCTGAAGTGTTTATCACTGGGGTTTTATAAGTCGTATTGACAACTTCAAGTTGAGCATGAGGTTGAGACGCTACGGCAGCAGTATTTGTAGATGCGGGAGCATGTTTCGTCAGGGAGGGCTTTCCCGCAATCAAATTCAGGCTGATCAATTCTCCTTTAAAACGCAGACTACTTGTGTCTTCAAATATATTAAATTCTGCACCACGCCGAATGTTGTCAAAGCCTGTTTCAGCAAGATAAAAGACCAGAGATTCCTGATTGAAGGCGACATGGTGGTAGTCGTAACGGTCGCAGTGCCCCCCCATGATCATCCGCATCAGCATAAAACGGTCATGGACATCGAAATGCACCTGATCGCAATACAAACGGCAGATGGTTTCCAAGTCAGGCACACTAACGTATAATGTCCCACCAGGAGCAAGCACTCGGTACCACTCCATGAGGACAGAAGTAACCTCACCGCGGTAGTCGAAATGTTCCAGTACATGAGATGAGTAAAGCGCTTCGAATGTTCCGTCCGCAAAACGGGATAACTCACGAGCGTCGCAAACATGGTTAATACCTTCCAGCGGCTGTGAATTGAGCGATTCCCAACCAGGCGATGACTTTAACGCCCCGATATGCAGTCGTCGTATATTCATCTATTGTTCTCCTGAATATTGTATGATCCCGATCGCGGCGCATTCATCCAGAAGCTTGCGAGCCGGTTCTTTTTTTCCAAGCCCGAACAAAACGTCTGCTCTGGCCTTGGCATAATCGGTAATGGCATAATTAAGCGCCTTGAGGGTTGCATAGGTGGTAACCGCCTTCTCGCGCTGACCGGAAAGCAGGTAAAGCAGCGTCAGCACGGCCAACAACGGCGGATACTCCGGGTGTTGTTGCAGAAGCGGTTCGAGTTTTTGCACCGCCTCGGCAGGCTTGCCCACATACAGTGCGGATGTCCCATAATTGAAGGCGGCTTCTTTGTGATCCGGTGCCTGATCTAATACATTCTCTGAGATGACAAGCGCCTCCCGGTACCTTTTCAGTCCGATCAGTGCATATCCCTTGTTGAACTGAGCCTCAATATTGTTTGGAGTAATACTAAGCAGCCGGTCCCAGAGTCGGATCGCCTCCTCAAAACTGCCCATCTCGCCAGCCTGAACAGCCAGTTCAGCAAGGGCTCCTACGTCATTGGGGGTTCTCTCCAGCTTTTTCATGCCGATCTCGAAATAGTGCCGCCTTTTTTCGGCGGCCTCTGTGCCATCCTGCTCCAATCCGCCATAGTGGTGGACCACAAATGAGGCCTTGAGAATGGAATACCCCGCTGCTCGAAGAGATTCTTCCACCATCTCATGCACCTCGCCGTTAAAACGGATGTTCGGCTGATTTGGGAACAGTCGTACCTTCCAGCTGGGGTGCCAGCCATCCGCTGCCTCTTCAGCGGGATAGGCACCGTCGTTGGCCGTCCATCCCAAGGCGTTGACCTTGGTGGTGTAATTTCGGGTCAGTACACTCCAGGCGTGCTTCAGACCTTCAGAGGAAGAGAGTGTCTCCGCCATGTCTGCATAATCCCGATTCGATAACAGTTCATCGGCATCCAGTGCCAGAATCCATTCGCCACGTGCCTGCTCAATAGCGTAGTTACGGGCGTCTGAAAAGTTGCCGTTCCAGGCAAACTCGTAGACCTGTGCCCCGAAGGCGGTGGCAATATCGATGGTCCGGTCGCTTGAGCCGGTATCCACCACGATCATCTCGTTAACGGCCGACTTAACACTGGCCAGGCATTCAGCCAGATTGCGTGCCTCGTTTTTTACAATCATGCAGAGCGACACGGTGGGCCTTTCATGCTTCCGTATCTCGGTGAGCTGGGCAACCCGGCTTCTTACCGCCAGAGCAGCGTCCAACAGGTCGTCAGCACAGCCAAAATGGACCAGTGCGCCTTCAAGCCGCTCCAGGGCTTCGGTATCTTTTTGCTGCTTTTCCAATACATCGATCAAAAAGAGCGTGACACCACGGCAATCGGGGTAGATAGCGGCATCTTCGGCAAATTGCTGTTCCGCTTGACCATATTCCCCACACTCGCAGGCTGCACCGTAGTACAGGGTTCGGATATTGTTATCCAGGGGCGACAGAATAACAGCTCTTTCCAGCAGATCAAGGCCCGACTCCCGCTCTCCCGCCGACCATTTCATCACCCCCAGATTTGCACAGGGCTCACCGAATCCGGGGTCAGCCAACATGGCTTGTTCAAAGAGCCGCGTCGCCTCTTCCTTCTCATTGCGGTGGAAAGACAGTACCCCCAGAACCGCCAGCACCCGGGCATCATCCGGGGCCAGTGCGAATGCCTCAGCGGCACACTGCTGCGCCGCAGTATACTCTTCACACTTCTCATGGCAAACCGCCCTAAAATAGAGGACAGCCACCGGGTCAGCTCCCTCCGGCAGTTGATCAACAACCTCCAATGCATCACAGTAGCGCCCAGCGGTAATCAATAGTTCCATCAGGGCCAGATAGGGGGCCGGGTCAGTGGATGCCACCTTGATCCCCTGTTGCAGCAAAATCTCGACAGCGGTATCAATTTCACCGCGCATGGCATGACGCCAGGAACGCTGTAGGGTCTGGCGAATAAAGGACCCCTGAAGAATCGCTTCATCGCGAATGTCCTGAATGCTCGTAACAGACCAATCCGTATTCCCCAGGATCAAACGCTCTGCCAGGCGGATGAAGCGTTCCAGATCGTTGCTGGAACAGGGGCCTTCAGCCAGTATTTTTTCCTTTACGCGTTTATAAACCGGCGCTTCGTGGCTCGAATCAAAGTTGGTCTTTACTGTCAGGGTATCAATGAACGTTACCAGCGCAGCGATCTTTTCACGACCGGTGTCTCGATAGCCAGATGCACATAGGGTGCGCAGCCGTTTAAACGGCATGAATCCTAATAATTTGCCTGCGATTGCTGCCGTACGGTAGCGGGAGAGCAACCGGGCGTTCTCACGCCCTTTGCCATCCTCATTGACATGCTCAATGCTGGTGGGTGAGGAGAGATAGAGCCCAAGTGGTTCGGCGATATGGTGAAAGTGTGCCGTCTGGGAGACCCGAAGCCAGAATTCATAGTCACCGGAAGTGATGTAGGACGGATCGAAGAGTCCGTAGACATCATGCAGCGATCTGCGCCAGAGCGGCTGAGGGCCGACATAGCATCCGCGATAGAGCAACGCGTTCCGATCCGGTTCCAGCCAGTTAAAAGTACCGGTGGGGGTACATTGCTCGAATGTCTCGTTGGGCGTGGTTGTGATCAGTGCGTCAGCGTAAACCAGGTCAATAGAGGGATTTTCATTGAGGACGGCAACCATGCGTTCAAATGCATCGGCACGATGACGGTCATCGGTGTTGGCATTGGCAAGGTAGCGGCCCTGAGCCGCATTTATGGCCCGGTTCCAGGCAGCATAAACCGTCTCACGGCTCTCGGTTCTGATATATCGAATATTGTTATACACTTTTTGCAGTTCGCGAACGATCTCGCCTTCCTGCTCACTTGAACCGCTGTCGATGACGATGATCTCCAAACGATCAGCTATCGTTTGGCGCTCCAGATCCTCGATGCAGCCGCGAATATAGCGCTCTGAATTGTAGGTGGAGACAATAGCTGAAACCAGTAACTTCTCAGGATCTGGGGGGATGGTGCCCTGTAGCTGGGGCATAACGGATGCAGCAGGAGTGCATTCCGTGATACGTCCACCGGTCGCAGTAGCAGTAAACTGCAGTAAATCATGGATAAAATTCTTGTAGCCGTATTTCACCCAGAGCCTTCTTCCGGCCTGTTGGTAACGAAACAGGGCACCCCTGTCCTCGGCCAGCGCTCTCAGTTGCTGAGGTAACATAGCGATGGCACTTTTATCCTCCCGGACAAAAATTGCTGCCTCCATCCATTCTGCGGTGCTTCCAGGCAAGCTGAGCCTGTCCGACAAAATTACAGGAATGCACCCATAACCGAGCGATTCCCACAAGCGGATGCTGTTGGGCCCCGAACCTGATGGGCAGAGGCTGAAGACCGTTTCCTCGAGAACTTTCCGGTATGAATCGGCTTCACTGTCAAGCTGTTGTTGCTTTTCGGCGTTAACGGCAACACCCAGCACCTGCTCTTCATACACGACCTTTTCATAATGCCATTCATTCCGGTTGAGAATCAGGGCATCATCCGCACATGGCAACGCTGCTATCCACCTGCGTACATCGGTCAAATAGCAGCTGGGATCGTATGCACCTAC
This sequence comes from Geobacterales bacterium, assembly GCA_038318485.1. Taxonomy (GTDB): domain Bacteria; phylum Desulfobacterota; class Desulfuromonadia; order Geobacterales; family Pseudopelobacteraceae; genus JACRCG01. Next base: position 10,079 of record JBBQCH010000023.1, read on the forward strand.
AAAGCTGTAGAGGTAGGTGCGTGCATGTAGCTCTTTTCCTCCCTGTTCTACAAGCTCGGGCTCATCAAGGCATCGGACCGGGTAGAGGGGAAAAGGATGGATCCGGATGTTGCCAAGGAGGGGGAGATCATGGGTGGCATGTGGCCAGAAAATGTCGGTTATGCCTGCCAGTTCGAATAATTTTTGAAACCGGTCGACCGAAATGTGCTGTGCAACCGTGATTCTGAAGGCAGCGTTATCGTGCGGGATCTGTTGAAGCATTCCGAGATAGGCTTGGGCCTTGTCCGTCTGGCCTCTTTGGATCAGATCTATGACCGTTGCCCATGGGAACCCGACATAGGTGACCGTCGCTTCATCCGGAAATGCCTCACATACACGTTCATAGGCGTGTAGCTCGGTAATTACCGGATACTGCCAATCGTGGTGGTAGGCAAGTATGTTGCTGCGGGTACGTTGCCACGTGAGAGGTCCTTTGCGGAGATCAACAACAAGAGACATCGGTCTATAGGGGGTTTTTACCCTCTCGTCAAAATCCGGAGTTCTGCGGACAATGCCCTGTGAGTAATCTATCGTTTTGGCCACAAAGGTGACGTTATCCATATTCCAGTACTGCAGGAACTCAATTTCTCCATTGGTAAAGAAATGGGTTTTTTCCAACAAGCGGTACACGTTTTCTATCCTGGGAAACCAGACATGCCCAGGATCTTCAGGGGTCCCCCCCCCGCCCGGATCGAATACAACGTTACCCAGAGGGTCCTTTTCAGACCGCTCTCTCAGCACATCGCAGCCATAATCAGGGACCGAGAGCCGAAACAGTGCGCCCGGCTTGAGAGCCCGGTGGATTTCATTGATGACAGCAACCAGCCGGCCATAGTGGATATGCTCCAGGACATCTTCGGCCTGGAAGGCGGCCACGGAGTTGTCGGACAGGGGGAGCGGCTGCGTTATGTCGTGCCTGATGTGGCGGTGGTCCTGCTGGGTTAGTGATAACCCCGTCCAGCCATCATACTCCGGCATCAGGGGCACATCGCCTGCATAGAGTCTTAACCCTGAGCGGGCGCAGTCGACGGGACAGCTTGGTGCCTCATGCGGCGGTACGCCGTAACAATCATTGGGAATGCCCAGCGTTTTCTGAAGATTGCCGACCGTCGTCGCCAGATCGAACTCTCTCAAGATTTTTCTGCGGGCAGCCAGTCCCATCTTTTTCCGCAGCTGGGGGTCGGCTGCCAGCAGAACCATAAACTCGGCCATCTTGTCCACGTCAAATTCTTCGACCAGGAATCCGGTAATTCCATGCTCCACTTCCTCGGGTATGCCCTCGTGCCGTGTTGCCACGATTGGCAGGCCTGCAGCGGATGCCTCCAGGATGATTATCGGGAGCCCTTCCGCATCGCCGGTCAATGGGTCGGTAATGGAGTGTTGAATATAGACGGACGACTGGTTGAGCTTCCCGCAGACATACTCTATCGGTTGTCCGCCGTGCAGTGTCACGGAATCGCCAAGATTGTGGGAAGAGATGAAATCAAGGATATCGTGGTACATCGGACCGTGCCCGCCGTTGGGAAAGCCATCGCTGCCGATGATGTCGAGTCTTATCCCCGGAATGGCGGCCCTTGCCCTGGCAAAGGCTTGCAGCGTGTACAGAGGTCCCTTTTTGGGAACGAGGCGGGTTACCGAAATGAACCTGCAGGGTTCGGTCTCAGGTGCCGTAGCGACCGTTGCAGGGATTTCAATGCCCAGATGCACGACATGTATCTTCTCTCTGGGTATACCAATGCCCGCGAGACGTTCCGCCATCGGCCCGGCAATAGCGATGACCCCCGTAACCTGCTGCCCCATCCAGCGGTAATACTCGACCATCCGCGGGTCGCGGAGGAATGACGAGGCATCACCACCAAAAAAATGGACAAAGATTGGTAACCTGAAGGTCCTGTGGTTCAATTCAACGATATCGGTAAGGTAGCAGCCATATTCACATAAGATATGTGTAACCATATTTTCGTGGATAAAATTGGTTACGGCCCGCTCAACGTCTGGTTGACAGGTACTGGGTCCCTGACTTCCGGGGATGACCAGATACGGGCAGGTAAGCCAGGAATCATCAAAAAGGTTGGCCGTAATAACAACTGTTTTACCTGGAGCGAGGAACTGTATGTGCCTCTTGATGAATGTTTCGGAGTGTGTTCCGATATTGGGGGTGACAATTGCCAGGCAGATTTCTTTTTCCGATGTGCTCCTTGCGGGAACAGACTGTTGGACATCGGACGTGAAAGGGCGAAAGGCGATGCCACTCAGACCGGTAATCATCTGCCCTTCAGGAAAACCATCTGGCAGGGTGTCACCCTTAATCAGTTGCTGATACAGGGGAAACAACATGGCGGTGAATTTCCTTCGGTCTTCTTCCAACATCGGTTTTCGCTTCAGCCAGAGGCCAATCATCTGTGCCAGAGACGCATCCCAGCCTCCCAAGGCACGGATATCGATCTGATCAAATCCGGCCTGTTTCAGGTGCCGGTCTAGTGAAAACGGCGTGTAGCGGTATTCATCATTCGGGACTGCATGCAGGCTCCAGAGAAAGGGAACTGTAAAAAAGAGCTTGCCACCCGGCTTGAGAACGCGGTAGATCTCGCGCATGACTTCTTCAGGATTTTGCAGATGCTCAAACAGCTCAGTTGCCATTGCACAATCAACGGAAGCATCCTCAAGGGGGATGAGCCGGCCGTCCCAGAACAGGTCCGGTTTGCATTGCTGCTGATAGAGCGGGTTCTCGATATCGAGCCCGATATATTCCGTAATGTTAGGTCGGTTCAGAATAAGCGGTTTATACGGCATCTCGCCGCAACCCACATCCAATATGATGCCACTGCATTTCAGCAGAAACGAACTCAGCGCCTCCAGAATGCTTTTTCGCACCCAGAAGCTGTCGATCGTCTCAACAGAAAGGGTGGGATTCAGAAAAAGCGCATTGACATTCGCGGGTGTGATTAGATCTTCAGACACCTTCTCAATGAACTTCCGCAATGCCTCCCGATAGTTTTCAAACCAATAAACTGAATCATACTCACATATCGCGTTGTTTGAATAATACCGGTAACTGGCTTCCACATTTCTGAGAGCGGTCGGGATCCGCTCGAAGCTGTCGACGCATATTCCGCACCCCTTTCCCTCGATTGCCTCAACCGTGCTTTTGTACTTGTTCGCAATGACCGGCAGGCCGAAGCGCAGGTATGCCGAAATCTTTCCGGATGATTTGCCGGCGGTTGTAAAATTGGGAGAAACGTTTTTGTACCAGGCGATGCCCGCATCGGCGGACTTCAGAACAATGTCCAGGTCCTCTATCTGTTCCAGATAGTCATCTGAAATGTAAACGTTTGACAGTTTGTTCTGACGGATAAAGGTTTCGAGATTTTTTTTGTAATCTCCGAAGGCATTGCCGTGCATAACCAGCGCCCAATCCTGGACATTATAAAAGGCAGCGGCGACTTCCAGAAGACAATGCTGCTCCTGAATTCCTCCCAGGTGAAGGGCGATCTTTTGGTTGCCAGGGATATTGAACTTCGTCCTGAGATAATCAGACCGTTCCCCGCTGGAATGCTGCATATAGGTGATGGGAAGCAGAAACGTCGGAATTGCGGGAGAGAGGTGATATTCGTCTCTGAACAAGGTTTCACGCTCTTCAGATTGTATGATCAATCCCTTGATGGTGTGAATCTCACTTCTTTCCAGTTCCATGATCTGCTTGGGATAGTGCAGGTTATAGGCATTATCCCGGAAATAAAGCTCCAAACTGTAGTAAAGGGGGCGACAGGAAGGAAACAGGGTCTTGCAGAGCGCAAACCCATTTGCATCGCAGGCAATAACATGATCATACGAAAGAAAGGGATTCTCCTTTATTTTTGTGATGTCCACATCCGATGAATACTGGGTGACATGATTTATTCGTTGCATCACCCGGGCATTTAAATGGCTTACATTGTACAGGTGCAAGTCAACGCTGTAGCAATCACACAACATTTCAAGAAGGCAGATAACAGGGGAAGACTTGCCGATGGAATAATAGCAGAGGAAAACTGCCGCTCTTTCTCTTTCCGGTGACATCACACACCAACCTTTAGGTGGACACAGAGGTTTTTGTCGAATATTGGAAAAACACAGGCCGTGTGTGCGGATGCGGATAATGGTGTGCAATAGACGAGATACATAGCTAACCCACCTTGTAATGTTTGTTGTCAACCAAAGCTTCCCAGGTCGCACACAACCCGTCCAGCATGGCGGTTTCCGGACTCCATCCCAGCTCATTGTGTGCCCGTGTCGTATCAAGGACTAATTCCGGCACGTCGAAAGAGCGGTTATCCTTGTAGACTACCTCTATATCAGCCCGGGTTACTTCTCGGATCATGGAGACCAACCCTGCAAGTGTCGTCCCCGTGCCACTCCCGATATTGAAAATACGATGCTCCGATTTCATAAACGTTGCTGATGTGATTCCCTTGATCAGATCTTTTATATATAAAAAGTCTCGCGACACAGACCCGTCACCCCAGACTGTTATGGGGAGATTGTTAAGTACCTTGCCCAGAAAAACAGAGATCGCACCTTGGATATTGTTGGGGTTCTGGCGAGGGCCATAGGGGTTGGATGGTCTGATTATCGTGAAATCAAGGTCATAAAGTTTTTGAAACAGGAACAGGTATTTTTCTATGGCAAGCTTGGATATCCCGTAGGAGCAGATCGGATCCGTCTGGCCTTTCTCGTCAACGGGCACCTTTTCCGGTATGCCGTATACTGTTCCACCCGATGAAATGAAAACCACTTTTTGGACTTTATTCTTTACACATGTCTCAAGCAGGTACAGCGTTTCTATTACATTCGAGGACACATCGAAGGCAGGATCATCGTTTGATGTTTTGGGAACGGTCGTACTTATGAGGTGAAACACGATATCAATGTCTTTGAGTGCTGACGAAACCAGCCCCCTGTTCCCGAAATCGCCAATCACATATTCGACCTTTTCGAGCGGGGAACGGAACAACTCATAGCTCCTGTCAAAAACCCGGATGATGTGTCCCTGTGAAAGCAATTCATCAACAAGGTGCGAACCGATAAATCCACATCCGCCAAAGACTAAGATTTTCAATGATAATTCTCCATATCTGTTGAATTGGAAGAAGGCGTTCTCAAACCCCAGTCCTTCGACAAACAAAAACAGCACTCCAGCTCGTCAAACAAAGCGGTGCTGCCGTCAACCATTCCTCTGCCGCCTGGAGTTCAAACCCGCCAGAGGAGAGCATCTGCTCAACCTCCGGGAGAAACAGGTATCGCATCCGGTGCGTTTCGCAAATTTCGCGAATACTAGCACTGGACTTGTCCCTGAGGAACACCCGGTAGTTGACATCCACCACATTTTGATTGGGATGCATAATTGGCTGAGCGATGCGGGTCACACTGGTAATCTCGTCCTCAAGCTCTTTTACCCGCACGGTTGGCCTGTCCGTCAGTACTCCCGGGCCATACCAGCAGTCAAAGATGAATAGGCCCCCCGGTTTCAGGTGACTATAGGCTGTTGCAAATGCAGCTGTCAGATCTGCATTACTCACCTGATAGCTCATCACATGAAAAAGTGAAATGACGATATCGAAGGTTTTTTCAAGGCGAACCGTTCGTACGTCGCCCTGAACATATCTCAGCGCCCCGTTGTCCGTGGCCGCATCCCGAGCCGCTGTCAGCATCTCTTGCGACAGATCGACGCCGGTGACGGCATAGCCCCTGTCCATCAGGCAGCGATCATGCCGACCGGAACCGCAACCAAGGTTCAGGATGGTCCGGGCACCCGGACTCCCTGTCTGGATCAGGTTATGGACATAGTCCGACTCCCCGGCGTAATCCTTGTCGCGGTAGAGCAGGTCATAGTAGCGGGCATACTCGTTGAATACGCTCATCGCAAACACTCCTTGACGGCGGCAGCCACTTCGCCAACCTGTTGATCACTCATGGTCAACCCGCTGGGGATATACAACCCCTGTCGGGCCAAGCGTTCGGCCACCGGGTACCGCTCGCCGGAAAAGAGCCCCATGCGCTGGAAGACCGGCTGTTCATGCATGCCGAGGAAGAAGGGACGTGTCTCAATACCGCGCTCCCGCAGGCGTTCCGCCAGATCGAGCGCTGTAGATCCGGTCTCGTCGTCCAGCACGATTCCGTAAACCCAGAACACATTCCTGGCCCACGACTCTTCAGCCGGAAGCCGGATACCGGCAACATCCTTTAATAGTGCCGTATAGCAGGCGGCTATAGCCCGTTTGCGATCGACAATCTGCCCAATCCGCTCGATCTGTCCGACACCAATAGCGGCCTGCAGGTTGGTCAGGCGGAAGTTGTACCCCATCTCATCGTGCAAAAAACGCTGCATCTTCTGGAAACAGAGATTGCGCAGACCACGTGCCCGCTCGGCCAGCTGCGGGGTGCGCACCAGCACCATGCCGCCTTCGCCGGTGGTTACCAGCTTGTTGGCGTAGAAACTGAACGTGCTGATATCAGCCAGACCTCCGCAACGACGTCCTTTGTACTCGGCGCCATGCACCTCGGCCGCATCCTCGATGACGATCAGGTTGTGGCGCCTGGCGATGTCCAGGATCGGATCCATATCCGCCGGATGGCCGTAGATATGTACGACCATGATAGCCTTGGTACGGGGGGTAATCTTGGCCTCAATCTGTCCGGCATCCATCTGCCACGACGGTGTGATCGAGTCCACCAGTACCGGTATGCCACCGGCCCGCACCACCGATTGGGCCGGCGAGATGATGGTAAAGGTCGGCATGATGACCTCGTCACCCGGAGCGAGGTCAAGCAGGCTGACGGAAACATCCAGCGCCACGGAGCCATTGCTGACGGCAATGCCATACGGCATGCCGCAGTAGGCCGCCCAACGTTCCTCAAACAGATCCAGATATTTACCAGCCGATGAAATCCAGCCGGACTTCAAGGCCTCGTTGACGAGCTCTATATCCTGATCTGTAATCAGGGGTTCGGCGACCGGGATCATCAGAAACGTTCCTTCTCGACCAGGCCGGTATAGGGCCCCTGCTTGATTTCAAGGAAGATGGTATCCTCAAGGCATTTGAAACAGTGTCCCCCCGATACGAGTTGGATCATGTCTCCCTCCTCCAGTATCCAGGTCCCGAGCATGCTCTTGTCCATGGCATACAGTTCGACCTCGGCACTCCCTTTCCTGATCATCAGGGTCTCAGGGGTCCCGACGAGGTGCCGCTGCAGCGGCAGGTGCGAGTGTCTGACAACCACTCCATCTTTCGGGTAGACAACGAAACCGAGCTGCTGGTAATAGCTGTCAGGTGAGATGAAGGTTGTGGCCTCTGGCATGAAGTCTTTACGGATTATCGTTGCTATATGCTGATCGTTCCAGGTGATATGCTCGGTTAATGGCATGAATTTTCTCCGGCAGAATGTGTTTTATACCTGTTGCCATTGGAGGTTCGTTACTGCGGCAAGTCGCACTGAGCGGAGTTGTCTCAAATCTGGAGGCTCAAAATAGAAACAATCATTTACAGAAATTTCGGGTAATAAACCAATTCCGATATCCTCTCGTACAAAAAACAGGTTAAATCCGAAACGGTTGCAAGCAACCAATCGATAACCCTTCTCCTTTCCGAGTTTGATGAAAGCGGCGATAGATGCCCCGAAAAAATCCTCATGGATTGTATGACGATTAAAATCCGGTTGATAAGGCACGGCAACAGAATATTCTCGCCCCAGAAATGCAGCCGCTTCGACAATCATTACGCGAGGTCGTGCAACAACTAGAGATTTCCATAACCAATAGTCAACACCATCAACATCAAGTGAAAAAAAATCGATCTCACCAGTAATGTTATTTTCTAATAGGATTTGATTGATGTTTTCTGCGGTCACCCATGCGCGTTCAATTTTAGGTGGAAAGATTGCGGTATCTGGATGAGACTTAAAAAATGCTCGTGAACTGGCGATACCGTTCACATCTCCTTCAAGCAGAAGGCCGTAGAAACCCCAGTTGCATAACAGGTTGGTGCTGTTTGAACCAATCGGGCTGCTAAAGGCAATATCTAGCAGAATCTTATTTGTGAATCCGATCAGTGAAAAAATATACAGTAAGATACCATCTTCATCATTCTGGGAAAACACCCGAAAACCGCTGTTGGCAAAGGGAGTAAGAGGCATCTTTGTGTCGGCGAGCAGTCTGTAGTGATTAAAAAGTTGACGTTGGGGTATCTGTTGATTGAAGAGTTGTAACTCCATAGATCTTATCCTCTAGCATTTATATGCAAGCAATTTATCTGGCAGCGTGGACTAACTTTATGGCTATTTTTGTCTAATCAGTTTTAGTTTCCAAATAGTTGATTATGGATACTGCTTCGTTTATCAGGGTGCAGATATTGTAATTAGCTTTGATAAGTTCACTACTATTACGTCGCAACTTATTAGCAAATTGCTGATCGTTTATAACCGAAATAATTGCCTTCGAAAAAGAAATCGGGTCATCCGCAATTAAAATATGTGTACCACTGGTCACAGGTATACCCTCTGCGCCAAGTGTCGTTGATACAATGGGAACATTACATGCAGCTGCTTCCAGTATTTTAAATCGTGTACCTGATTCGAACATGAGTGGTACCAGAGCGGTGTCGGCGTGACACAAATACGGCAACACTGAAGCAACCTTACCCTTGATGACGATATTGTGCTTTTGGATATCAGCAAGAGCCTTATCTGCCCCATTGCCGATACAGTACAGGGTTATATTTGGAATTTCACGTTCCACCATGGGAAGTACTTCGTTAATGACCCAGCGTGCGGCACGCACCATCGGACTAGTATCAGAATAAAAGGTGCCCGAAAGAACCATGCTTGGCGTTCGCAAATCCGCTGCGCGTACTGGCTTTTCGGTATATGTATCAAGGTCTATAACATTTGAAAACTGGTGAATGCGCGAAGGGTCAGCAGCCAATTTTTGATAGTACTCCATATCAACTGTAGATACGGCAGTAGTGACATCACAGAAATTAGTCCATTCTGCTTCTTCACGCTCTTTTATCCAGCCATCGTGACCAATCTTTTGGCGACGCACCGGATCTTGCTCCAAGGGGAGCTCTCTTAACACAAAACGTGACCATACAGAATCGGTGTCACACACTATTTTGAGCGCGGGATTCAGCTCCTTGATGGTTTTCATAAGCTGGTGCGAGATGTTGCCGTAACCACACCAAATGATTTTGATCCCCTGTGCGTCTGCATATTTCACAATTGCTAGAGCATTCTGTGATTCATCATCCAAATTTCCTGATCCGGTGAGGTTGGGTGTATATGCAAAAACGTGACTGTGATGACGGTAAAATTCTTCGCCGTAAGGCCCGCCGATAGCATCTTGACCAATTCGCACGGCAAGATGCAATTCACTGACCTGGTTAAGCGCCTTAACGGTGTTCTCGATACGCAGGGACGGACCACTGGCTGGGGGGTGTTCAATAACCGGTGTTGTAAAAAGAATTTTTGGGTTAATTCGGTTTGTTATCATGCAATGCTGCTCAGGTTCGGATTCTTGCGAATGAATTTCAGCCTGGTTATTGTTATTACCGGTGATATGAGCATGCAGAGCATCTTCCGTTTTATCAGTACATATAAGGAGGACCCGAGTCTCCGTAAGGGGTATTTTTTCAATGGTACCAAAATACTTGGATAATAGGTTGATGCACGTGTCTAGTGAGTACCAGTCAAAGGCCCCCGGATTAGCATGCTGTGCTCTGAAGAATGTCGGTTCATTAATAATCAAGGGATCATTCTTGGTGACGAATTCAAGTATCAGATATTTATTGGCGTAGGAGGAGAGTTGCTTGGTTACCTGACTTAGATGCCGCCCCCCACCAAGGCAGAGATGGTGGATGAGCGCTAAGGCAATGACCATGTCACAAGCTATTCTTTTGTCAGACGAAAGTAACAGCGGCAAATCGCATTTGAACCTGCTGCTGAGTACTCGAGGATCTTTCTTCAAAGCGCTCATGGCCTCGACATCGGGTGTAGGGTCAAGGAAATCAACAATCAACGGAAGAATAGAGAGGCTCTCTTGCTTGGCGCGACGATAAAGAGTATCAATACAGGCCACATCGTTGTCCAGTGAAACAACTTTGGCACCAAGCTTTGTTGCCAGAATTGAAAACCAGCCGGTGTTTGCTCCAATATCAAGCACCGTCATCGGCTTTAAATTATTAATAGCATTGTAAACTCCCCACTGTTTAGGCTTCCAAAAAGATGACGGACTGAATTCATAATCCTCTCCCTTAAGCTCATAATAATCAGAATAGCCACTTTGTGAATGTACAACATGCAGATTCTCTATTTCGTGTTTCTGGATTAAGAAAAATTGCTTCCAATTGTCGTTACGTAATGCATCTTCTTTAAGGTGCTTATATTTTTGATAATTGAAACTGGATATTCTATCTGCTCCAGAAAAAACTTCTTGTTCGCTAATAGTATCCGTGGTTGTATTAAGTGCAGTTTCAAGCAGGCGCTTCCTAGAGAGACTTGTCTTGTTTTGATGTAAAAGATACAAGGGGAATAAAATACCAGGATAAAACATGCGCTTGAAAACTTCGTACAGATACTGAGACTTTTTACTCATGCCAATATAATGCTGCTGCGCGGTTTCGGTCGGTTTCAGCCACTCTTGTTCAGCCAGCTCATCAATCGGAATGATAGAGAGAAAATCAACGTAAATCGGCTTGGTCTCTTCAAACAAGACATTCGTAGAAACGCCACAATCTTTCAATATGAGACCTGCGTCTAAAAGTTTTAAGTTCAGATCAAGTTGAAATAGTGCGGCATCCTTGAGCATCTCAGGTGTCCACTCATGGGCATAACTAATGAATGATACCCTTTCATGTTCAAGAACCAGATCATATCCAAGCTGGGAAAATAGACCGTTATCTACAATCACGGTATTCACAACGCCTTGGTTGAAAAGGTTCGCATCCCGGCAAAGTTCATAAACCCTACGGGCTTTCTCACCCTTACCAGGAAAAATTCCTCGATACATGCGGTCATTACTTGTAAATACTTCGCCATCGGGGTCAAATCCCATGATTGGTTGCAACTTGTTATGGTAGGTCCCTGGAGAGAATGTTACTGGTTTCATAATGTGTTATCTTTCTTAGAATTTTAATGTAGTCGTGATCAAAGTTTTCTTGTCTCTCGATGTTACTCATGGATCTCTGCCGAGATCCTCCCGCATTGCATAGCGAAGATTTTAGCTCATAAACTTAGAGAACTTTGGCAGGATTGCCGCAGCTGACAATAATTTTGGAAGGGTGTGGCAACAACGGATTGGTAAATAGTACCCGAGCCAGCCGAGTTCGAAAATATTGAATGCATCATCGTAAACATGCACTTGGCACACTCGGGAGTCCACCTTCAGTCACTGGCGATGGAGATTTTGTTCAGGTGGAGTTTACTAAGCCTCCACCAGTGATGCGACCGGATATTGGACATTATATGCAACATTCTCTGTTATGGAAGAATAAAAGAGAGTCACTAGCCCTGACAAATCATGAGGTAAAGTAGATACCTTTATTGCAAACCCTGAAGAGCCTGTCTGGCAAGCATGTTCCACGGCTCAATCTCCAGCACCCGGCGATAAAAACTCCTCGCTTCTTCAGGACGTCCGACGGAGGTGCAAATCTGGCCAAGTGAAAGCAGGATTTCCACATCCCGTGGCTGTTCGCGGAACAGGTCGAGATAGATATGAATGGCGTCGTCGGTTCTGCCGAGCTCGACGAAATAGAAGCTAGCCAGGTTCTTGCGGAAATTTGAATTGCGTGGCTGCAACTTGACTGCCTGCTCATAGGCTTTGCCGGCTCCCTGAGAATCGCCAAGCTGATAGCACAGCACTCCCAAGTCGTTATGAGCGATGGCATAATATGGATACTGCTGAACCAGCTCTTCCAGAATCAATAGTGCTTCGTTCGGGCGGTTACCAGCGGCAAGCTTCAATGCCTCAGCATGTATGTCTTCTGCCGTACGGCGTGACATAGGAGCTGACTGGCTAATCGGCTCTGCAATTGCGGTCATGGCCTGACGGGCCTGGTTGTTCCAGGGCTCGATCTCCAGCGCCCGCTGGTAGAAGTTTTTTGCTTCGGCCGGGCGGTCGACAGCGGAGCAGATATGCCCCAAATTGACTAGCGTCTCAACATCACGGGAATTTCTGCGGTGAAGATCCAGGTAGATGCGAATGGCATCGTCGCCTCTTCCCATCTTTGCAAAGTAAAGGTCGGCCAGATTGCGAGCAAAAACGGCATTGCCCGGATTCAGTGAGGTGGCGTCTTCATAGTGAGCTTGTGCAGCCTTCACATCACCAAGATTATAGCAGACAACACCCAGATCGTTATAGATGACTGCATTGCCGGGCTGACGTGCGCGCAGCTCTTCAAGCGTTCGCCGGGCCTCTTCCATACGACCTGCGCCCGCCGCTTCCTGGGCCTCGCGGTATAGATCATCAAACGACCGGCGGGGTGGGGCAGGAACCGAGAAAGCGGCCGGTTGCTTCCAAGCCGGTGGTGTGACCGGTGGCGCCTGGCTTGGCGAAGCGGTTGGCTTGTCAGCAAGCTGCTGCGTCGGTGGCACCTCAATTTTCAGGGGGGCCACTGGCTGTTCAAGAGCCGCACTTCCATCCATGGCACTTCCCAACCGTCCAAGAGCGATCAAGGCCTCGGTGTCACGGGGATTGCGCTTGAGGATTTCGAGATAGATATCGACTGCGTCATCGAGCCAGCCCAGTTCCACGGCGTAAAAGTCAGCCAGGTTCTTTCGAAAGGTTATGTTGTCAGGTTTCAGTCGGCAAGCTTTTTCCTGATGGGCTAATGCCAGGGTCGGCTTTCCGGACCGCAGGTAAAGCACTCCCAGATCGTTGTGACCTTGTGCAAAAGAAGGATAGGTTTGCAGAAACTGTTTGAGCAACCGGATGCTTTCCTGAGGCGAAAGGGACTGTAGCGAGGCAATCAGGCGATCATAATCACCTATGACAGCATCGGATACTTCCTGAATGGCAAGGAGATTGTTCATTCGTCTGCTCCTGATTATTACATGGGGTAAATTTAGCGGAAACTATAAGGAGATGGGCTGAAAATCACAAGTGGAATATATACGCTGCGCAGTCATATTTGCAGGCTCAAACAATTTATTGACCCGATAATTAGAAGCCTTTATCAGAGTAACCATCGATCTGATCGCCACCGGTATCCATCTGCCTGCCATCGGCATCCTTGCCGGAAAACGTGAAAACCAAGTGTTTCGGGTCAATAGTCGCATCGCCGTTTTCATTCTGCTGCACGTTAAAGGTGACGCTGGCCTGATTCGTAGTCGGATCATAGATGACTGAAAACGGTCGCTGGGGGATACGGACCTCACTACTGGTGGTCGGCATATAACTGTTGTAGTAACCACCTTCGGTACTTTTGGCCCTGGAAATTTCCCAGTTGGCAGGGTTCATGACCGATGCGATATCCATCTTGTTGTTGAACTGAATCGCAACCGTCACTTTCTTGTTGGCACCCGCTTCCATCAAGCTCGGATCAAGCATCCAGAGCGGAGTGCGTGGCCCCAAAAGCTGATTGAAACTTTTGTTTTTGGCTGCATCTATATAGAGCATTTTGGGCTTGTCAAGAATGAAACTCAAATCATTGGCCAAACCGCTATTCTTTGACTGGAGAATGGATAACTGCTCCTGGGCTTTGTCCGTATTTCCAGCTTTGGCGTAGGCAGAACCGAGTTCGAAGTTCGCCGAAGGGAAGTCGGGCTTGAGGGCAAGCGCCTTTTCCAGATTTTTAACGGCCTCTTCAGATCGACCGGTTTTGTTGAAGAGGCTGCCCAGAGCATAGAAAACATTGCCATCGCGCGGTGAAACCTTGGCCACCTTGTTGAACTGGACCTCTGCTTCCGAGAAGCGATCGGTCTGGGTATAAAGGATGCCAAGAGTATAATCGGCCAGCGGGTTGAGAGGATCCATTCTGGCAGCGGATTTGAATTCTTTTTCGGCCGCAGCGTACTGTTTGTCCTGGAGATAGGCATTGCCGAGGTTGTTACGGGCAGTCACGGAAGTACTGTCATTCTGGATGACAAATTTGAACTCTTTGATAGCCTCGGCTATTTTGCCCTGGTTCTGGTAGATCTTGCCCAGATAGGTGTGAGCGGTTGAGTTCTGGGGGTCGAATGCCAATGCTTTTTTGAACTCCTTGATGGCCTCGTCGTTTTTATTCTCCTGCATATAACCGGCGGCTTTCTGGATAGAGTACAAAGCCACCTGCGAACGCTGGCTTTGAACATTATTGTAAACCGACGCCAACGCATCCGCATTTGCCGCGAATTTATCGTATGATGAAGCAGCCATAGCGACCCTCTTTTCTAAACATGCTTATACAGTTCATATCGGCAAAACGACCCTAATTATGAAGAAGTTTTCCCAAAAAACCTGTTCCCCTGACCAGTAATGAGATGTTACAGCCAAAAAGAAGATGCTTTGGAAGTAAATGCCTGATTTTTTTCCAACTACCTCTACCTGATGAGTACCGGCGAGAAGGTCCCCCAGAGAGCGGGTTGTGGAAACCGGCGCTTCAATTGACTATGCAGAGCCGTTCGAGCGATACCTATATTTTACAACATACCCGCAACCGGTTGAAAAAACAACTTGAATCCCCGTAGACACATTATCGGGAATTCCTGGAATTGTAGCAGTTGGAGGCAGGGCATATCCTTGAGTTTTCAATAACTCTGCATTACCCGCTTGATCCAGCACAATGGTGGCAATATATGGAATTGACTCGTTTAACGCCCCGTTTTCTCTTCTTGATATATTTGAGGTTGACTTAACAGCCGCTATTGCTACTAATATTAGATCAGGTACTAGTTCTTCCTCTTCACAGGTGTACGCATATGTCCACTACAGAAAATCCGGAATCCATAATAAAAAAACTGTCAGAATTCTCCAATGCCTGCCGCAAGGCTTATCTGAAGCTGACTCACCAGCGTTATGAGATTTACCGCGAATTGCTGGAATCAGTAGATCACCCTGCTGCCGAAACCCTGCACAAGCGCCTGCTTTTAAAAATCCCGACCATGTCACTGGACACTGTTTACAGGACTCTGGCTACATTTGAACGTCACGGACTGATTTCACGAGTTCAGACGGTAGAGAGTCAGGCCAGGTTTGAAGCGACATCCTCACAACACCACCACCTGATCTGCAGTGTTTGTAAAAACATCATTGATTTCCAGTGGAAACACTTTGATGAAACCGCCCTCCCCCCAGAGGTCGTCGAATGGGGTATCGCCAACGATAAACATATCGTGATCTATGGTGTTTGCAATAAATGCCTTTACACCGGAAACAATCCGTGAACCCGGAAGGTCTTTTTATTTACAGCTTTAATAGTAATTTTTACTATCTAGTAGAGATTTCTATTTGACAACATTATAAATGGTGGTAAATTAATACTTCCAAAGCAATATAAGTCTGTTAACTCTTCAGCAGTCCGCACAACTAATATTTACACAACGATAGGAGGAAACATTATGAGTGAAAACAGCAAATGCCCGGTCACGGGTAAAACCAGCAATCAGCTAACCGACGGTGGCACCTCGAACCGGGACTGGTGGCCAAACCAGTTAAACCTGAAGGTTCTTCACCAGCACTCTTCCCTATCCAATCCGATGGGCGAAAAGTTCAACTACGCTGAAGAATTCAAAAGTCTTGACCTGGATGCCCTGAAAAAGGATCTCTTTACGCTGATGACCGACTCACAGGATTGGTGGCCGGCCGACTACGGTCACTACGGCGGGCTCTTCATCCGGATGGCGTGGCACAGCGCAGGTACCTACCGCACCGGTGACGGACGCGGCGGCGCAGGGGCCGGTAACCAGCGTTTTGCACCGCTTAACAGCTGGCCGGACAACGTGAGCCTTGACAAGGCGCGCCGTCTGCTTTGGCCGATCAAGCAGAAATACGGCCGGAAAATTTCCTGGGGCGACCTGATGATCCTGGCTGGCAACTGTGCTCTGGAGTCGATGGGATTCAAAACATTCGGATTCGGTGGCGGGCGCGAGGACATTTGGGAGCCGGAAGAGGATATTTACTGGGGTGGCGAAGATGAATGGCTGGCTACGAGTGACAAGCCCAAGAGCCGTTACTCAGGTGACCGGGATCTGGAAAACCCCTTGGCGGCCGTGCAGATGGGGCTGATCTATGTGAACCCTGAAGGGCCGGACGGCAACCCGGATCCGGTCGCCTCCGGCCGGGACGTGCGAGTAACGTTCGCACGCATGGCGATGAACGATGAAGAGACCGTCGCCCTGGTCGCCGGCGGGCACACCTTCGGCAAATGTCATGGCGCGGGCGATCCGGCGCATGTCGGCCCCGAGCCTGAGGCCGCCCCCATCGAAGAGCAGGGACTCGGCTGGAAGAGCAGCTTCGGCAGCGGCAAAGGCGGCGATACGATCAGCAGCGGCATCGAGGGCGCCTGGAAACCGAACCCTACCAAATGGGACATGGGCTACCTGAAAGTGCTGTTCAAATACGAGTGGGAGCTGGTCAAGAGCCCGGCCGGTGCAAATCAGTGGCTGGCCAAGGATGTGGCCGAAGAGGACATGGTGGTTGACGCGCACGACCCGTCCAAGAAGCACCGGCCGATGATGACCACTGCAGACCTCTCCCTTCGTTACGACCCGATCTACGAGCCGATTGCACGGCACTACCAGCAGAACCCCGAGAAATTCGCGGACGCCTTTGCCCGGGCCTGGTTCAAGCTGACCCACCGCGACATGGGCCCGCGTCTGCGCTATCTCGGCCCGCAGGTTCCGGCCGAAGAGCTGATCTGGCAAGACCCTGTCCCTGCCGTCAATCACAAACTGATTGATGATCAAGACATCACCTCCCTCAAGGCTAAGATCCTGGCTACGGGCCTGTCTGTGTCGGAGCTGGTTTCGACCGCCTGGGCATCGGCGTCCACTTTCCGCGGTTCCGACAAGCGCGGCGGCGCCAACGGTGCCCGCATTCGTCTGACACCGCAGAAGGATTGGGCAGTCAACCAGCCTGCCCAACTGGCGAAGGTGTTCAAGACTCTGGAGGGCATCCAGGGTGCTTTCAACAGCGCCCAGTCCGGCGGCAAGCAGGTATCACTGGCGGACCTGATCGTTCTGTCCGGTTGTGCAGGCGTCGAAAAGGCAGCCAGGAATGCCGGCCATGATGTGACCGTTCCCTTCACGCCGGGACGCATGGATGCCTCGCAGGATCAGACCGATGCGGCTTCCTTCGCCGAGCTGGAGCCGGCTGCAGACGGGTTCCGTAACTACCTCAAAACCAAATATACTGTCTCGGCCGAAGGGTTGCTGGTTGACAAGGCTCAATTGCTGACGTTGACCGCTCCTGAGATGACCGTTCTTGTTGGCGGCATGCGTGTGCTGAATGCCAACGCCGGACAGTCCAATCACGGCGTATTCACCAAGCGGCCCGAGGCGCTGACCAATGACTTCTTCGTGAATCTGCTCGACATGGGCACGACCTGGAAGCCAGTCTCGGAAGGCGGCGACGTGTTCGAGGGGCGGGATCGCAAAAGCGGCGAGCTCAAGTGGACCGGCAGCCGGGTTGACCTGATCTTCGGTTCGAACTCCCAACTCCGGGCCCTGGCGGAAGTCTACGGATGTAAGGACTCCCAGGCAAAGTTCCTGCACGATTTTGTAGCAGCCTGGAACAAAGTCATGAATCTTGACCGCTTTGACCTCGCCTGACCGTAGAGCCGGTCTGATAATCCGGATCAACAGTAAAGCCCGCTTTTGGCGGGCTTTACTCGTTGGTGGAGGAGCGGCGGAATTTTCAAGTCTACAAATTTGAACCCAATGGCTGGTGGTACTTGGCCAGCCAGCGCAGATACAGTTCCATCTGCCCCTTGTACTCGGCCTTGAAGTTCCCCATTTTCAGGTCGATGGCAATCAACCGTTTCAGGCGACGGTTGTAAAGAAGCAGGTCGATATAAAAATCGTCGCTATCGATCTGCAAGCGCTTTTGCCGGGCGATGAAGGTGAACCCGGCACCCAGTTCCAATAGAAACTGCTCCAGCTCCCGCAGAATGGCGTCTTCCAGATCCTTTTCCAGGTAGTGGTCGTTCAATCCCAGAAAATCGAGGACGTAAGGATCTTTCAGCACCATGGCCGGCGACAGGTCACCCTTGGCGGCCAGGGCCTGCAACTCCAGCCGGATGGTCTCTTCCGGTTTTCTGGAGATAGCGGTGCGCTCGAAGAGTATGGCGTCGATGCGTTCGTCCAGCACGCGGGTTGACCACCCCTCAAGCTGCGCCATTTGGGTGTAGAATTCGCGTTTAAGGTGGTCGTCAATGGCCATAAGCAAATTGAAATGTGACCAGCTCAATTGTGCAGACAGTGTCTGCACAATCCTGGCGTCGGGGTAGGTCTGAGCAAAGCTGACCATGTACAGCAGGTTCCGCTTGCTCCAGCCCCGGCCATAAGAGGTCGTCAGTTGCTTTGCCAGATTGAGCACCAACTCTTTGCCGTACTCGCTACGTTCACCTTGGAGAATCTCGGCATTGATGCGCTGTCCAACCTGCCAATAAAGCAGGGTCAGTTCGGCATTTACCGCCACCGCGGTTCGCTGGCGGGCGGAGTCGATGAGGGTTTTGATTTCGTTGAAGAGAGGGGCGGGTTCAGGCAGCTTGGTGATCATGCGCTGGCCTCCATTTCTGCACAACCGGTAGGATGCTGGTGAACGGAGTGAACCGCATCGGTTGTATCGTTGGGAGCGATGCGGTTCGCAGGCTCACCACATCCTACGGGGTTGGGTTGCCAGTTGCGCACGTCGATTTTGCCGGTTACGGCGGCGGAGATGAGGGCGGTGCGGCGTTCTTGAAGGATGTCGATTTGGCAAATAGCTTTTTGCTCCATCAAATCAAACTTTGACTTAATTCCATTTAGATGAGCTTCTTGCAAAAGTGTATTCAAGGTTTTGAATGTTTAGTTTTAACAATTTAAGCTACTGAAATAATTGAGCTTCACGGCATTTTATGGTATTGTTCTGTTGCGACGAGAACAGTACCGAAAGGACGCCAATGAAG
>JBBQCH010000024.1:0-29002 GCA_038318485.1 Geobacterales bacterium
ACTGGCAATGCTGACGCTCTTCAGCCTCAACCAGTATGCCCAGAATGATCTGGTAAGTGAAATTCAGGACAGCTCCCAGGAAATATCCAAAGCGATCCAGATGAGTATCGAGGATCTGACTTCAGATGCCGAAACTTCACGTTTAACCGATTATTTGACAAAAGCCCGTGAAAAGGGAATCAATGAAATCAATATCATCAACACCGAAGGAGAAATTATCGATTCTTCCGATCCGGATAAGATCGGTAAAAAACGGGAACTGAAAAAACTGGAGAAAGGCATTCGCGCAGTTCAGCGTCCACTGGGTGGTGCCATGCTTTCGCAGAAACCATATGAGGTGGTTGTCCCGGTAATTGTTGGTGATGAACAGTTGGGCTATGTCCAGATCAACATGCTGCTGGATAACATCCGTGATATTCAGCATGCCAACTTTATCCGCCGTTTGTTTGCAACCGGTATGGTTTTCTCGGTAGGCATCGCCCTGACTATTTTTCTTGCCCGGCGCTACACCACTCCGATCCAGGAGCTGGTGGACCATTTCAAACGGGTTTCGGCCGGAGATCTGTCGGTGACCATTCCGGTGAAAAGCAACGATGAAATCGGAGAAATGGCTGACGGTTTCAACCAGATGGTTGAAAAACTGAGGGAACGCGAAACACTTGAAAAACGGCTATATGAAGCTGAACACCTTTCGCGGGTTGGGCAATTGGCCTCAGGCATTGCCCATGAAATTCGTAATCCGCTAAACTATATCAGCCTGGCCATAGATCATCTCAAGGCCGAAATGCTGCCGAACTGCGGTTCAAATTGCTCCGAGCTTGAAGATCTTACTGATAAAATCAAGGAAGAGGTTCGCCGGGCCAACTACATGGTGATCAATTTCATGAATTATGGCCGGCCTCTCAAGCTGCGCCGGGCCCCGGTCGCTTATGCAGAGCTTCTTGGCAAGGTTCTGCCGGTACTGCAGGACCGTCTGACTGAGCAAGGTATCACTGTGGACCAACAGATTCCGGGTGATCTGCCTCCACTATGGGTCGATCAGGAACTGCTGCGAAATTGTATCCTGAATTTTGTAAGTAATGCTGCTCAGGCCATGCCGGGTGGCGGTACAATCGTGCTGGGTGCTTCGTTGGATCAGGATCGGCTGAAGCTTTGGTTTGCAGATCAGGGGCATGGCATCAGTCCGGATGATATCGGCAAGATTTTCCAGCCGTATTTTACAACCAAGGATGTCGGCATCGGATTGGGTTTAGCCATTACCGAGCGGATCATCAAGGAACATGAAGGCGAGATTCAGGTTGAAAGTACAATTGGCCAGGGAACAGTTTTTACAGTTTCGCTGCCGCTTCAACCGATCGATGAAAATCCAGTTATGGAACAGGGGGCCTGATTGTGGCAGTCACGCAGGGAAGCATACTGATTGTTGATGACGAAAAGGGACAGCGGGATATCCTTAATTTAATCCTCAAAAAAGAGGGTTATGATGTTGTTGATGTTTCCGGTGTGCGCGAAGCTCTGGCTCAGCTGGAAAAACGCGAATTTGAACTGATCCTGACTGACCTGAAGATGCAGGGCCAGGGCGGCATGGATCTGTTGGAGTCAGTGCTGGCCGACGATCCGCAGCAATGCATAATCATGATGACCGCCCATGGCTCGGTTGATTCGGCTGTGGAGGCCATGCGGAAAGGTGCTTTTGACTACCTGGAAAAACCTCTCGAGCGGGATAACCTGCTGCTGACGCTGCAGCGTGCCTTCGAGCGCATCAGCCTGGTGCGTGAAAACCGTGTCCTGCAGAAGCGGATCGATTCAATCAAGACCATTCCCAACATGCAGGGTGAACATCCCAAGATGAAGGAGGTTTTCCGGGTTGTAGCCAAAATAGCTCCGTCAAATTCTACCGTACTGATTGTGGGCGAATCGGGTACCGGCAAGGAGTTGATCGCCAGGGCAATCCATGAAGGCAGCCCTCGCCGCGACAAGCCTTTCATGGCTATCAACTGTGCCGCGATACCGGACACACTGATCGAAAGTGAACTGTTTGGCCATGAAAAGGGGAGCTTTACCGGTGCCAATGCCCGTGAGATGGGAATTTTCGAGGCTTCTGAGGGTGGCACCGTCTTCCTGGACGAGATCGGCGAGATGAATGTCGCCATGCAGGCCAAACTGCTGCGCGCTATACAGGAAAAAGAAATCCGCCGGGTGGGTGGCAAGGTTAACATCCCGCTGGATGTCCGGATCGTCTCGGCCACCAACAAGGAACTGGAGCAGGAAATCAAGAGGGGCTCCTTTCGCGAAGACCTTTTCTATCGGCTGAATGTGATCCGCATTAATCTGCCGCCGCTACGGGAGCGGGGCAGCGATGTCAAGACACTGGCGGAGTTCTTTCTGGACAAGTACAGCCAGGCCGCCGGCATCGTGATAGACGGGATTTCAAAGTCTGCCCTGAAGCTGCTCATGAGCTACAGCTGGCCCGGCAATGTACGTCAGCTTGAATCGGTGATCGAACGCTCGGTACTGATGGCCGAGACCAATTACATAGAACCTGAAGATCTGCCGGCTGAGATCACCGCAGTCGGTCTACTGGCCGGCGGGATCTCGTTTGATCTGCCACCCGAAGGGATCGCCTTCGAAGAGTTGGAAAAAGGGTTGATCATCAAAGCCATGGAGCGCGCCGACTGGGTCATCGGCAAGGCTGCGCCGCTGTTGGGAATGAGCTACAAAACCCTGCAGTACCGGCTGGATAAATTCGAGATTGAGCGGCCTGACAAGAAAACCAGGTAGCTGTTCAATGATTTCGCCCTGTTTGTCGACAACCATCATTTCATGCTACAAGGTTTCCCATGCTCCAACTTATAAATCTATCCAAAGACTTCGCCGGCAATCCGCTATTCAACAATATCTCCTGGCACCTCAAAAAGGGTGAACGTGTTGCACTGGTCGGTGCGAACGGCGCCGGCAAATCTACACTGATGAAGATCGTAGCCGGTCTCAATGAGCCGTCCTCGGGCGAGATCCAGTTTGCCAGGGGGGCCAGGGCAGCCTACCTGCCGCAGGACGGTATCGTCACCACCGGCCGGATGCTGTTCCACGAGGCGCGCGCCGCCTTGGGAGAACTGCTGGCGATGGAAGAGGAGCTGCACCGGTTGGGGCAGGAAATGGAGCGGATGCCCCACGATTTGCCCGAACATGACCAGCTGCTGCATCGCTATGGTGAGTTGCAGGAACAGTTCCGCCATAGCGGCGGTTATACGATGGAGGCCGAGATCGGCTCGGTGCTGAAAGGTCTTGGGTTTTCCCAGGAAGACTGGCACCGCGACTGCGGCGAGTTTTCTGGCGGTTGGCAGATGCGCATCGCCCTGGCGCGGCTGCTGCTGCAGAAGCCGGATGTCCTGCTGCTGGACGAACCGACCAACCATCTGGATCTCGAGGCCCGCAACTGGCTGGAGGAATATCTCTGCAGCTATCCCGGCTCGGTCATTCTGGTTTCCCATGACCGCTTCTTCATGGACAGCGTCTGCAGCCGCATCGCCGAGGTCTGGAATCATACCCTCTCGGACTATCACTGCAGCTATTCCAATTACCTGATCCAGCGGGAAGAACGTGTGAGCGCTCTTCGGGACGCCAAGCGCCGTCAGGATGAGGAGGTCGAAAAAACCGAGGCTTTCATCAGCCGTTTCCGCTATCAGGCCAACAAGGCTTCATTGGTCCAGTCGCGCATCAAACAGCTGGAAAAGGTTGAGCGTATTGTGTTGCCGCCCGAGAGGAAGCGGATCCGCTTCCAGTTTCCGGAAGCGCCCAAGAGCGGCAAAAACGTGTTGGAATTGAAGGGATTGACCCGCGCTTTTGGTGACCACACCGTACTGAACCGGATCGATCTGACGGTGGAAAAGGGAAATCGCATCGCTTTGGTTGGGCATAACGGTGCCGGTAAATCGACGCTGATGAATGTACTGGCTGGCGGTGAATTCCAGGGCGGCGAACGGATTGAGGGGCACAATGTCAGCATGGACTATTTTGCCCAGGATCAGGCCAATATACTGAATCCTGAGAGTTCGGCCTACGACGAATTGTACGCCGACGCCCCCTATGCGATGGTGCCCAAGCTGCGGGACATCCTGGGAGCATTTTTGTTTTCTGGTGACGATATCCACAAGAAGGTGAGCGTGCTGTCCGGTGGCGAGCGCAACCGCCTGGCTCTGGCCAAAATGCTGCTGCGTCCCTCCAACCTGTTGCTGATGGATGAGCCGACCAACCATCTGGACCTGAACAGCAAGGAA
This sequence comes from Geobacterales bacterium, assembly GCA_038318485.1. GTDB lineage: Bacteria > Desulfobacterota > Desulfuromonadia > Geobacterales > Pseudopelobacteraceae > JACRCG01. The sequence continues at coordinate 4,278 of JBBQCH010000024.1, forward strand.
GTGCTGCTGGACGCTCTGAAGAGCTTCGACGGCACGGTGGTGTTCGTCTCACACGATCGCTACTTTGTCAATGCCCTGGCCACACGGGTGGTGGAAGTGGAGGGGGGCGGGCTGGAGAACTATTTTGGAGATTACGAGTATTATCTTCAAAAGAAATCCGTAGGGGTACCCCTGGCGGATGCCCAGAATGCAAGTTCTCCCCAATCATCTGGGCGGGCGCAAGACCCTCCCCTACGAAATACGGATACCGACCCCGCGTCACTTCCTCCCCAAAAGAAAGAAGAGCGGCTGCGTGATCGCGAAGACGAAAAGCGCCGCAAACGGGAAGAACAGTCTCTTCAGAAGCGGGTTAGCGAGGTTGAGTTACAGATTGCTTCCACAGAGAAGGAGTTGGCCCTGCTGGAGGTGGAGATGAATTCACCCGGTTTCTTTGATGATCCTGAACGTGGCCAGCAGGGAGGCGAACGACACGCGGCTTTGAATTCGAAGCTGGAGGAACTGTATGGTGAGTGGGAAGGGTTGTCGGTCTAGCACGAACATTCCTGCCCCTGAAAAAATGCAGAACTTTACCGAGCTGATGCAGCCGCTTAGGCCCTTTCAACCAGCAGCTGAATAACGATAATAATAACAGCCTTTCCGCTTGACGCTGATGGTGTGTCGGGCTACAACACCCCTATGGATCTACTTAAAAACCTCAATCCACCTCAAAAAGAAGCCGTGCTGCATGGCGAAGGTCCGCTTTTGATTCTGGCCGGGGCCGGTTCCGGCAAGACCCGCGTTATTACCAATCGTATCGCCCACCTGATCCGTGAACGAGGGGTACCTCCCTGGAATATCCTGGCCGTGACCTTCACCAACAAGGCCGCCCGCGAGATGGCCGAGCGGGTCAGCAAACTGCTGGGTGGCGCTGATACTCCCCTGATCGCCACTTTTCACGCCGCCTGCGGCCGGATCCTGCGCCGCGATATCCATCAGCTTGGTTTCCAATCTTCCTTTGCAATTTACGATGACCGTGACAGCGACCGCCTGCTGAAAGATGTGATCAGAGAGTTGGACCTTGATGAGAAACGCTTTGAGGTCAAGGCGGTTTACGGCCGCATCGATTCGTTCAAAAACCGCGGCCTTTTCCCGGAAGATATCGGCCACATTCCCCCCGGCGATGTCTACAATCAGCGGGTTGTCGAAATCTATGCCGCCTATCAGGAACGTCTGAAGAAGTGCAATGCACTGGATTTCGGTGATATGATGATCCAGACCGTGCGTCTGCTGACCCGTTTCCCCGAGATCTGCAACTACTACCGGGAGCGCTTTCAATGGATTCTGGTGGACGAGTACCAGGATACCAATCCGGTGCAGTATCACCTGATCCGTCTGCTGGCCGGCGATCGCCGGAACCTGTGCGTGGTGGGGGATGACGACCAGTCGATCTACTCCTGGCGCGGGGCGGATATCCGCAATATTCTGGAGTTCGAGAAGGATTTCCCGGGAGTAAAAATAGTCCGGCTTGAGCAGAATTACCGCTCCACCTCCACAATCCTGGCGGCGGCCGGCGAGGTCGTCAAACAGAACTTCGGGCGCAAGGGGAAGACGCTCTGGACTGAAAACCCGCCCGGCGAAAAGATTCGCTACGAGCGGGTTGAATCCGACCGTGAGGAGGCCCGTTTTGTCTGCCGCGAAATCTCCCGTCTCAAAAACAGCGGCGTTCCACTGCATGAAATTGCGGTTTTCTATCGCACCAATGCCCAGTCCCGTCTGGTCGAAGAGGCGTTGGTGGGCGAGGCGCTGCCCTATCACATAGTGGGAGGCGTTCGCTTTTATGCCCGTCTGGAGGTTAAGGATATCCTGGCTTATATGCGGGTGCTGGACAACCCGGCCGATGAGGTCTCGCTGAAGCGCATCATCAATGTTCCGGCCCGCGGCATCGGCAACAGCACGGTAGACAAAATTTCACAACAGGCAGCCGAGCGTGGCAGCATATTTTTAGATGCACTGCAGGCCGCCACCCAGGGGAGTTTGCTTGGTACTGGCCCGCGCAGCAAGGTGGCCTCTTTTGTTGCGATGATGGAGCGTTTCCGGGGCATGCTCGGCAGTTGCAGTTTGGCTGAACTGGCCCGGACCGTTATGCAGGAGAGCGGATATCTGAACCGCTTGAAGGAAAGCCGCGACGAGGACGATGCCGAACGGCTGGAAAACCTTGAACAGCTCTTGGCGGCAGTCGAGGAGTTCAGCGAGAAGAACCCCGAGTCTGGACTTTCGGAGTTTCTGGAACAGGTTTCGCTGGTTTCCGACCTGGAAAAGGGGGACAGCGGAGCGCCGTCGATAACACTGATGACGCTGCATGCCGCCAAGGGTCTGGAGTACAAGGCGGTTTTTATGATCGGTATGGAGGAACGGCTTTTTCCCCACGGCCGTTCACTGGATGATCTGGATGGCATGGAGGAGGAGCGGCGCCTCTGTTATGTCGGTATGACCCGCGCCCGCGAACGGCTCTACCTTTTGAATGCCCGCCGGCGCTACCTTTTTGGTCAGGAACAATGCAATCTGCCTTCGCGCTTTCTGAAGGATATACCGGAAGAGTTGCTGGAACAGGATGGGCCCCAGCTTACTTCACCCGGCAGATCCTTTCCTGACAGTAACCGGTACTCTGCATACAACCATCCATCTGAGCGAAACCGAAGTGAGCCGCCGCTTACCCTAACTGGAGGGACCGCGCACAATCTGGCAGCTGCCCTGGAATCAGCCCGCTACGAGGATGTCGAAATTGTTCCGGAACCTGCTGATGAGCATGACGGCGTGTATCTCGGCATGAAGGTGCGGCACGGCAAATTCGGGGTTGGCACGATCAGGAAAATCGAAGGTGAGGATGAGGGACAGAAAGTGGTCGTCTGGTTCAGCTCGGTCGGTCCCAAAAAACTGCTGCTCCGCTTTGCCGGGTTGGAGCGGGTCTGATCTTCGTGTTTGTAATGTCCTGATTGACACCTTCATAAACGTCTAAAATTGAATTGAGATTAGCCCGTAGCTTAAATCAATGAGTTCAATCAAATGTCGCGTGGTTTTGAAGGCCGGGCCCTGCACGATATTGGAATTGCCGCCATGATTCACGATATCGTCAAGCAGTTCGTGCCCAAGGAGATTCTTAACAAGCCGGGTGAACTGACAGATAACGAGTGGCAGGCCCTGCGCCGGCATACGGTGTTTGGTGGACATTACCTGATCAATACCCACGGTATTCCGCGAGTTGCCGTGATGAGCGCCTTTGGACATCACATGAAGTACGATATGAGCGGTTATCCCAAGGTGCCGCCGGGTTGGAAAATAAACCTTTGCTGTCAGATTACGATGGGTTAGGATTGTTTCGATGCTCTTCGCACACGCCGGATCTACGGACCCGATGGACTTTGAAAAGGAGGCCGGCATAATGCTTGAGATCGCAGGTACCTCCCTCAATCCTGCTTTGACCCAGAATTTCATCAAGGCTTTGCGAAATTGGGTGACCAGTAGGAAAAACCAGGATATTACGGCACCGCGCTGTGCAGGTCACGGCGATGATAACGCCAGGCGAAAGCTGCTCCCCGGAAGTACCAGTCGATCAGAAACACCCCCCAAACTGCATAAAGTGAAAGGTGAAGCCAGCCTGCCGCTACCCAGGACAGGGCCACACGAATTCCCCACATCGCCAGCAGCGTCACAATGAATACGTAGAAGGTGTCGCCGGTGCCGCGCAGACTGCCGGCGTACACGAACGATATGGCCAGCGGAATCTGGGCAAAAGCCACCAGCTTCAGAAATATGCTTCCCTTTTCGATGACGTCGGCATCCTGGGTGAACAGTCCAATCAGGTGGTGCGGGGCGAAGAAAAAGAGCAGTGCCATGAGTGTCATGACAGCAACCGCCAGCCGCAGAGCCTCCTTGTGGCTGATGCGGGCGCGGCGAATCTTGCCGGCACCCAAGGCCTGCCCCATCAGCGTGGCGGCCGCAATGCCCATGCCGGCTCCCGGCATGAACGATAGTGACTCGATTGAAAGTCCGATCTGGTGTGCGGCATATGCGCTTGTGCCGTAACTTATGATAAAGCTGGAGTAGAACAGTTGGCCGCTCTGCTGGGCAATGCGCTCCAGCGCCACCGGCCACCCCACCCGCCAGATGCGTCCGAAGAGCGGTCCGTCCGGGCGTCCGAAAACAAGGTGCTTTTTCCGCAGGGCCTGAACCAGAAGGTAGGTAAAGCCGACAAATTCGGAGGTGTTGATGGCGATGGCGGCACCTTTGACCCCCAGAGCCGGCATTCCCAGTTTCCCGTAGATCAGGGGCCAGGCCAGCAGAACATGCAGGATGTTGACCAGGATGATGGCCTTCATTGGCGTGCGGGTATCGCCGGTGCCGTGCATAATGGCGGAGAGGACATTCAGTCCGGTGGTCCAGACCAGCCAGAGGAACACCAGCCTGATGTATTCGGCTGCCAGTGCCTGTACATCGGGCGCGGCCCCCATCAGACGGGCAACATCTCCTCCCCAAATGGCTCCGATGAAGCTGCAGATGGCACTCATAACCAGGCAGGCCAGGCAGGAAACGTAGGCGACCCGGCCGGCATCCTCGCGCCGGCCGGCACCCCACAGATGGGCTATCACTACCGTTGTACCTGTCGAGAGTCCCCAGAAAACGGTCATTGTAACAAACATTAACAACTGACCCAGTCCGGTGGCTGCAATTGCCACCGCCCCCAGTCCTCCGGTCAGGAATATATCCACAATAGAGACAAGTCGTTGAAACAGCGAGGAGAGCAAGACCGGCATAGAGAGTCGAAAAACGTTGCGACGGATTGAAACGGGTTTGTGGCGGGGCGACCAGATCTTTGCAAAGGGAAAACGCATGAATTATTTATAAGACCGGTAGTTGGTTAGGTCAACGAATTTCAATAAAAAATGGGACTCCATTGGAGTCCCATAGGTGAAGGGCTTTAGTAATCGTAACGTTACATGTAATTGAGCAAAGATAACTGGGAAACTTTGGCGGTTGCAGAGAGGGATGCTTCAAATGCGAGCTTCTGCTGACTCAGCTCAACACCCAGCTTGGCGTAATCAACATTTTGCACATTGGAAGCTATGGATAGCATAGTGTCTTTGCTGTTTGCATTAAACTTTGAGATGTTGTCCAGCCTTGTCATGCGTGACAGCACATCGCTGACGGCGGTGTTCAGCTGTTTGGAGCCGTCATATAAATCCGATGCGGCCTGATTTATGGCAGGCACGTTGCTTGAAGTCGTACTGTCCCCTACGGCTGCTATCATGTCATCAAAGGTCTTCAGTATGTCGATTGAACCGTAATTCGGATTAGTGCCGCCTCCCTTTAAAAGGCGATTACCGGTAATATTCATTGTTTGCGTGGTATTCTGACCAATCTCGACTGAAAGCTGGGTTCCGTCACCGGCGTAGTTATTGTCAGTATTGTTGAACGGAGGTGAGCTGTTATTGGCTCCGCCAAAGATGTATTGATCCCCGTATTGGGTGTTTGCCATATCGACAAGCTGTTTTTTAAGATTAACAAGCTGATCATGGGCACTCTGGCGGATATTGGGGTCGTCACTGCCGCTGTTGATGGTGCCGGCTAACTTTTTGGCCTGACCGATGATATCTGACATGCCTTGCAGAGCGGTGCTGGTGAACTGCATCCAGGAAGTCGCTTTGGCAGTGTTGGATGAATACTGATTAATAGCTCTGACTTTATCGCCGAGGTCAACCAATAGATGGGCTGAGATCGGATCGTCACTGGGGGTGCTGACGTTTTGTCCCGACGCGGTCAGATTCTGCAACCGGTCGAGTCTTGCCCGCCCCTGCTGAAGATTGTATACCGAACTGTCGGATGACATGTTTTGTGTGATTCTCATAAAGATTTCCTTTCCAGCGTACGGAATAAGTGCGTTAACGAATCATGCCCAGCACTGTGTCCATCATGTCAGTGGCGGTCGTAATCAGTTTGGCTGAAGCCTGGTAAGAACGCTGATACTTAAGCAGATTGGTCAGCTCTTCATCCAGCGACACTCCTGAATTTGACTCGCGGAGTGTCTGCAGTTGCCTGGTGAAGGCTTCATCCTGAGTTACGGTTGCCTTGCTTGACTGAACATCCAGACCGATCTTGCTCACGAAACTGCTGTAGTAACTGCTGAAGGTGGCGGAGGGCGAACCGGACGGCACTGTATTGGCGTTGGTTAACTTGGCGATTGCCAGTGCATTGCTGTTGTCGCCCGATAGTAGGGCGTTTCCCGATGCGGCAATTGTGCCCACTGTAAGTCCGGCAGCAATCGAAAAACCTGCCGCAGAACCGGCTACGGCACCTGAGGGGGTGAAAAAATTCTGGCCGGTTCCGCCGGTCGGGCTGAATCCGGTGGAGTGCAGGTTGTTGACAGAGTCAGTTATTGATTTGGCCAGCGTATCAATCTGGTTCAGATAGTCTGGTATGATTGTGTCCCGCAAAGCCATGGTTGCACCCAGCTGGCCGGTAAGCGGAGTCACGTTTGCCAGGGCGCCGCCGGGTGGTGTCAGCTGAACTACAAAACTGTTCGGATTGGTCTGGTCCAGAGAAAAAGCGCCAGACTTCGATCCGGATACAAGAGCTGCTCCACTGTCAGCATAGTTGACATCAGTTGTGCCGTCACTGTTTTCAGTGGTTGTTATGCCGATTTTCTGTGAAAGGTCACGTATCAGCTGGTCGCGCTGGTCCAGCATTTCGTTGGCGTTGCCTTTTAACAGTGTTGTGGTTTGGATCTGGCCGTTCAGTTGGGCTATGTTTTTCAGGGTGCTGTTGATGCTGTCTGTCATTGGTACAAGCGAAGCATTTTGAATTACAACTGAGTCATTGAGGTTTTTACTGGCAAAGTTAAAATTGTCAGTTAGTATTTGTGCCCGGGTCATGACCACTTGTCGTTCAGTGGAACCGGCCGGGTTGAGTGTCATATCTTGCCAGGCATTGAAAAAATTGGAAACAGCCGCTCCGATGCCGTCGTTGGCAACCTCGTTGAAAGATGGCTCAATCTGTTGCAGTACGGTGGATTTGGTTGTGTCATAACCCTGAGTGGTCTGGGCAGTTACCAGCTGTTGCTGAAGTAGGCTGTCATAGTAACGGTCTACCGAGGCAATCTGAGCTCCTGATACCAGTGGAAAACCGGTGCTTGAAGATATGGAAGTGCTTTCGAACAGTACTCGTTGCCGCGAATAGCCCGGAGTATTAACATTGGCGATGTTTTCGGACGTAACTTCTGAGGCAACCCGGTATATGTTGAGGCCGTTGGCGCCGATCTGCAGAGTTGTGCTGATTCCCATCTCAAGCCTCCCTGTTGATCATTACGGCACCTGTCTGGCGTTGCTGGTAACCGCCGCTTGCGCCGTAGACGTTGGATTGGTTGATCAGTCGGGTAATAAGTGAGAGCGTGGTTGTTACTGTTGACGAAAACTGTTCTGCAATCTCCCGGTTCAGCGAGGCTACCTGTTGGACCTTGTCTGCCGTACCGGCCAACTGCTGCTGTTTCAAAAACAGTTCAATTTTCCCTTTTTGTGCCAGATGCTCAGCGATGTTTTTCAGTGAAGCCGTACCAGGCAGGCCGCAACTGGCTGCGATTTCGGAAATGGCCAGTTGCATGACCGGCGCATGTAAGGCAATCCTGCTGACCAGCTCCTCCTTGGCCTGATTGGAAGCGGCCATTCCTTCGATGTTTATATCGCCCATTTCAGCGGTTTCCTGCTCCAGGACTTTCAGAAGTTCAGCTATTAGCCCGGATTGAACATCGATAGCGTCCAAGATCTTTTTCATTTCCATGAGTATCAGCTCCGTAACCGGATTAACCTATTCCCGGTTATCAATCTTTGGTTCTATTTTGCGGCTTTCCTGTCGGATGATGTCTTTTTCAATTATCCGGGCCAACCCCAGTCCACCGCCCCTTTTGACCGAAACGGCGGCGTACTCCTGATCAAGCATCGAGCGATAGACATCTTCACCATGTCCGCCGCCGGTCAGCTTGTCCTTGCCAACCGTCTCGCGCATTGACTTCATCATCATGCCGACCATCAATGCTTCAAAGTCCTGGGAAACTTTTTTGGCCTGCAGACGTTGTTTCTCGCTCAAGGCGCTGCCGGACCGGCTTTGGCGTTGAAGCTGGCGGGCTCTTTCGGCCGCAGCGTCGGACGTGTCCGGAATAGTTGTTGCGCTGTTGATGTCCATATTGTCCTTATCGTCCAGATCCGTTGCAGATTGAGCTCTAAATGATTGTGAGCTCTGCCTGCAGGGCACCGGCTGCCTTGACCGCCTGCAGGATACTGATCAGATCCCGGGGCGTGACACCCAGTACATTGAGTGCCCGGACCACATCACCGATGTTGGCGCCTTCCGGCAAGACCATCAGGCGACGATTCTCTTCCTCGACCTTCAAATCGGTGCGCGGTACAACCTTTGTATCTCCGGTTTTGCTGAATGGAGCCGGTTGGGACACCTGGGGTGTTTCCTTTATAACAAGAGACAGACTCCCGTGGGTAATAGCCACGGTGGATATGCGAACATTTTCACCCATGACAATCGTGCCGGTTCGCTCGTTAAGCACAACCCTGGCCTGTACGTCCGGTTTGACCTCCAGCACCTCCAGCGCAGCAATAAACTCTACTGTACGGTTAGTGTAAGACTCCGGAATGGCCAGAGTTACTGAGCCTGAGTCGCGACTTGTGGCAACAGTGGACTTGAACTTGTCATTTATGGCGGTTACGATGCGGGAGGCGGTTGTGAAATCTGAAGTATCCAGATTCAGGTGCAGCACAGATTTACCAGCCAGCGTATTGGGAAGTTCCCGCTCCACCAGTGCTCCGCTGGAAACACGGCCGGCAGTGGGGTGGTTCTTCTGGGCCGTCGCACCCTGGCCGCCAAAGGCAAACGAGTTGGTCAAAACCGAACCCTGGGCCACGGCGTAAACCTGATTGTCGGCGCCTTTCAACGGCGTCATTATCAGCGTGCCCCCGGCGATGCTCTTGGCATCACCCAGGGACGACACCAGCACATCCATCCGGTTACCCTGTTTGGCGAAGGGGGGCAGGGTAGCGGTCACCATGACCGCTGCCACGTTTTTGACCTTGATATCATTCACCGAGGTGGTAATTCCCATGCGCTCAAGCATGTTGACGATTGACTGGGTCTGGATCTTGGTCTGGTCGCTGTCACCGGTTCCGTTAAGTCCGGCCACCAGGCCATAGCCAATCAGCTGGTTGTCCCTGACACCCTCGAACGAGGCGATGTCCTTGATTCGGATGGCGTGGGCTGCCGTTGAGAAACAGATCAAAAGCGCACAGAAAAGAAATGTATATATTGTTTTCATTGAATTACCTTTTTCAGCAGGCATATGTTTGATTACCAATCAGAACGGCCAGAGTTTGTCGACAATATTCATCAGCCAGCCGGGACTCTGACGGTCGGATATGATGCCGCGTCCTGAATAGCTGATCCTTGCGTCAGCAATGTAGATCGAGTTGATCACATTGTCTGCTCCGATGTCACGTGGTCGGATCGTTCCTTCCAAAACAATTTCCTGATCTTCGTTGTTGACCTTGATGTTGCGTCGTCCCTCAATCATCATGTTGCCATTGGGGAGAACGTCGATCACGCGAGCTGTCATGGTGGCCTTGAGGTTTTCCGCCCGGGAAGTGGAGCCGGAACCTTTAAAGGATGAATCCACGCTGGCATTGATCAGCTTGGAGAGATCGCCGATATTGTTCTTCAGCAAACCGACACTCTCCAACCCCAAGAAATTCGGGATGCCGGCGTTGACGGTCGATCCTCGAGAGGTGTCGGTTTTGGCCTCTTTGGAAGCACTAGCCGTTTCGGTAATAACGATCGTGACGATGTCGCCCCTGCGGCGGGCTTTCAAATCCTCGGTCATTCCTCCGGAAGATGCCTGCCAGATGGAACCGCTGGAATAATCGGCCACTGGTTTCGGCAATTGTTCGTCGGCACTGATGGTTTTGACATGGGTTTTTTCAACTGCGCAGCCAAGCAGTGACAGCAATAATAATGGTAATATGATGCGTTTCATTTTTGTTCCTCTGTTAACGCACTTCTCTCGTTTGACGGATCCCATCGGGAAAATTCAAAAGGCCACCTGAACGGTTGTCGCGTTCAGGACTTTGGCCGGAATCTCCTTGAAGGAGTTCTGGTTCTGGACGATGATAATATCTCCTGCCGCGCCGGAACTGCGGGCTTTGCCCGTTACAGATACTTTTATGACTTCATTTTCAGCAATGATTGTCACGATTTGACCCGATTTGATCAACGGCACCTTTTCTACCTGATCCGTTCGAACCGGCTGGTTTGCCCTCAGGGTCGTCCGGGCTTTCTTGCCGACAATCTCCTCCAGTTTACGGGAGGCACGATTCGAATTCAGGGAAATCTCGCGATTCTGCAGTACCAGATCATCGGCAGCAATAATCGAGCCGTGTTCAATCTGTCTCAGAGTCACTACCATGTCTGTCAGTGCATCAACATCAACCCGAACCGGAATATTTCGAATCAGGCGATCTTTCTGGCGAGCCAGCACAGCCATGCTGGCGTTGCCCCAGCCTTCCCATTGCTGCGGAGCTATGACTTCGTAGTCGATTGGTCCATCGGGAAGCTTCAAAGCGTCGGGGAGCGTGATCCGATGAATTCGAACATCCCAACCCATGCCAGAGGTTCGGGTCGTAACGAATGCTTTGACAACCTCACGAACCTCACGTCCGCGGTCGACCGCAGATAATGCCTGTCGAGGGGAAAAACCTGCCAGCATAAGAACAGTAATCAGAATATATGGAAGTAATTTATTCATAAAACATCAGCTCTCAATCTATCTGCGCATGTTGTTGGCGGTCTGCAGCATCTCGTCCGCTGCCTGAACCGCTTTGGAGTTGATCTCATAGGCTCTTTGGCCGACGATCATGTTAACCATCTCTTCCGCCACGTTAACGTTACTCATTTCCAGAAGCCCCTGGGTGACCGAGCCGAGGCCGTTCTGGCCCGGGGTCCCGGTGGTGGCGGTCCCGGAGGCGTCAGAAGGCAGATAGATGTTTTTTCCTTGAGCCGAGAGTCCGGCCGGATTGGAAAACGATGCCAGCTGAATGCTGCCTACGGTTGTGGGAGCATTTTGTCCGGCCTGTTGTACGGACACAGTGCCGTCACTGCCGATATTGATCTTGGTTGCATTGCTGGGGATTACTATTTCCGGCAACAGCGGGTTACCTTCCGGAGTGACCACCCGCCCCTGGCTGTCGCGCTTGAAAGCACCGGCTCTGGAGTAGCCGGTCGTGCCGTCCGGCTGCTGAATCTGGAAAAAACCGTCACCTTCAATGGCAATGTCAAGTTCGTTGCCGGTTTGGGAAAAATCACCCGGTGAAAAAATCTTGGAAACCGACGCCAGGCGTGTACCAAGGCCGATCTGGATGCCGGTTGGGACCTGGGTTGCATTGGTGGCCGGCGCTCCGGTGGACTTCAGGTTCTGGTACATCAGGTCCTGAAAGTCGGCCCGGCTGCGTTTGAAGCCGGTGGTGTTAACGTTGGCCAAATTGTTGGCTACGACATCGATGTTCTTCTGCTGTGCCTGCATGCCGGAAGCGGCGGTCCAAAGTGCACGAATCATTGTTGGACTCCTTTTGTTTTTAAGTAGATATGTTTTATAGTCTGCCCAGATCGTTAGCAGCTTTAGCGGCCATGTCGTCATAGCCGCGAATAACCCGTTGGCAGGCCTCAAAATAGCGGTTGGTTTCAATCATCTGTACCATTTCTGAGATGCTCTCGACATTTGAGCCTTCCAGATGGCCTTGACGCACCTGGATAGCAGTACTTTGCCGAGGCGTCTGCTGGTCGGATGGCACAAAGAGGGTGCTGCCGGTTTTGGTCAGGTTATACGGCTTGTCAAAGTCAACCATGGAGATCGTTCCAGCCGGCGTGCCGTCAACCGCTATCACACCATTGGCATCAATTTCGATCCGGTTGCCCTGGAGGTGAATGGCTGAGCCTCCCTGCCCCTGCACAGGATAACCGTCGGATGTTACCAGTGTGCCGTCGGCCGAAAGGCGGAAGTTGCCCTGGCGGGTGTAAGCTGTGCCGTCGGGTGTATTTATTGCGAAGAAGCCGTCACCATCAAGTGCCAGATCGAGCGGATTACCTGTCTGGCTGATCGGACCGCTTGAATAATCTATATAGACATTTTCCTTCTGCAGGATCGGGTCTGCGGTAGTTCCTTGCGGCACTGCCGGTGGATTGATTGCGCCGGCCAACAACCCTTCGAACGACATCTTGTCTTTTTTGAACCCGGCCGTGTTGACGTTTGCCAGGTTGTTGCTGATCATATCCAGGCGTTGCATGGCTGCCAGGTTGCCCGAAACGGCCGCATACATTCCACTGTTCATATCATATTCCTCCCACCCCTGATAAACAGGAGAACTTCCTACTTACTGATAATAACCTCTTAGTTCTTATGCAGCCTCAGGCGGCTGCGCATCCTGGCCATGGCCTGACTGAGCAATTGAGAAATGCGGGATTCGGTCAACCCCAGGGTTTCGCCAATTTCTTTCAGATTGAAATCCTCAGTATAATAAAGTGTAACCGCCAAGCGCTCTTTTTCCGGTAAAGAGTCGATCGCCAACCCCAGAGCTTCGGCCAGCTGAATCTTCATGACTTGCTGCTGTGGACTTCTGGATTCGCTTTCACACAATACATCGGCCAGGCAGAGCGGGTTGCCGTTGTCATCTTCCCAACTGTCATCCAGGCTGATAAATGTGAACACGTGCACGTCATCCAGCAACTCGTAATACTCATCCAGGCTGATGTCCAGTGCGGAAGCGACCTCTTCACCGGTGGGGTTGCGCCCAAAGCGGTGTTCAAGGCTGCATAGCTCTTTGGTCAGGCGCTTGTACTTGTCCCGCATCGAACGGCTGAGTACGTCATATGATCTTAGCTCATCAAGAATTGTGCCACGTATATGTTGTTCCGCAAAAGTTTTGAACAATACGCCCCGTGCGGGATCAAAACGGTCAGCAGCATTTATCAGGCCAATCATGGCGGCACTGACCAGATCCTGTTGGTCGAGATGCTGTGGCAGCTTGGCTGCCATTCTATTGACCAGATAATTTACCTGCGGGATGTGGTCAATAATAAGCTGTTCTCGCTCTTTGTCCTGACGCCTGTCAGCAGCAACCTCGGCCCTTTGCTGGCGCCTTTCCCTTTGCTGGCGCCTGTCCTTGACAGCAATGACATCCGCAGCCATATGTTACTGAGCCCCCTGATTGTCCATCATTCGCCGGAAAAAAAACTGGATGTTGCCTTTAACTCCTCCCTGGCGTTTGTTTTCTATCACTCGTTTTGCCAGCGTGGCAAAACACGCTGAAGCTTCCGAGTCCGGAAACAGTTCCGTGACAGCTCTCTGGCGCTTGACCGCCTCCACGACTTTCTCGTCCTTTACCACGCATCCCAGGTAATCCAGTGATATGTCTAGAAACCGACCCGCCACATTGGCGATTTTCCGAAATACCTCCAGGGCATCTTCACTGTCCTTGGCCATATTAACCAGTACCTTGAAGTGGTGTTCCGAGTAGCGTGTGGCCAGAAGTTTGATCAGCGCGTATGCATCGGTAATTGAAGTAGGCTCAGGCGTCACAACCACAAAAATCTCCTGGGCGGCAACCGTAAAGTAAGTCACATTTTCCGAAATGCCGGCTTCGGTATCTATGATCATGATATCAAACTGCTCTTCCAGCATGTCGAGTTCGTCGAGCAGTTTCAGCTTTTCGTGCTGTCCCAGGCTGGTAAGCTCCTGAACACCAGTGCCGGCCGGGATAATCTTGATTCCGGCCGGGCCGTCGATCAGAATTTCCATGACGGTCTTCTCACCGCTCATGACATGATTAAGGTTGTAAGTCGGAGAAAGTCCAAGCAAAACATCCAGATTGCCAAGTCCCAGGTCGGCATCGATCAAGAGCACTTTTTTGCCTTGTGCTGAAAGAGCGATGGCGAGATTGGAAACGACATTGCTCTTGCCTACTCCCCCCTTGCCGCTGGTGACCGAAATAACCCGGATCCCCTGGCTGGGTGCCAGACCGCTCTGGGAAGTGGTCTCAGCCTGCTGATTTTTCTTTACATTGTGAGCCATCTGACGAAGAGTGTCAGCCTGATCTCCGGTTCCACCTACGACACTCATTTAAACTCCCTCCCGCAAAATCATATCAGCCAGTTTGGCAGATGTGGCGACTTCAATATCTTCCGGCACGCGCTGGCCGGTTGTGAAATATGCAATGGACAGGTTGTCCTTCATCAGCAAGTTGACCATGTTACCCAGACTCTCGCTTTCATCAATCTTGGTGAAGACTACTTTACTGATCTGGAAGATGCTGAAACGTCGCAGAATCTCTTCAAGTTCACGATCTTTGGTGGTTGCGGAGAGACAGAGGTAGACCTCAACCGGAATTTTGTGCTCAATAAAACTCTTCATCTCGTCCAGTTTTTCTTTGTCCTTGTGACTGCGCCCGGCGGTGTCGATGAAAATCAGATCACAGGAAGAATGTTTCTCGACCGCTTTTTCCAGTTCCTTGGGGGTTGAGGCTACCTCCAGCGGGATGCCCATGATGCGGGAGTAGGTCTTTAGTTGTTCTACCGCCCCGACTCTGAAAATATCCATCGTGATCAATGCTACCTTGTTTCCGCGATTTAGGGCGTACATGGCTGCCAGTTTGGCGGTGGTGGTGGTCTTGCCGACGCCCGTCGGACCGACCAGTGCGATAATGCGCGGAGAATCCTTCTTGAGTTTGAGGGTTCCGGCAAATTTTATCAAGCGCTCGAAGGTTTCGCTGAGGCGGCCGTTGAGGCTCTGGCTTTTGCTCTGGGCCGGCAGCGCGTTGAGCGTGTCAATGATCGTTCGAACCAGATCGGTTGAAACTCCGTTTTTGGTCAATTCTTTTGAAAGTGGAGAATCTTCCGGTAACAGTTGTTCTCCAGATGCCGCGTCGGAAGTTTTCCCTTCATCGGCTTTTGGCCATTCAATGGACTTTATTCCCACCTCCTGGCTTTTTGCCAGTGTAGCCAACAGCAATTTTTTGATCTCTTCCAGGTCAGAGCGGGGGATGTTCTTAAGGTTGAAAGCGTTCTCCTGTTGGCCTGCAATGTTTTCGTTATCGGAGGGTTTGGCTTCCTTGCGGGTTTCCTCTTCCCGCCGTGCAAGCGATTCCACTTTTTCACGCAGATCTTTGAGCTCACGCGCCAAAGGGGCCAGCATGGAGCTTTCCATCTCCTCTTTGGCGGTGCGTTCACGCACCGGGGCTTCCCGGTAAACGGTGGGCACCGGCGGGGGCGGGGTAGGCTTGCGGGCCGGATCGATAGCGGCGGTCACCCGATAAACCTGCTTGCTGAAAAGGCCCAGGAAACCGCCGGTTTTTTCTTTCTTTGTAGAAAGAATCATCGCATCCGGACCGAGTTCCGCTTTGACCATGCGCAATGCTTCGGACATGTTTGCCGCTTGAAAGGTTTTAACCAGCATTTAAGCTTACCACCCCTAGTGACTGGATTTTGACATTCTGCGGTATCTCGTTGTGCGACAGTACCGCCATGTGCGGCACAAAACGCTCGATCAGTTTCCGTACGTGACGGCGGATAGATGGTGAAGCCAGCAGAACCGGCTGAGCTCCGCTGGTGCCAAACCGTTCGGACATATTGCGAATACCTGTTAGAATCTGTTGGGCGGCTGCCGGCTCAATTGCCAGGTAACTTCCCTGGTCAGAGGGCTGGATCGCTTCGGCAACCAGGTCTTCTATTTCGCGGTCCAGCGTAATTAAAAAGAGGGTGTCCTCTTCCAGCTTGTACTGATCTACAATGAATCGTCCCAGTCCTTGACGGACGAAATCGGTCAGCACATCAGGATCCTTGGTGAGCGAGGCATAGTCGGCCAAGGTTTCCAGGATGGTGCGCATGTCTCTGATCGAGACCCCTTCCTTGAGCAAATTTTTGACAACCCGCAGTAATGTTCCCAGGTTCAGCAGTCCGGGTATCAGTTCGTCAACCACTTTGGGTGCACTAACCGCCACATTGTCCAGCAGTTGCTGCATTTCCTGTCTTCCAACCAGCTCGTGCGAGTAGCGCTTGATAATCTCGCTGATATGGGTGGCCACGACGGTCGTGCTGTCTACCACTGTGTAGCCGTTGATCTGGGCCAGGTCCCGTTCTTCACCCCGTATCCAGACCGCCGGCAGGCCGAAGACCGGCTCCTTGGTTGTCAGGCCTGGCAGGTTGGCGGTAACTCCGCCGGAATCCATGGCTAGATACTGGCCGGTCAATTCACTTCCGCCTACCCGGGCACCACGGATCAGGAGGTTGTATTCGTACGGTTTGAGCTGCAGATTGTCATGAATATGGATTGGCGGGACCACAAATCCCATTTTCTGGGCAGTCTGGCGCCGTATTGAGCGGATGCGCTCCAGCAGTTCGCCGTTTTGAGCGGCATCAACCATTGGTACCAGGCCGTAGCCTACCTCCAGTTCAAGCACATCCAGGGGACGGATATTTGAGGCCTGGTCAATCGACTCTTCTCCTGCACTTGCTTCAGGTAAGGCCGTCTCCTCGACGACCTGGGCTTTTTCCCGGGCCATTTTTCCGATTAAAAAAGTAATGCCGGAAATCAGTAAAAAAGCAAAATGAGGCAGACCGGGAATCAAAGCAAACAGGAACATTACGCCGGACGCAACGTAAAAAGCCTTGGGGTAATTCATGAATTGGCCGGTCAGTTCATGCCCGAAGCTGTTTTCATCGGCAGAACGCGTCACCAGGATGCCGGCTGCCGTAGAGATGATCAGAGCCGGAATCTGGGCTACCAGTCCCTCGCCGATGGTCAGCAGGGTGTAGTTAGTCAGGGCACTCATCAGCGGCATGTCCTGTTGCCAGACCCCGATAATTAAACCCCCGAAGATGTTGATCAACACGATCATTATGCCGGCAATCGCGTCGCCGCGTACAAACTTGCTGGCACCGTCCATTGAACCGTAAAAATCTGCTTCGCGTGATATCTTGAGTCGGCGGATTTTAGCCTCTTTGTCGGTCAACAGGCCGGCGGAGAGATCCGCATCTATCGCCATCTGTTTGCCCGGCATGGCATCCAGGGTGAATCTGGCCGCGACCTCGGCGACACGCCCGGCGCCTTTGGTGATAACTACAAAGTTTATGACCACCAGAATCAGGAAAAGTACGGCTCCGACAACGTAATTGCCGCCTACCACAAATTGTCCGAAGGCCTTGATGACCGCGCCGGCCGACTCGACTCCCTCGCTGCCATGCAGAAGTATCAGGCGGGTGGATGCAATGTTGAGGGACAGGCGGAAGAGGGTCGTGACAAGCAGTACCGATGGAAAAACCGAAAAATCGAGCGGCTGAACGGTATATAGGCAGATCAGGAGGATACACAGGGCAATTGTAATGTTTCCTGCCAGGAAAATGTCGAGGACAAATGCCGGCAGCGGGATGATCATCAGCGACAGGATGCCGATCAAGCCCAGCGCAACATAAATATCGGAGCTTTTGCGGAATCCGCTCAGCTCTATCGCTTCAACAGAACCATTTGCCATAAACTGTTTTCTCGGGCCGCTTTAAAGTTGATAGTGTCAAAATTATCGATATAATGCAATTTTTGTGCCGATAACCCGTTTTCCCTGGCTTTGTGGTGAGAGTGTATAGGCTCTTTGCTGAGAGCTGTTTGTAACCCCGGTTTCCTGTCGTAGCATGAATATTGCCAAGTCAAACTATTGACGTGACGGATTGTTGACTTGGAATTGTTTTTTCCACACGTAATCGTCTAACTTGCTTTACTAAAAAGGTTAGTGTATTGTTCGGATCAATTTTCAGTGGAGGGGATGTATGACAAAGGCAGATATTGTTGAGAGAGTTTCCATCGCGTGCGGATTTTCCAAAAAAGAATCGTCAGACTTGGTGGAAGGTTGTTTTTCACTGATAAAGGGGTGCCTGGAAAGCGGCGAAGATTTGAAAATATCCGGATTCGGTAAATTCGAGGTCAAACAAAAGAATCCCCGCCGCGGCAGGAACCCGCAAACCGGCGAGACCATTGAAATTTCCGCCCGCAGGATACTGAGTTTCAAGCCCAGCCAGATTCTCAAGGCGGCGGTCAACGGGCTGCAGGATTGATTTTTATAATTTAACAACGAGGAGCTGGATTATGGCTAGTCTAAATAAAGTAATGTTGATCGGAAATCTGGGCAAAGATCCGGAGCTTCGACATACTGCATCCGGCATGGCTGTGGCGACTTTTTCAATCGCCACCAGCGAGCGGGTTAAGAACAAGCAGACCAATGAGTGGGAAAAGAAGACCGATTGGCATAATGTCGTACTGTGGGATAAGCAGGCAACTTTGGCCGGACAGTATTTGACCAAGGGAAGCACTGTTTATATCGAAGGAAGACTGCAGACCCGCAAGTGGCAGGACCGTGACGGCAACACCCGCTATACCACCGAAGTGGTTGGCAACTCTTTGGAATTCTTGTCCTCCAAAGGAGGCGAAGGGGCCCGTGGCGGCGGAGATTCCTCCTTTGAACCGTCCGGCGGCGGTAGTTATGAAGAGCCTCCCTTTCAGGATGACGATATTCCGTTCTAATTTAGATGAAAAACATCAAAGACCTGCTCAGGCTCATACCTTATTTAACCGCGCTCCGCCGTCGTTATGCCGGCGGAGCGGTTTTTCTTCTGCTTACCAATACTTTTGCTCTGTTGATCCCCTGGTTTATGAAGCTGGCAGTAGAGGCTTTGCAGCATCCCGAGTCAGCACGTTTCTCGGCGGCTGCCTGCGCTCTGATCATCTCATTTTTGGCGGTTCTGCACTGCATCACCCGCATATTTTCCCGTACTCTGATACTGAACGCGGCCAGGATTATCGAGTTCCGCATCCGTGACGATCTTTTCCGGTGTCTGATGCAGCTTGATCTCGGTTATTTTTCCACCAGCCGCAGCGGTGACATCCTCTCCCGTTTTTCCAATGATCTGACAAATGTGCGTATGCTGACCGGTTTTGGAGCCATGAGTGCAATCAATACAGTGTTGATCTACACCGCTGCGGTGTCGATGATGATGCGCATTCATCCCTGGCTGACCTTCTGGGCGATTCTTCCGTTTCCTTTGATGATTCTGATTGTCAAAAAAGTCAGCCACCGGCTGTTTCAGCGTTCCCTGCAGGCGCAGGAGGAGCTTGCCAAACTTTCAAGTCAGGTTGAAGAAACAGTTTCAGCGGTAAGACTGATCAAATCATATTGTCGGGAAGAACATTTCCAGGAAGAGTTCGGGAAGACCGCCGAAAAGTACCTGCGGCACAATCTGCGTCTGGCGCGTCTGCGTGGCCTGATTATTCCGGTTATGGCGGCGGCTACCGGATCGGGGACCCTGATCGTTCTGTTCATGGGCGGCCGGCTGGTTATAAACAATACCATTACCCTGGGTGACTTTGTGGCTTTCAGTGGTTATCTGGCAATGCTGGTCTGGCCTACGGCTGTGATGGGGTGGATACTGACGCTGGCCCAGCGCGGAGCGGCGTCCATGTCGCGATTGGGCGAGATACTGGGGGCCGAGTCGGCTGTGGTGGATAATCCGGATTCGGCGCCGCTCAACGGACTGCAACAGGGAATCGAACTGCGGAATCTTTCGTTCGACTATGGCGGAAAAACCGTGCTGGATGGTTTGTCCTGCAAAATCTTGGCTGGCGAAACCGTCGGCATCACCGGTGAGGTCGGCTGTGGCAAAACCACCATTCTGCGACTGTTAGCCCGCCTGCTGCCGGTTGCTGACGGGATGCTGTTCGTGGACGGGCAGGATATTAACAGGATAACTATTGGCAGCCTGCGCCGCCTGATCGGATTTGTCCCTCAGGAAGCTTTCCTGTTTTCGCGTTCCATCGAAGAAAATATCGGTTACGGTAGCCCGGGAGAGCTTGACCAGGAGTTTATTCGGAAAGCTGCCGTTCAGGCCGGCTTTCTGGAGGATGTGGAGTCGTTTCCGGACCGGTTCGAAACTCAGGTGGGTGAAAAGGGGGTGACGCTTTCGGGTGGGCAGAAACAGCGCCTGGCAATCAGCCGGGCAGTTGCCGGCGATCCGCCTCTGCTGTTGCTGGATGACCCGCTTTCGGCGGTGGATGCCGGTCGCGAGGAGGAGATCCTCAACGAGTTGGGCCGGTTTTATACTGGACGAACGGTCTTGATTGTTTCGCAGCGTGTTTCAGCATTTCGCGACTGCGGCAGGATCATTGTTCTGAAGGCTGGAACAATTCTGGAACAGGGTTCCCCTGACGAACTGTTGAAGCAGGGCGGGCTCTATGCCGAAATGTGCCACATGCAGCAGCTTCGGGAGGAACTTGGTGATTAGAACGGGTAACCCAGTCCTACGAAAATGGCCGGTCCATCTTTCCCGATACCCATGTCAACCCTGCCCACTATGTTTGGTCGAACAATCGCCCTGAAACCGATGCCAGGATTGAACTCGAAATTTGAGCTATTGGCCTTGTCCAGAGATTCCATCACCGCACCAAGGTCTATGAATGGGGCAACTTCCCAGTCAGCGGTCACATTGAACACTTCCCAGCGGAAGAGCCGGATGCGCTGTTCCAGGTTGCAGAGGAAAAAGCTGTTGTCTATGAAACGATTTCGTCCGTAGCCTCGCAGGGTCGTCTCACCCCCCAGAATACTTTGCTCCAGAAAAGGTACATTTTTCCCAAGGGTCTGACTGTACATCAATCTAAATACACTGATGTAGCGGGCTTTATCCAATGGAATGAAACCTTTGGTCTCGACCTCATAACGTCGATAGTCTGCGGCTCCGCCAAGGGCTGTAATGGTCGGTTCAAAGGTGAAACGTGCATAGCCTCCAAAGGTGGGGGTGTCGCGGTCATTCAGTGTGCTGTATGAAAACGAAATGCGTGGAGCGTGAGTACTGAAACCGTCTCTGCCAGGCACGACCGTTGCCGAAAATAAATCTTTGATATAGGGGATTTTCGTGACCGCTCCCCGCTCTATACTGACATTACGGAAACGGTCGCCTATCGTAATCTGATAGTGTTTGCCAATCTGGTAACCGGCTGAGATGCTATACCCGATTTCGTCGTTGGCATAATTTGTTTCCTGTTGCAACGGGCTCTTTGCGTTGAAACCGAAGAAGCGGGATGATCCGTCGGATATCTTGAAAAAATTAGCATTCAGTTCCAGCTTCTTATCAAGTTGAGAGAAATCTCTGATGTGAAACTCATAGGCGTGATTCACCTTACTGGATTGGGACAGGTTGAATTCGATGTTACGGTCGGGTGTGGGATAGAAAGCTCCGTAAAGCGAAGCTGTAAAACCAAAATTGCTGTTGTGGTTGATCTGCGGAGCCAGCATGGTGTTGATTTCGTCATTTTTGTTGTGAATCAGAAAGGCTGTTAACGCTCCGGCGGTGATGCCCTCATTGGGGCTGGAGGCAATTACCGGCAGCGGAACTGTAACGACTTTGACCGTATTGTCGCAGGCGTCACTGGTGAGAGGAAAAGGGAGCTTTTCGCGAGGTATATGGCTGGTGCATCCGGCCAGGATCGATATGGCTGCCAGTACTGCTACTTTAAAAATCCATGCCATGTTTGGTGATGAAATAATAGTTGTCATGCTGAATCTAGTATCATTACAGGCCATTTGTGTCAATAAGGCTATATTCAATCACTAGACTCTGTTCCAGGCTTGATGAGGTCCTGCCCGCGCCGTAAATAAGAGCCATGATTACATGTTTTGAATCTTTGGGCGTAAGAATGGCACGCCTAATGCTACCTCCCGGTATCAGC
This sequence comes from Geobacterales bacterium, assembly GCA_038318485.1. Classification (GTDB taxonomy): domain Bacteria; phylum Desulfobacterota; class Desulfuromonadia; order Geobacterales; family Pseudopelobacteraceae; genus JACRCG01. The sequence continues at coordinate 26,113 of JBBQCH010000024.1, forward strand.
CTCAACCCGAAGGAGGGCTTACAATGGGCAAAACCGTACTTATATGCGATGACGAACCGATTATCAGAACCAATCTTAAGGCCATGCTGGCGGATCTGGGTTTCGATGAGGTGCTGGAGTGTGGGAACGGCAAAAGGGCTGTGGAGCTGGCTTTGGGGAGCTTTCCCGACTTGGCGATTTTGGATGTTTCGATGCCGGAGATGGATGGAATAACAGCTGCCGGCGAGATCCGAAAGAAGCTTAAAATTCCGATTATGCTGCTGACCAACGCTTATGATTCGAAGACTGTCAAACGCGCAACTGAAAACGGAATTGCCTCTTTTTTAACCAAACCGCTACGACAGCAGGATCTTCTTCCCGCCATAGAGGTTGCTCTGCACCATGCTGAAGAGGTTGAAGATTTGAAAGAGCGGATCGATGATCTGCGGGAAACGATCGAAAACCGCAAAATCATTGAAAAAGCCAAAGGCATGCTGATGGAAAAGGATCGTCTGTCCGAAGCCGAGGCTTATCGAACCATACAGAAGATTGCGATGGATAAGCGCAAGAGTCTGCGGCAGGTGGCGGATGGTATTCTGAAAGCGGGCTAAACAACTCATGGTACCTGGATCAGGCCGAGGCGGGAAACAGCTTCTGCCCGATCCGGTGAGGTTTTCAGGCTGTTTTGAATTCAGCCCAACGTCAGCGCAGACCACCAGGCGACCACAACAAACGCTCCGCTGGCAAGAGCCAGGACGGCATTCAGCAGTCGTCCGGGGCGGCCATGCTTTCCGATCAGATGTTCCGCAATAAATCCCCAAAATAGACCGAAACAAAAGCCGAACAGATGTGCTCCCAAATCGGTATGCTTGCCTTCTGTTCCCAGGATGGCCAGTAAAGCCAGTCCGGCTGCAATCGGGACAAACCAGCGCCGCTGCAGGTGGTGACGGTGCCGGGCCATGCTGATGACGGCCAGCAGGCCGACAGCGCCGAATACGGCGGTGGAGGCGCCCAGCGAGTGGTGCTCCGGAGATTGTACCCAGGCATTGAGCAGGTTTCCAAAAACTCCAGAAGCAAGCAGCAGGCTCCAGGCCAGTCCTGAGCCCAGTTCACGACAGAGCAGGATGATGAAGATTCCGCCGATCGTCAGATTGCCAAGCAGGTGAGTCAGGTCGGAATGCAGTGTCAGGGCCGTTACCAGTCGCCACCATTGGCCGTTCAGTATCTCGGCTGAGTGAGCGGCGCCGATTTCGTTCAGATCAATAATGCCTCGTCCCGGCATTGAAAATCCGAGCAGGGTCAGATTGTGAAAGGTGGCCAGCAGGATCAGGACCGAGATGGTTGGCAACGTGTTTTCAATAAGTCGTTGGGGAGGGGGGAGGGGGGGCGGCCAGTTGCGATTCTTTGCTTCATAGAGCTGCAACTCGTTGCGGGCACTGACCAGATGTTGCTCCGGCACCAGCACCAGCCAGTTTGGGCCATCCGTATCAATACAGCAGGGAATCGAACGCGAATCCAGGACGAGCGCCCAATTTTGCGCCTGGCGTTTATTCCGGGGCTGTTGGCTGTCAACCAGAACCGGTTGCCAGGAAGGTTGTTCAGGGCCTTCATATTTCTCTTCAGTATTCATTCCGTACATTATAATCATTAATTCCGGCTTTATCAGGTGTGCTGCAAATAAAAGCAAGATATCAAATGACTTGCCCGTAAACCGGCTTTTGCGTAAACTCTGTGCAGGATCGGCATGCTGCCGGCTGAAACCAGTTTTGGAGACCACAATATGAACATTGCGGAACAAATCAGAAAAATTGCCGTAGACGCCCGTCAGGCCTCGTTGGCCATGGCGCGCCTTTCCAGTGGAGTCAAAAACGAGATGCTGTTGAAGATGGCCGCCGAATTGGAAGCCCATGAAGCGCGGGTGATTTCCGAGAACCGGAAAGATCTGGAGGCGGGCCAAAATAAAGGGCTTTCCAGCGCGATGCTTGATCGCCTGATGCTGGACCAGAAGCGTATCGGTGCCATTGCAGGCGCCCTGCGCGAGATTGCGGCCCTGCCGGATCCGGTGGGTGAGGTTACCAAAATGTGGAAACGCCCCAATGATCTGATGGTCGGCAAGATGCGCATTCCGCTCGGTACGATCGGCATTATCTACGAGGCGCGCCCCAATGTTACTGCCGATGCCGCCGCACTTTGTCTCAAAGCCGGAAATGCCGTTATCCTGCGGGGCGGCTCCGAAGCGATCAATTCCAATCTAGCTATTGCGGCTGTGCTGCAGGGTGTCCTGAAGGAAATGGATATCCCGACGGCGGCTCTGTCGCTGATTCCTTTCACCGAGCGGGAAGGGGTGCTGGAAATGCTCAAGCAGGAAGAATCAATTGATCTGATTATTCCTCGGGGAGGCGAGAGCCTGATCCGTTTTGTCGTTGAAAACTCGCGCATCCCGGTTATCAAACATTACAAGGGCGTCTGCCATGTCTTCGTGGATCAGTCGGCCGATTTCGACAAAGCCGAGCGGATCATCATTAACTCCAAAACCCAGCGTCCGGGGGTCTGTAACGCCCTGGAGACGCTTTTGATTCACAAGGATGTGGCAGCTGAATTCATTCCCAGAATCGCTGCCGCACTGTCGGCTCTGCAGGTCGAACTGCGCGGGGATGAGGCCTTCTGCCGTCTTGTCCCGGCAGCCAGGCCGGCCACCGAGGAGGACTGGCATGCCGAGTATCTGGAACTGATCCTGGCCTGCCGGGTTGTGGACGATATCGATGCCGCAATAGATCATATCAACCGCTACTGTTCGCTGCATACCGAATCGATCATCACCAGCGACTACAGTCGGGCACAGCGTTTCATCCGCGAGGTCAACTCCTCCTGCGTGATGGTCAATGCTTCGACCCGTTTCGCCGATGGTGGC